>NZ_JBFAAD010000019.1:0-160060 GCF_040639555.1 Streptomyces sp. NPDC023838
GCCGCCTCCACGGCCACGTCGACCACACGGGCACGCTCCTCGTCACTCAGCGTCTGGTACTCGCCGAGGGAGCCGTTCGGCACGACACCGTCGCAGCCGTTGTCGATCAGCCAGCGCACATGGGCGGCATAGGCGTCATAGTCGACGGACAGATCCTCGCGCAGGGGCAGGGCGGTGGCGACCATGATGCCGCGCCAGGGACGGGTGGGGTTCCAGGTGCTGTTCGCGGGGGTGTTCACGGTGTTGCTGGCCATGTCGGCAGCCTCTCTATGTGATGTGACATTTCACTGGTGGGCGCAAGTCACCCCAAAGGGGCGGCGCCCGGGGTCAGTCCGTCGTGGGGGTGTGCGGGGCTGGTACGGGATCGTCGAGCGAGCCGAGCGCGCGCAGGGGTACCGGCACCGCGAACGGCCGCCGCTCGGGGGGCGGATCCGCGAGCGGGGCCGCGCCGTCGTGCTGCCCGACCAGGCAGGCCACGGCCGCACCGCACATCCGGCCCTGGCACCAGCCCATCCCCGCCCGGGTGAACAGCTTGACGGTGCGGGCGTCGCGCGCCCCGAGGTCGGTGACCGCCGCGCGGACGCTGTGCGCGGTCACCTCCTCACACCGGCACACGTCGGTGTCGTCGGTGAGCCATTGCGGCCAGCCGGTACCCGGCGCGTGCGCGGCGGCCATGGCGTCGGCGAAGGCGCGCATCCGGTCCCGGCGGCGCTCAAGATCCCGGACGCGGCCGCGGCCGTAGAGGGCGGGGTGCCCGCTCAGCCGGGCGGCGATCGCGAGGCCCGCCAACTCGCCTTCCACATCGGCCAGTCGGGCCCCGCCGACGCCACCGGTCTCCCCCGCTGCCCACAGTCCTCGTACCGACGTCTCCTGAGAGGCGTCCAGGACCAGGGCGGTGGTGCCGTCGGGGGTGGTGCGGGTGGCGCACCCCAGAGTGGTGGCCAGTTCGATCTGCGGCGCCAGGCCGTGGCCCACGGCCAGCGCGTCGCACTCGATCCGGCGACCGGTGCCCGGTACGGGCCGCCACTCGCGGTCGAGCCGGGACACGGTGACCGCCTCCACGCGCTCGGTGCCGTGCACCTCGGTGACGGCGCTGCGGGTGCGCAGCCGTACCCGGTGGCGCAGCAGCGCTCCGCCGTGCACGGCCGCCTCGGCGAGTTTGCGCGGGTTGGCCGCGAGCACGTACGGCTGGCGGGCGTAGCCCAGGTATCCGGAAGCCTCGATGACGGCGGGCACGTGCGCCCCGGCGGCGGCCAGCGAGGAGGCGACCGCGAGCAACAGGGGGCCGCTGCCCGCCACCACGACCCGCCTGCCGGGCAGCACCAGGCCGGACTTCAGCATGGCCTGCGCCCCGCCCGCACCGACCACGCCGGGCAACGTCCATCCCGGGAAGGGGAGTTGCCGCTCGTACGCGCCGGTCGCGAGTAGCACCGCCCGGGCCCGCACCCGTACCGGCCGCTCCTCGCCTCCGTCTGCGCCGGTGACGGCGTGGACGGCCCAGGGGCCGTCGTCGCCGTCGCGGGTGACGGTCCACACGTGATGGCCGCCGAGGTGGTGCACCTCACTGGCCTCCAGGCGCCGCCGAAGCCCTGTGAAGAGGGACCAGTCGTGGTGCAGGGCCTCGGGGCGCGTCGCCCCGGCGTCCGGCGCGGGGTGTCGGAAGAACTGCCCGCCGATCTGCGGCGATGCGTCCAACAGGGCGACGGACAGGCCGAGTTCGGCGGCGGTGACGGCCCCGGCGAGCCCGGCGCAGCCCGCGCCAATCACGGCGAGATCGTACGGGTCGTACGGGTCGCGCGCCTCGGACGCCGCGGGCGTGTCAGCCGAGGGACGCATGGCCGTGTCCTTCCTGGGCGATCACCGTGTCTGCGGGGCGGGCGGGCACCAGACAAGCTCTTCGGTTGGGCTGTCCGTTGATGGTGGCGAGGCAGTCGTAGCACTGCCCGATGCCGCAGAACGCGCCGCGCGGGCGGCCGGTGGTGCGGGTGGTCCGCCAGGCGAGGATGCCCGCGGCCCACAGCGCGGCGGCGACGGACTGTCCGGGCTGAGCCCGGACGGACCGGTCCCCGAAGGTGATCTCGAACGATGGGCCGGTGCGCGTCCCGACCAGGTCGGCGGGGGTACGGGGCACGGGGAGCCTCCTTGTACAGCGGGCGGGGGTCGGTCCGGGGACGGGTGTTCGGTGGGGGGCGAGGAGACAGGGGGCGCTTCCGGGAGGGCCCCGGCAGCGGGCCCGGGAAGCGCGACAGGCGGGCCCGCGTGCCCAGGTTTGGGAAACCCGGGAGACAGACAGGATCGGGATGTCCCGGAGCCGGAGCCGGGAAGTCGCCAGGCCGCCACCGCGAAGGGCGAGTCGGCCGGCTCCCCTCAGCCCGTCGCCGTGAATCGGCCGGGCGCGAACGGGGCGATGTCCAACGGCAGTTCACCTCCGGTCAGGCACGCCGCCACGATCAGCCCGGTGACCGGGGCGAGGCCGACCCCCGCCCCTTCGTGGCCGCAGGCGTGCAGGAGGCCCGGCATCCCGGGGTCGTGGCCGATGGCGGGCAGATGGTCGGGGAGGTACGGGCGGAAGCCCGCGTACGTGCGCAGTGCCCGTACGCCACCCAGGACCGGGAAGAGGGCGACGGCCTGGGCGGCCAGGCGCCGCAGCGCCTCGGTGGACAGGGTGCGGTCGAAGCCGACCCGTTCCCGGCTGGCGCCGATCAGGACCGGGCCCGCGGCCGTCCCCTCGACCACCGCCGAGGTCTGGAGCGCGGCGGAGTCGCTGGCGACGTCGGCGACGTAGTCCGCCGCGTACACCTTGTGCCGCACCACACGGGGCAGCGGCTCGGTCACCAGAACGAAGCCGCGGCGCGGCAGGACGGGCAGATCCAGGCCCGCGAGCCCGGCGACTCGGCCGCCCCAGGTGCCTGCCGCGTTCACCACGTACGGGGCGTGGATCCGCGTGCCGCTGGCCGTGCGCACTCCCTTGACCTCGCCGCCCTCCCCGGTGAGCAGAGCCGTGACTTCCTCGCCGAGCCGCAGGCCGATCCGGCCGCCACCCGCGCGCAGCAGATGGGCCGCGGCGAGGGCGGGCATGACCTGGGCGTCCTGCGGGTAGTGGAAGCCGCCCGCCAGGCCCGGGGCCAGGTGGGGCTCCAGGTCGTACAGGCGGTCCGCCGGGACCTCCTCGGCCCGCACACCGGCCCGCTGCTGTCCGGTCGCGAAGTCGCGCAGGGCCTTCATCCCGGGCTCGCCCGAGGCGACGACCAGGCCGCCCTTGGGTTCGTACTCGATCTGCGGCGGGAGCAGTTCGGCCAGCTCGCGCCACAGTTCGGCGGAGGCGAGGGCGAGGGAGAGTTCGGGACCGGGCTCCTTGTCGGAGAGCAGGAGGTTGCCCTCACCGGCGCCGGTGGTGCCGCCCGCGACGGGGCCGCGGTCGACGACGGTGACGGTGAGGCCGGCGCGTGCGGAGTAGTAGGCGCAGGCCGCGCCGACCACGCCCGCACCGATGACGATGACGTCCGAGGATGTTCTCGTGGGCACAGCAGTAATATTTCACATTGCACTGCGCGCGCCAAGAGGTGTCCACCAAGGTTCACCAAGAGGCACCCCCGAGAGACGGCGCTCGGCACCAAACCGCGCCTCGCGCGAGCCCCTTGGGACACGAGTAGATAAAGGTGCCGCCAATGGGTTGTCAGTACAATTTCACATTACTATGTTACAGGTCACATTCCAGCCAGCTCTGGCTGTCAGACTGCTCTCGCGCTCTCGGAGTGACCACTGATGAACAAGCGCACCCTCACCGCCCTCGCCACCGCCCTGGCGGCATCCCTCGCCCTGGGGGCGACCGGCTGCTCGAAGACCAAGCACTCGGACGCGGGACCGGACGCCGGAGGCAAGAACCCCGCGACCGCCAACGCGGGCACCGTCGTGGGCGGCACCCCCCAGAAGGGCGGCACCCTGACCGTCCTGTCCAACCAGGACTTCACCCACCTCGACCCGGCCCGCAACTGGGTCATGAACGACATGGACTTCGGCACCCGGCTGCTCTACCGCACCCTGGTCACCTACAAGGCGGCCCCCGGCACCGGCGGCGGTGAACTCGTGCCCGACCTGGCCACCGATCTGGGCACCTCCTCCAACGGCGCGAAGACCTGGACCTTCCACCTCAAGCCGGGGGTGAAGTACGAGGACGGCACCCCCGTCACCGCTCAGGACGTGAAGTACAACGTGGAGCGGTCCTTCTCGCCCGACCTGCCCGGCGGCGCCGACTACGCGGCCCGCTACCTCGCCGGCGCCGACGGCTACCAGGGTCCGGCCCAGGGCAAGCACCTGGACTCCGTCAAGACGCCGGATGACCACACGATCGTCTTCGAGCTGCGCAAGCCCTTCGCGGAGTTCCCCAACGCCACCGTGATGCCGACCTTCGCGCCGGTCCCGCGGGCGCAGGACAAGGGCCCCCAGTACGACAACCGGCCGTTCTCCTCGGGCCCGTACAAGATCGACTCGTACGAGCGGGGCAAGAAGCTGGTGCTGGTGCGCAACACCCACTGGGACGCCGCCACCGACCAGGTGCGCAAGGCGTACCCGGACAAGCTCGTGATGGTGATGGGGCTCAAGGCCAACCAGATCGACGACCGGCTGATCGCCTCCCAGGGCGCGGACGCCTCCGCCGTCTCCTGGGGCGCCCTGCGTCCGGAGAGCGCCGCCAAGGTGCTGCCCAGCGCCGAGGTCCGCAAGCGCCTGATCGCCGAGTCCACCAACTGCACCGACATGGTCCAGATGCACACCGGGCGCGCCCCGTTCGACGACGTGAAGGTGCGTCAGGCCGTGCAGTACGCCCTCGACAAGGACTCCGTCCTGACCGCGTCCGGCGGCCCCGCCTTCAACGACCCGTCCACCGCGTACATGCCCGCCTCCCTCTTCGGCGGGAAGCAGCCGGACACCTCGAAGGTGCCGGTGGCCGGCGACGTGGCGAAGGCCAAGCAGCTCCTCAAGGACGCGGGCAAGCCGGATGGGTTCACCACCAAGATGACCGTCTCGACCGGCGACAAGGGGCGCGGCGAGGCGATCCAGCAGGCGCTCGGCAAGGCCGGGATCAAGGTCACCATCGAGACCGTCGACCCGTCCGCGTTCTACGCGACGATCGGTGACACCAAGAACCGGACCGACATGGTCTACACGGGCTGGTGTCCCGACTACCCGTCAGGATCCACCTTCCTCCCCTTCGTCTTCGACGGCCGCTACATCAAGGAGAAGGGCAACTCCGGCAACCACTCGCTCTTCCGCGACGACGCGACCATGAAGAAGATGGACGAGATCGCCGCCATGACGGACGCCAAGCAGGCCAACGCCGCCTGGCAGCAGCTGGACGGCGAGATCCTCGCCAAGGCCCCGGCCGTCCCGGTCCTGGTGCGCCGCTGGCCGCTGGTGCTCGGTACCAACATCGCGGGCGCCTACGGCCAGACCTCCTTCGGCGGTCAGCTCGACTACGCCACGGCCGGCCTCAAGGACCCCTCGAAGAGCCAGGGCTGAGGGTCTGCCGGATCATGACCACCACCCTCGCACCGGTGGCCGCAGCGCCGGCGGGCCGCGGCCCCTGGCAGCTGGCCCGCGCGGAACTGCGCCGCCGCACCTCCGTCAAGATCTCCCTCGCCGTCGTGGCGCTCTTCGTCGTCATGGCGGCCGCCGCTCCCCTGCTGAGCAGGCTCGGCGGCTGGTCGCCCGAGGAGTTCGACAAGACCGCCGTCGACCCGTATCTGGGCGGCCAGCCGCTCGGCGCCCTCGGCGGCATCTCCGCCGACCACTGGCTGGGCGTGGAACCCGTCAGCGGACGCGACCTGTTCGCCCGTGTCGTGCACGGCGCCCAGGTCTCCCTGCTGATCGCCTTCACCGCGACCGCGATCGTCGTGGTCGCGGGGACGGCCGCCGGGATCGCGGCCGGCTACTTCGGCGGCCGCACCGACGCGGTCCTCAGCAGGCTCATGGACCTCACCATGTCCTTCCCCTCCCTCATCTTCATGATCGCGATGATGTCGGTGGCCAAGGACGTCAACCGGATCATCCTGATGACCGCGGTGATCGGCCTGTTCGGCTGGCCCGGCATCGCCCGGGTCGTCCGCGGCCAGACCCTCTCGCTCAAGCACCGCGAGTACGTCGACGCGGCCCGCGTCAACGGCGCAGGTTCTTGGCGGATCCTCACCCGCGACATCCTGCCGGGCGTCGCGGGGCCCGTCATCGCGTACACCACGCTGATCATCCCCGGCATGATCGCCACCGAGGCGGCGCTGAGCTATCTCGGCGTCGGCGTCCGCCCGCCCACGCCCTCCTGGGGCCAGATGATCGCCGAGAGCGTCGCCTTCTACGACACGGACCCCATGTACTTCGTCATCCCGAGCACCTGCCTCTTCCTCACGGTGCTCGCCTTCACCCTGCTCGGCGACGCGCTGCGGGACATCCTCGACCCGAGGGGAAGCCGCTCATGATCCTCTACATCGGCCGCCGGCTGCTCGCGGTGACCGGCGTCCTGATCGCGATCGCCGCCGTCACCTTCACCATCTTCTACGTGCTGCCCTCCGACCCGGCCGCCGCCGCGTGCGGCAAGTCGTGCAGCGTCGAACGCCTGGCGGCGATCCGCACCCACATGGGCCTCGACCAGCCCATCTGGAAGCAGTTCTGGGACTTCGCCTCCGGCATCTTCACCGGGCGCACCATGGGCAGCGGCCAGTACGCGCTGCACTGCGACTTCCCGTGCCTGGGCTACTCGTACGAGAACAGCGAGTCGGTGTGGGGGCTGCTCATGGACCGGCTTCCGGTCTCGGCCTCGCTCGCACTGGGCTCGGCCGTCCTGTGGCTGGTGCTCGGTCTGTCGGCCGGCGTCACGGCGGCACTGCGCAAGGACACCCTCACCGACAAGGTCCTGATGGTCGGCGCGGTCGCCGCGGCCTCGCTGCCCGTCTACTTCACCTCCATGATGCTGATCTACGGCCTGATCAGAACCGCGGGGCTGCTGCCGTATCCGCAGTACGTGCCTTTCGGCTCGGACCCGGTCCACTGGGCGTCCAACCTGCTGCTGCCCTGGCTCGCGCTCGCCGTGCTGTACGCGGCCATGTACGCGCGCCAGAGCCGCAGTTCGATGATCGAGACCATGGCGGAGCCGTACATCCGCACCGCCCGCGCCAAGGGCCTGCCCCGGCGCACGGTCGTCGTCAAGCACGGGCTGCGGGCGGGTATGACGCCGATCCTGACCATCTTCGGAATGGACCTGGGCGGACTGCTCGCGGGCGCGGTGATCACCGAGTCCATCTTCGGGCTGCCAGGCATCGGACGGCTCTTCTACGGCGCCCTGTCCAGCGGCGACCAGCCCGTCATCCTCGGTGTGACCCTGCTCGCCGCCGCCTTCATCGTCGTCGCCAACCTGGCCGTCGACCTGCTCTACGCCGTCGTCGACCCGCGAGTGAGGTACTGATGGACGCGCCCCGCCCCACCTCGTCCCTCCGGGACGTGCCACGAGCGACCCACCTGGCGGACGCGCGCGAGCCCCTGCTGTCCGTGCGGAACCTGAGCGTCACCTTCCCCACGCAGCGCGGTCCCGTACGCGCCGTCGACTCGCTCGACTTCGACGTCCACCGGGGCCGCACGCTCGGCATCGTGGGAGAGTCCGGCTCCGGCAAGTCCGTCACCTCCATGGCCGTCCTGGGCCTGCACACCGGCGCCCAGGTCAGCGGCTCCATCACCCTCGGCGGCGAAGAGCTGGTGGGTCTGACGGAGCGTGAGCTGAACCGGCTGCGCGGCCGCCGCATGGCGATGATCTTCCAGGACCCGCTGTCCAGCCTCCACCCCTACTACACGGTCGGTGAGCAGATCGCCGAGCACCACCGCGTCCACTTCCGCTCCGGCCGCGCGGTGGCCCGACGGCGTGCGGTGGAGATGCTGGCCGAGGTCGGCATCCCGGAGCCGCGGCGCCGGGCGGGCGAGTACCCGCACCAGTTCTCCGGCGGTATGCGCCAGCGGGTGATGATCGCGATGGCGCTGGCCTGCGAGCCCGAGCTGCTGATCGCGGACGAGCCGACCACCGCGCTCGACGTCACCGTGCAGGCCCAGATCCTGGAGCTGATCGCCCGGCTGCAGCAGGAACACGGACTCGCCGTCGTCATGATCACCCACGATCTGGGAGTGGTGGCCCGCGTCGCCCACGAGGTCCTGGTGATGTACGGCGGCCGGGCGGTCGAACAGGCCCCGGTGGACACCCTGTTCGGGGCGCCGGCCCACCCCTACACCCGAGGGCTGCTCGACTCGCTGCCCCGGCTCGACGACCCCGACGACGCACCGCTGCGGGCGATCCCCGGCAGCCCGCCGTCCCTGCTCACCCCGGCTCCCGGCTGCGCGTTCGCGCCCCGCTGCTCCCGGGCCGCGTCGGCCGCCGCGAGCGAGCGGCTGCGCTGCGAGACCGAGCTGCCCCTGCTGTCCGGTCCGGCCGGCCACGCGTCGGCCTGCCACCTCCCCACGTACGAAGGCGCTCCTTCATGACCACAGCGACCCAACCCCTGCTGTCCGTACGGGACATGACGAAGGTCTATCCGGCCCGGCGGCGCGGCTCGGCTCCCGTACGGGCGGTCGACGGCATCAGCTTCGACGTGGCGCCCGGCGAGACGCTCGGCCTGGTCGGCGAGTCCGGCTGCGGCAAGTCCACCACCGGCCGCACCATCGTGCGCCTCCTCGAACCCTCCAGCGGCTCGATCGCCTACGACGGCCACGACATCAGCCATCTCTCCCAGCGCGAGCTCAAGCCGCTGCGCCGCGAGATCCAGATGGTCTTCCAGGACCCGCACTCCTCGCTCAACCCGCGCCAGACCGTCGCGCGGATCATCTCGGACCCCCTGCTGGTGCAGGGGAGTTCGGCGGCCGACGCGCGGCTGCGGGCCGTCGAGCTGATGGAACTGGTGGGGCTCATCCCCGAGCACGTCGACCGCTTCCCGCACGAGTTCTCCGGCGGGCAGGCCCAGCGCATCGGCATCGCCCGCGCGCTGGCGACGGGGCCGCGGCTCGTCATCGCGGACGAGCCCGTCTCCGCGCTCGACGTCTCCGTCCAGGCTCAGATCGTCAACCTGATGGAGCGCCTGCAGCGGGAACTCGGACTGGCCTACCTCTTCATCGCCCACGACCTGTCGGTGGTCAAGCGGGTCTGCGACCGGGTCGCCGTGATGTACCTGGGCCGGATCGTCGAGATCGGCGCGAAGGAGCGCGTGTACACGGCCCCGGCCCACCCCTACACCCGCGCCCTGCTCTCCGCCGTCCCACTGCCCGATCCGGCCGCCGAGCGGGCCCGCGAGCGCATCACGCTCCTGGGCGACCCGCCGAGCCCGGCCGCGCCCCCGCCGGGCTGCTCCTTCCACCCGCGCTGCCCGAAGGCGCAGGAGCGGTGCCGCAGCGAGGCGCCGGTGCTGCGGATCGCCGCGCCGGGCGAGGCGCGGCAGGTCGCCTGTCACTTCCCCGAGGCGGCCTGACCAAGGGTGTGCCCCGGAACCGCGAACGGTTCCGGGGCACACCCTTGCGCACCTGTCCCCGCTACGACTTGGTGATACGGACCCGCTCCCCGTAGCCGTTCGCGCTCAGCACGTCGATCCGCACCCCGGCCGCGGAATCCGCGAACGACTCGCCCGACCAGTACGGCGCGTCGTCCAGCGGACGGCAGCCACTCGCCGCAGCGGCGGCCGGTTTGGCGTCCACGACACGGATCGGCCCGTATCCGGTCGCCACGGACGTGTCGACCTTGTAGATGAGCGCGCCGGTCGAGCAGGCCGCCGTGTCCGCCTGGACAGCCCGGCGCGATTCGACGACGTACGCGGTCGTCGGCCCGGTCGGCACCACGGCGATCTTGGTTCCGCTGCCGTACTCGACGGCGGTGAGGTCCACCGTGCGGGTGCCGCGCGACGCCTGGCAGGCGACCTGGGTGTCGTCGGTCCAGCCGAGCTTCCACGACTCCCACCCGAAGTACTGCGACGCCTTCCCGCTGATCAGCCCCATGACGTCCCAGCCGCCGACGAACCGGTGCGCGTCGCTGCCCGCGTCGAAGGCGTACAGATCGGGCAGGCCGAAGGTGTGCGCCGTCTCGTGGCCGACCAGCTTGGGGCCCCAGTTCCACATGTCCTGGCCGAAGGTGACGGACCACTTCACGGTCGTGCCGTCGGCGACGACGCCCGCCGTGCCCGGCTGGTACACATAGGTCGGCGTGAAGGAGATGGCCTTCGCGTTCCTGGTGGGGACGACGTAGACCATGTCGTAGCGGGAGAAGTCCACCGACGGGTCGGCGGCCCTGACCGCGTCCCTCAGGTACGCCTCGTGGGCTTCGTGGCTCAGCCCGCGCGCGAAGCCGTACGAGGTGGAGTCGTGCGGCATGCGCACCCACCAGGAGTGCTGGGAGATGGCGAGCCACACCTTGCCGTACGAGGCGTTCCACAGCCAGTTCGCGCCCGGCGTGAGCTGCGCGGCGTCGTCGGCCGGGGCCTCGGTGGCCGGCGCGTCCGGGAAGTCCACGAAGATCATGGCGGCCTTGACGGTGCCGGTGGAGCGCTGGAAGACGGAGCGGTCGGTGCCATGCCCCTCGTCCGACCAGCCGGTGGTGCCGCGCAGTGCGCAGTCGGAGGGCGCGTCGGCGTGCGCGCGGGCCGGTGCCACGCCCAGCAGGAGGAGCAGCACGGTGACGGCCAGGACGGGCAGCGGCAGTGCCCGGCGTATGACGGGCCGAGGACGCGCGGCGCGCAGGGCGGGGGAAGGGACGAGAGCGGGCTCTCGGTCAGGGGCGGGAGTGGTGCGTCTCATGGACTCGCGACCTCCAGATGAATGGCATGTGACATTTCACATAAGAGTGGCGTCGTCCCGCCCCTGTCCGAAAGATGTCGTCGCTCCATAACATCCGCGCCATGGATCTGGAGCTGCGGCACCTGCGGGTGGTGTGTGCGATCGCGGAGGCCGGGAGCCTCACCAAGGCGGCCGCCGCGCTGCGCATGACCCAGCCCGGGCTCAGCGCGCAGCTCCGCCGTATCGAGACCATGCTCGGCGGCGCCCTCTTCGACCGCAGACGCGACGGCGCGGTCCCCACCGGCTTCGGGGAGCTGGTCCTCACCCGCGCCCAGTCGATCCTGCCGGGAGTCGACGGCCTGCTCGCGGACACCACCCGCGCAGCCCGGCGGATGTCGGCCCCCGACCGCGTCCGCCTGGGCTCCGTCGGCGGCCCGCTCATCGGCCATCTCATCGTGGCGGTAAGGGAGTTGCTGCCCGGAACCGAGGTCACCGCCCGCTCGCACCACTCCCCCGTGCCGCTCCTGGAGGACGTGGCGGCGGGCCGGCTGGAGGCCGCCGTCCTCGGCGACAACCCCCACGACGAGCTCCTGCCGCGCGACGGCGTGGTCCTCGTCCCGTTCGCCACCGAGCCCGTGTTCGCGCTGCTGCCCGCGGCCCATCCGCTGGCCGCCCAGGAGGAGGTGACCCTGGCGCGGCTCCTCGAGGAGGACTGGGCTGTGCCCGGCCCCGACCGGGACCGCACCCGCGAGTACTGGTCGTCGGTCTGCGCCCTGACACACCGCCGCCCGTACGCCCCGTACGAGGCCGAGGGGCGCCAGTTGATCGAGATCGTGCGGGCCGGACTGGCCGTCAGCCTGTGCCAGGCCACGTTCGTCGAGGTCCCCGGTGTCGCCGTACGCCCGCTGGCCGGAAACCCACTCCACTACCGCCATGTTCTGGCCTGGCGCCGCGACGGACCGCTCACCCCGCACGACACCGAGATCCTGCGCCGGGTGCGCGCCGGATACCTGGACACCCGCGCCGCCAGCCCGGCGTACACGCGGTGGCTGAAGCGCGGGTCGGGCGGGGTACCCGGGCTGGTGGAGCCATGACGACGGGCCCCCGGATGCGCGGATGCGCTCGGGGCCCGTGCGGCGGGTGGACCATGTGGTCGACGGACCGGTCCGGCCGGGTCGGCGGTCCGGGTTAGCGGCCCGGGTCAGCGGTCCGGGTCAGGGTCACCGCGGCCCGCCCTTGCCTCCCTTGCCCTTGCCCTTGCCCTTCCCCTTCCCCTTCCCCTTCCCCTTCCCCTTCCCCTTCCCCTTGCCCTTGCCCTTGCCCTTGCCCGGTTCGCCTCTCCTGTTCTCCAGGCTGACCTCGACGCCGTGCCCGGCGTTGGCGGCCGTCACCCTGTACGGCCCGGTCACCGGCCGCCCGGGCAGGCGATAGCCCTCGGGCACCGCGGTCTCGCGCAGGTAGTAGGTGCCGAGCGGGAGGCCGGGGGAGGTGCAGTGGCCCTGCCGGTCCGGGGCGCAGGCCGCACCGTGCTTGGTTTCCGGGGTGGAGCCGCCGGTCTGGAGCCCGCCCGTCCCGTTCGTCTCCTGCCACAGCTCGAACACGGCGCCCCGCAGGGCCTGGTGGGAGGTGGCGTCCCGCTTCAGGATCTTGAGCTTGTCCTGGGGCCGGACGGAGTAACCGGCGTCGTGGGTGTGGTCGTTGTCGCCCGCCGCGCCGGTGGTGAACCGGTCGGTCTGGGTACGCGGGTCGGGGTTGGATTCGATGGAGCGGTTGCGCCCCTGGTCCTTCGCCGTGGGTACGAGGTCGCCGGGCGCGGGTCGCTCGGGGATGCCACCGGTGTTCGCCGTGGTCACGTCGAACGTGATCCGGTACGCGGTGTGCGGCTCCGCCTGGAAGGAGTACTCGCCGCGCTCATTGGTCGTCGTGCTGTCGACGACCTGGCCTTCCTTGTCGAGCAGCGTCACCGTCGCGCCGGGGATGGGCTCCTCGGCCGGGCCCTGGATGCCGTCGCGGCCGCGGTCGAACCAGACCCGGTTGCCGATCTGCACCGGCGCCACGACGCCCTCACCCCGTTCATCGAACACTACGGCTCCGCGGTGTTCTTCGTGCCGCCGCGCGGGGCCGGAGTGGCCGCTGGGGAGCACCGTGCTGTAGGAACGCTCATGGGCTCCTGCCTGACCACAGCGCGCGGCGAGCCCGCGTGGCCCCGCCGCCCCGGCGACACCCTCGCCAACGCGAACAGCCCACCGGCGTGGGCTCGGTCCACCTGGCCGGAAAATTCGTTCCGTACCGCGGGGGTGTGCACCGTACTGTGTCGCGGTGACGACTCAGATGATCATTCTCAACGGCGGCTCCAGCTCGGGCAAGACCGGCATCGTGCGGTGTCTTCAGGCCGTACTGCCGCATCCGTGGCTGGCGTTCGGCATCGACTCGCTCGTCGACGCGCTGCCCGCGAGCATGCAGGCATCGTCCGACGGCATCGGGTTCGGCTCCGACGGCACGGTCACCGTCGGCGCGGACTTCCGGGCGCTGGAGGCGGCCTGGATGGAAGGCGTCGCGGCGACGGCCCGGGCGGGCGCCAGGGTCGTCGTCGACGACGTGTTCCTCGGCGGAGCCGCCTCCCAGCAGCGCTGGCGCAAAGCCATTGGCGATCTGGCCGTGCTGTGGGTCGGCGTGCGGTGCGAGAGCACGGTCGCCGCGGCCCGCGAGACGGCACGGGGTGACCGGGCCCGGGGAATGGCCGCCTCCCAAGCACACCTGGCCCACGAGGGCGTCGTCTACGACGTGGAAGTGGACACGACACACACGGAATCCCTGACGTGCGCCCAGGCCATCGCCGCGCATGTCATCTGAGCGGCCATCAGTCCGGGCCGCCACCGGTCCGGCGTTCCCCCGCTACTCACGTACTCACGAAGAAATGAGTAGCCGCCCCGACGCGCCCAGCTCGGCCTTCAAGGGATCGCTCAGGGGATCAGCAACTCAGGGGCTCTGCCGGGCACTTCAGCCCGGAATCGACGGCAGCCAGCCGTGCTGCACCGAGCGTACGCCCGCCTCGAAGCGGCTGCGGGCGCCCAGGCGTTCCATCCGCACCGCCGGCTTCGCAACCACCGGCCCGCGCCGCGCGCCTCTGTCACGCCTCCCCCGCCCCACCGCCCGCCCGGCCTCCACGCCCGGCGTGCGGGTGTTTCGGCAGGGTTCGCCCCAACTCGCCCACGCCGGGGCCGACTTCGGGAGCGCTGCGGGCCAGCCTGACCTGCACACCTCGACCACCCCCGTCTCGTACGCCACGATCACGTCCGGCGCCCGGCCCATTGAGGACCGAATCACGGTTGCGTAACGAGAAACGCCACCGTGTGACATGTGCCATTGCACATGTCACATCATTTCTCTGACCCCGTCGCGCCGGCCCGGCGCGCCGACTGAGGAGGGCACATGCGAAGACCACTGACACTGCTGGCCGTTGCGGTCTCGAGCGTCCTACTGGGCAGCGCGGTCCCGGTCGCCGCGGCCCCCGACAGCGTCGCGGCCCCCGACCGCCAGGAGGCCGACGCCGGGCGGATCGCCTGGACGTCCTGCGGTGACACCACGACCCCGGCGCTGCAGTGCGCCATGCTCGAAGTCCCGCTGGACTACACCCACCCCGACGGGCGGAAGATCAAGCTCAAGCTCAACCGGCTCCCCGCCACCGCCCCCAAGTCCAAGCAGCAGGGCCCGATCCTGCTCAACCCCGGCGGGCCCGGCGACAGCGGTCTGTGGATGCCCGCGTACATCACCGGCCAGATCCCGGCCGACGTCGCCTCGACGTACGACTGGATCGGCTTCGACCCCCGTGGCACCAACGGCAGCGAACCCCATGTGGTCTGCGACGCCCACTACTTCGACGGCGCGCGGCCCGACTACCAGGTCAGCCACGGCACCGAGAAGGCGTGGCTCCGCAAAGCCGCGACGTACGCCGCCGACTGCGCGGCGGACTGGAGCTGGATCCTGCCGCACATGACGACGGTGGACAGCGCGCGGGACATGGACCGGATCCGCGTCGCGCTCGGCGCCAAGAAGATCAACTTCTACGGCGGCTCGTGGGGCACCTCACTGGGCTCCACCTACGGCCAGTTGTACCCCTCGCGGGTGCGGCGCATGGTCCTGGACAGCATCGTCGGCCCCACCATCTCCTGGTACGACCACAACATCCTCCAGGACAAGGAGCATGAGCGGCGCTTCCGCGCCTTCGCCGAGTGGACCGCCAAGGCCGACTCGGTCTACCACCTCGGCACCGACGCGAACGCCGTGATCAAGAAGTACTACGCCGTGGAGGACGCGCTGCGCACCACCCCCGTGGCCGCCGCGCCCGCCCCCGGCAAGATCGGCCCGGCCGAGTTCGAGGACACCTTCTACGGGGGCGGCTACAACTTCCTGCGCTGGCCCCGGATGGCCACGGTGCTCTCGGGCTACCTCAACCGGCACGACACCCGCCCGCTGGCCATCGCGTACAACCGGTACGCCGCGCCGGGCGCCGACGACGGGACCTTCCCGAACTACAACGCCACCCAGTGCACGGAGAGCAACTGGCCCCGGGACTGGGAGTTCTGGAAGAAGGACCAGGCCAAGGTCAACGCGGTCGCGCCGTTCTACACGTACAACAACATGTGGTACAACGCAGCCTGCATGTTCTGGCCCTACCAGGGCGGCCCGGGCCGACTGAAGATCACCGGCAAGGGCCTTCCGCCGGTGCTGCTGTTCCAGGCCACCGAGGACGCGGCCACGCCGTACCCCGGCGCCGTCGCGATGCGCAAGGCACTGCCCGGCTCCAAGCTGGTCGTGCAGAACGGCGGCAGCTTCCACGAGGTCCTCTTCCACGGCAACGCCTGCCTGGACGACACCTTCGTGGCGTACCTGCGGGACGGAACTCTGCCTTCCGGCAAGGGTCTCATCGCCAAGACCTGCGCCCCCGAGGCCGACCCGACCCCGACCTACGTCGAGCCCACGCCGAGCCTGAAGGCGCCCGCGGCCGCGATGTCACCCACGGATCGGGAGGCCGTCCACGGCCGCTTCTGACCACCGGCCAGAGGCGGAGTCCGGCGGGGACCCGACTGCCGACGCGTGCTCCCGGGAGCGGCCCGGGAGCACGCGAGGCAGTCGGCGAGCTGCGGCTCGACCAGGCGCTTGAGGAACTGGGTACGGTACAGCGTATCGATCGCCACCACGGCCCGGCGCTCACCCGGCCCTGACCACCTTCCGCGCCCTTCGCCCTCTCCGTATGGGAGCCCCCGACATGCACCAGCTCACGTACGGCGACGTCAAGGCGGCCGCCGACCGCATCGCCGGACGCGTCCGCCGCGTCGCTCTCGCCCAGGCCGATCCCGGGGAGCTCCTCGCCGCCCGCCATGACATCGCCGCCTACCCCGACGCGCCCCGCGAGGTGTGGCTGGCGCTGGAGTTCATGCAGCACACCGGCTCGTTCAAGGCCCGTGGGGCGCAGAACTTCATCCAGGCCCACCGCGAGGCCGGGACCCTCCCGGACGCCGGGGTCACGATCGCCTCGGGCGGCAACGCCGGGCTCGCCTGCGCCTGGGCCGCCCAGCAGCAGGGCGTCACCGCCACCGTCTTCCTGCCCACCACCGCGCCCGCCGTCAAGGTCGCCAGGCTGCGCGGCTTCGGCGCCGAGGTCCGGCTGGTCGGCGCCGAGTACGCGGACGCGCTGGCCGCCTGCGGGGACTTCGCCGCCACGACCGGCGCGCTGGCCTCGCACGCGTACGACCACCCGCTCATCGCCGCCGGGGCGGGCACACTGCTGGAGGAGATCCTCCAGCAGGTCCCCGACCTGGACACCGTGGTGGTCGCGGTCGGCGGCGGGGGCCTTTTCTCGGGCGTCGCCACCGCCGCCCGTCACCACGGCGTACGCGTCGTCGCGGTCGAGCCGGAGAACTGCCGCGCGCTGAACGCCGCGATCGGGGCCGGTCGCCCGGTCGACGTCACGGTCGACTCGATCGCCGCGGACGCCCTCGGCGCGCGCCGGGTCTCGGCGATGGCCCTGCACGCCGCACGCCAGGCCGACGTGCACTCCGTCCTCGTACCCGACAGTGAGATCGTCAGCGCCCGCCGGGCCCTGTGGGACCACCGCCGTATCGCCGTGGAGCACGCCGCCGCGACCGCGCTCGCGGGCCTCACCGCGGCGCGGAACCAGGCGGGCGAGAAGGCCGCCGTCGTCCTCTGCGGCGCCAACACGGACCCCGGCGACCTCGCCCACTGGCCGGACCAGGGCTGAAGCCGGACCAGGGCTGATCTGCGGGCTACGAAGGCGGGGCGTCGCCCGGGCGGGCGTCGACCGTCTTCACCCCTCCTCGTCCAGCGCGAAGGATCCGTACTCGGGCTTTCCCGACCGCTCGTACACGCAGTACTGCACGCCCGCCCCGGTGGTACGGGACTCCTTGAGCGTCCAGGCGGAAGGGCTGGCGCCCTCGCTGAAGAGCCGCTTGCCGGTGCCGAGGATCACGGGGTTGATGAGCAGCCGGTACTCGTCGACGAGGTCGTGCTGCTGCAGGGTGCGGATCAGGTCGCTGCTGCCCTGCGTCATGATCACGCCGTCGACCTGCTCCTTGAGCCGGGCGACGGAGTCCGCGGCGTCGCCCGTCAGCTGGTGCGAGTTGTTCCACTCCAGGTCGCGCGGGGTGCGCGACGCCACGTACTTGGGCATGGAATTGAGCTTCACGGCGATCCGGTTGTTCTCGTCGGTGACGCGAGGCCAGTAGGAGGCGAAGAGGTCGTACGTCCTGCGGCCGAGCAGGAGGTGGTCGGCAGTGTGTTCGAAGACGTCGGTCATGAGCCGGCCGAAGTCGTCATCGACGTACGGGACCTGCCAGCCGCCGTGCTCGAAGCCTTCGTCGACGTCCTCGCCCGGCCCGCCCGGAGCCTGCATGACGCCGTCCAGCGTGACGAACACGGTGACGATGAGGGTGCTCATGGTGCTGCCCTTTCGCGTGCGGAACCCGCCTGTCTCCCCGGTTGACTCCCGGGCCCGCGAAAACTCATCGCCCAGAGGAGCCTGAGGAATCCGAGCAGCCCAAGGAACCCGACGAGGCCGAGCAGCCCGACGAGTTCGAGGAACCCGACGAGTCCGAGGAACCCGACGAGTCCGAGGAGCCGCACAGGCCCTCCGTCGGCACGCGGTCGCGCGGCTGGTCCGGCGCGTTCACAGGTGCTGAGGCTGCTGCCCGCGCTGTTGGTCGTGCTGGGCCAGCATCGCGAGCAGGGTCGCCACGGTCAGCCCGGCCTCGGCCGGATGCCGCAGGGGGTTGCTCGGTTCGATGCGATACGTGTTGGAACGGCCCCGCCGGGTGTGGGAGAGATATCCGGCTTCCTCCAGATCCGCGATGATCCGCTGGACGGCGCGCTCGGTGAGGCGGCAGTGCGCGGCGATGTCGCGTATACGGACGGAGGGGTCGTCGGCGATCGCCGCGAGGACGCGGGCGTGGTTCGTCAAGAACGTCCAGCCCGCGTGCGGTTCAGGTACAGCACCCATCCCCTCAGGGTATGACGCACCTTTCACGCATACAAATAGGTGAAATACTTTTCATGTATCTCTTGACGCATGAGGAATGGAGGCGGAACCTTGAGGAAGCCGAGCAAGGCACCGGCGGATGCCTCGGGAGCCAATGCCATGCCAGAGCACGCGATACCCGCACAGCTCAACCGCGGGGGCACCACCTACGCGGCACCGGCGTACTCGCCGAGCGGCCGGCCATTGCCGCGCCTGGAGATCGAGATCCACCCGGCGGGCGACCGCCAGCTGGCCGTGATCACCGGCGAGCTCGACATCGACGCCGACCAGCTGCTCCACAGCACGCTGCGTGCGGCTCTCGACCGCTCGCGCCACGGTCTCGACCTCGATCTGCGCCGGGTCGACTTCTGCGACTGCTCGGGCCTCAACATCCTGCTGCGCATCCGTCAACGCGCGCTCCGGGAAGGCAAGACCCTCTGCGTCCGCGCCGCGAGCGGCGCCGTACGGAGACTGCTGACCGTCACCCACACGCTCCCGCTCCTCGCCCCGCCGGACGACCACCGCCCGACTGCCCCCACCCGGGCCCCGGACGCCGTCCAGCAGCACCGCGATACCCAGGGCGGACTTGGTCGAGGCCGGTGACGTAGAAGCGGCCGTCCTCGGAGACGGTAGAAGCGACCGCCCTCGGAGACGTGTACGGCCGTACGGCCCGGGTACCCGACGGCCTCCACCGCAGTCGAGAGCTTCGAGGAGCAAGCTTCATGTCGAAGGTCGAGCAGTCGATCGAGGTATCCGTCCCGGTCACCGTCGCGTACAACCAGTGGACCCAGTTCACGGAGTTCCCGCGGTTCATGGGTGGAGTGGAGCGGATCGAACAGCGGACGCCGACCCTGACCCACTGGGTGACCAAGGTGGACGGTGTCTCACGGGAGTTCGACGCGAAGGTCGTGGAACAGATCCCGGACGAGCGGGTGGCCTGGACCACGGTGGACGGGGACGTCCACCAGGCGGGCGTGGTGACCTTTCACCGTCTCGACGACAGCCACACCAAGGTGATGCTGCAGATGGAGCACGCCCCCGAGGGCGCCGTCGAGACCGCGGGCGAGAAGTTGGGCCTGGTCAAGCACCAGATCACTCAGGACCTGAAGCGTTTCAAGACGTACATCGAGAGCCGCGGCACGGAGACGGGGGCGTGGCGGGGCCAGGTCTGAGGCAGGTGTGGTGTGGCCGGGGCGCCACTCCGGCCACACCGCACCGTCACGACGGGTATCAGGGCTTGGCGAGCGGCGGCTTGGCGACGTCTGCCTCCGCAGCCACGGTCTCGGCAACCCCTGTCTCGGCACCCCCGGCCTTGGCAACCCCGGCCTTGGCTACCGGTGTCTGGAGTTCGGTCACCCACTCGTCGCGGTCGGCCGGGCACTCCAGGTTGATCTCCCGGGGGTATCCGTCCGACCGGTAGCCGTTACCGTCGATCCAGCGGGCCAGGGTCTGCGCCGTGGGCAGCACCGCGTCCATTGAGCCGCGGTGCACGATCGTCGCCGCCCGGTCGACGGGCGGCAGGTCGAGCACCCGGAAGGCACCGTCCTGGAGAGGCGCCCCGACCTGGACGGCGGCGTGGACGACGATCCTTCCGTCGCCTTCCGGGGCGTCCTCGTAGTAGGCGACGCCCGGTCCCGTCGGCGTGACGTCCTCCTCGCCCAGACGCCACAACAACTCGTCGTAGAGACCACCGAGGAACTGCGCGGCATGCTGCGGCTGCGGCAAGCCGAGCTGGAGGCCGCGATGGCTGCCGCGGCGGCGACCTTCTCGTCCAGGATCTCCCGGACCTGCTGAAGGGTGAACCCGAGGTCCTTGAGCGCGATGACGCGGTTGAGGCGGGCCAACTGGGCAGCCGTGTAGTGTGTCAGGCGCTCAACTCGGAGCCATCATGTTCACCATCGGAGACTTCGCCCGGCACGGTCGCGTCTCGGTCCGGACGCTGCGTCACTACGACGCGACCGGTCTGCCGGTGTGAGGGTCAACGAACGGTAGCGGTGCGGGAGATACACCGATGTCCCGGGATCGAGGAGTACGCCCGCCACAACGGACACGCCGACCTGCTTCGCGAGCGGATCGACGGCGCCAGGGGGTGTGAGGCCCAGCGGCAGCACCGGCAAGCCGTCACCCCGCTGCCGGGAAACCCGTCACCTCACCGGCGCCCGCCGAACTCCCAGTGGTGGACCTCGATGTCGGCGTAGCGGTCGCGGGTCAGGACGGTACGAGCGGTGTCCGCGTCCGGGGCCCGGACCAGCGCCGCCGTACCCACCCAGGTGGCCCCGTCGTCGGACAGCAGCGGCCCGTACGCGATCAGGTCGTCGCGGTCCGGCGGCACCACGAGGTCGGCGGGCTCCCCCGAGCCGAGACCGAGCACCAGATAGCGGTTGCCGCCGGTGCGGCCGCCCGGGAAGTCCCACATGGTACACCCGAGCAGGTTGCGCCACCGCCGTATCAGCACGTCCCGGTACGCGCCTGCCTGGTAGTTGGGCTCGTCGAAGGCGAACGCGCGGGCCGCGGCGGGATCCGGCAGCGCCACAATGTGCACGCTGCCACTGGGCGTCTCACCGTCCTCGGCGAAGGTGGGACCGCGCGCGATCAGCTCCTTCTCGTACCCGTCCATGTAGGACCAGTGGGCTTCCAGCAGCTGGTCGCGCAACGTGACCGAGTCGGGCCGATCGCGGTGGTAGCAGAAGAACTCCATGGCCCGGAGTCTCCCCGAGGTACGGCCACACCTCAACAGCCTTTCGACAAGGCCGCACGGCCACCTCTCAGGTGGATGCCAGCACCCGTTCCAGCGCCACCCGGCCCGCCGCTCCCCATGTCTGCTTGCCACCGGGAAGCCCCCGCTCCCAGGCCTGCCCGATACTGACGAGGGAGAGGCTTCGCAGCACGGCCCACCCGCGTGCACGCCGGATGGTGGCCGTGTCCGCGTCGGCGTACGTCTCGAAGAACCGCGAAGCCGCGCCCGATGGCAGAAGCAGCCACGCCGCTGCGAGGTCCGTCGCCGGGTCACCGGCGCAGAGTTCGCCGAAGTCGATCACGCCGGTGAGCGTTCCGTCCGAGCCCACGACGTTCGCAGGATGAAGGTCGCCGTGGACCCATACCGGCGGCCTCTCCCACCCGGGAGCCGACACCACCTCCTCCCATACGTTCCGGATACCGGCGGGCACGCGGGAGGCGACGGCTTGGAGCTGCTTGTCGAGATGGTGTGTCAGATCTGCGAGCGGAACTCCACGCTCGGCGTTGGTGGGTGCCCCGGCGGGCGCGTCCCTGTGGAGGGCCCTCAGGAAACGCGCCAGCGTATCGGCCGCGTGGTGGCCCTCGGTGATCGGGGCACGGTCGCCCGGCTCGCCGGGAACCCATCTCGCCACGGTCCAGACATGCGGGAACAGCGCGGACGGCTCCCCCATCCGCAACGGGGTCGGCACCGGGAGCGGCAGGCCCGGAGCCAGCAGGGGCAGCCAGTGGTGCTCCTTGCGCAGGAGTTCCGGCGCGCGTGGCGTGCGCGGCATACGTATGGCCAACTCGTCGCCCAGCCGCCACAGTTGGTTGTCCCAGCCACCCGCCACCGTACTCAGGTCGAGCCCGGCCAGGTCCGGATGCTGCTCGCGCAGAAGGGACCGCACCAGGTCCGCGTCGATCTCGATGTCCATGAGTGGATGGGTCTCCTGTCCCTCGTCGTATCCACCCGCGAGACGGTCGGCGCCGGGCTGGCTGTCCGGGGTGGCTGCCCCGGGTGGACGTACGGCTTCATGATCTCCGTTCGCCGGCGCCAGGACAACCAATCGGCCCCACAGGCCAAGCCTGTTGGGTCGACCCTCCCTTTACCTTCCGCCTCCCTCGCACCGCCCTCCCGTCAGGCGCTCCGAATCGCCTTCACCAGCCCCGCGACAAGGTTCGCCCGCTCGGCCATCGTCTCGACCACCACGTACTCGTGGTCGGCATGAGCCCCACCTCCCACGGCTCCCAGGCCGTCGAGCGTCGGCACTCCCAGCGCGGCCGTGAAGTTGCCGTCGCTGCCGCCGCCGACTGCCACGCCCGCGATCCCGGGACGCAACTTCCGCGCCACCGCGAAGAGTTCAGCCGACGCCGACTCGGGCATCGGGGGCCGGCCGACGGCTCCCTCGACCGTGATCTCCGCCTCGTCGAGGTGCGGAGCAAGAGCCGCGAACGCCGCTTCGATACGCTCCTTCTCCTCGGCCGATTCCACCCGGACGTCCACGACGACGGTCGCCTCGGCGGGAACGACGTTGTCCAGGGTTCCCGCGGACGCGACGGTCGGTGTGACGGTCGTGCCGATCTCGGGGCGCCCGAGCGCCGCGATGTCCAGTACTTGGTGTGCCGCTTCGACCAAGGCGTTGACCCCGGCGGCGGGTTCGAGTCCGGCGTGCGACGCCCGTCCCGCGATCGAGACGCGGTACGTGCCGCAGCCCTTGCGGCCGGTCTTCAGACCTCCGCCGTCGGCGGCGCCCTCGAAGACGAGTACGGCACCGCACGCGAGGGCCCGTTCCTCGATCAGAGCCCGGGACGAGCCGGAGCCGACCTCCTCGTCCGCCGTCACCAGGATCTCGACGCCCGACAGGTCGTCGAGCGCCGCCAGCCCGTGAACGGCCTGCACCAGACCGCCCAGCATGTCGAAGACACCGGGGCCGGTGACTCGCCCGTCCGCGACCCGGAACGGGCGGCGCGCGAGCGTGCCGAGCGGAAACACCGTGTCATGGTGACCGAGGATCAGTACGCGGGGATCGCCACCGCCCGACCAGTGGACGTGCGGCCCGGCCCCGCTCTCGACGAGGACGGCCTTGCCGCCGAGGCGGCTCTCGATGACGGCGGCGACGGTCGTCGCCGATGCCGCCAGGGCATCGAGATCGCGTGAGGGAGACTCGACTTCGACAAGTGTCCTGAGGTCCTCGATCATCGCGTCAACACTCACATCGACGCTCTTGTGCGTGGTCACGCGGTCAGCGTACTTCGTACGCCCCGACGGCCGTTTCCTGGTTACGGTGCCCGTCCGGCACGTAACGTGCCCGGATGATGGTGATACCAGAGGTGTTCGCGCGGACCACCGTCGAGCGCGAAGGAGAACCCGGCGCGGCCTGGCTCGCCCAGCTGCCCGGGATCGTGGAGGGGCTGCTGGAGCGCTGGGGGTGCGTGCCGGACGGCGAAGTGACGCACGGGGGTGTCGGGGTGATCGTCCCGGTGCGCCGGCCGACGGGAGCGCCCGCCGTGCTGAAGGTGTCGTTTCCGCACCCGGGCAATGTCCACGAGCCGGACGCGTTCGCCGCGTGGGCCGGGCGCGGCGCGGTGTGGCTGTACGAACGTGACGACGACCGGTTCGCGATGCTGCTGGAACGGGCGCGGACGTCGACCCTGGCGGAGGTCCAGGACGGCGATGAGGTGGTGACGGTGGCGGGACGCCTCAACCGCCGGCTGGCCGTCCCCGCGCCGCCCGGGCTGCCCCGGCTGCGGGAGCGGGCCGACGCCTGGGAGGAGCAGTTGGGCAAGGATGCCGCGGAGCTGACGCACGCGCTGTCGCGCGATGTGGTGGACGCCGCGGTGGCGACGGTCCGCGAACTGGGCCGCGTCCAGCCGGACACCCTCATCCACGGCGACCTCCACGCCGGCAACATCCTGCGCGCCGACCGCGAACCGTGGCTGGCCGTCGACCCCAAGGGGTACGCCGGGGACCCCGCCTACGACGGCGGCACCCTGCTCAAATCCCGCGCGCTGGCGCTCCTCGCGGCGGACGACCTGCGCAAGGCCGTCCGCCGCGCGCTCGACGTCTTCGCCGAGGCAGCGGAACTCGATCGCGAACGCACCCGGCGGTGGGCCCAGTTCCACGCCGTCCAGACCGCGTTCTGGGGCCGCCGCCATGGATTCCGCATCGCCCGCAAGGGGCCCCGACTGGACCGGTTCACCGAATTCGCCGACCACTTGGCGGGGTTGCTGACGGAGCGCCCGTAGACGGGCCGGCATCCCCATCACCTCGCGATGACCGCCTGCCCGTACGAGCCTGATCAAGGGTCTGCGGGCCTCCAGGCGCGTCGCCGGCTTGTCGAACATGCGATGCCCCGGGAATGCCTGAGGCACTCCCGGGGCCACACGCACCCACGCCCCTGCGGGCGCATCCGGCGCGGCCGCTACGTGGCTACGGCGCGACGGGCAGCTGGCGCTTGTGCTCGGTGAGGCGGTAGCGGCGGACGATCGTCTCGAAGGCACGCTCGTCCACCGGCTTGCCCTCCAGGAAGTCGTCGATGTCGTCGTACGTGACGCCAAGCGCGTCCTCGTCGGCCTTGCCCGGGTCGAGGGTCTCCAGGTCGGCCGTCGGGGTCTTCCACACCAGCTCGGCGGGCGCGCCCAGGGCGTCCGCGACGGCGCGCACCCGGCGCTTGGTCAGACCGGTGAGCGGGACGAGGTCGGCGGCGCCGTCGCCGAACTTGGTGAAGAAGCCGGAGACCGCCTCGGCGGCGTGGTCGGTGCCGACGACCAGGCCTTCGTGCGCGCCCGCCACGGCGTACTGGGCGATCATGCGCTGGCGCGCCTTGATGTTGCCGTGCACGAAGTCCTGATGGTGGGCGTCGCGGAAGCTCACGTCGGCGGTGAGCGAGGCTTCCAGCGCGGCGTCGCTGGCGGGCTTGATGTCCACGGTCAGGACGTGGTCGGCCTGGATGAAGGAGAGCGCGAGCTGGGCGTCGTGCTCGTCGGCCTGAACGCCGTAGGGCAGGCGCATCGCGTAGAACCGCGCCTCGTGCCCGGCGGCCCGGGCCCGCTCGACGGCGAGCTGGCACAGGCGGCCGGTGGTGGTGGAGTCGACGCCGCCGCTGATGCCGAGGACGAGGGAGCGCAGGCCGGTGGAGGTCAGCCGCTCGGCGAGGAAAGCCACCCGGCGCTCGATCTCCCGCTCGGCCTCGAAGGTCTCGGCGACCTGGAGTTCCCGGGCGATCTCCTGCTGCAGGGCGGTGGACGCCGGCTCGCTCACGTCTGCTCCTTGTTCGGGTTCACGATGGGGTAGTACGCCCACCCTACCTAGGGGATACCGGACGCCTGCCCGGACGTCGGCAGGCCCCCTCGCCGCGGCTTGCCCTCACTCCGGCCGGCCCTTCACTCCTGCGGGGATACTCCCGCCGTCATGTGGACCCAGGCCTCTCCGGCCCGGGACTCTCGCAACCAGGAGACCGTGAGGCACGCCCCTCCCCCCTGGCCGCAGCCCGAGCGCCGACGACGGTCACCTCCGCGGGCACGCATAATGTCCCGGAACGTCGGCAGGAAGCACGCTTCGGCTTGGCTCGTCGGCGGTACATCGAGCCAGGAGAGAAGCGGATGAGTATGGACAGCAACCAGCAGACCACCGTTGAGGGTGTGCAGCTGGTGTACCGGGCGACGGCCGACGAGTTCAGGGAAGGGATACGTGTCCTCACGAAGGCCTCTCCCGTCGGCCGCCGAGGGAAGTGGATCATCTCCGTGTTCGGCGTGGTCATCGCCGCGCCGGCCGTGCGCATCGACTCCCAGGGCGGCTCGGTGAACTGGGTCTCCCTGCTGTTCGCCGTGGCGTTCGTGACGTTCGGTCTGGTGATCGCGCCGCGCCTGCAGGCCCGCCGGGCACACCGGCACGCCGAGTGGGAAGGTGAGCGCCGCGTCTGCGTGGACGCCTTCGGCGTGACGGTCACGACGCGACACACCAACGGATGGTCCGGTTGGCCCGCGTTCTCCCGCTACGTGGAGACGCCCCGCCTGTTCGTGCTGCTCTCGGCCGACCCGAAGAGGGCGTGCGTAGCGTTCTTCCCCAAGCGCGCCCTGCCGCACCCGGACGGGGCCGACCGGCTGCGGTGGATCCTCGACCAGCACCTGCCCCGCCCTACTGGCAAGCGCTGACGCGCCCCCGGCCTCCTCGGCGAGCGAGACCCGTCAGGCGCCGACGCGCCTCCAGCTCCCCCGGGCCGCCAGAGCGAGCAGGGCGCTGATGACGAGGTCGCCGATGCGGCTCGCCTTGTCGGCGTCCTTCACCGCGTTGATGAATCCGCCCAGCGCGAGCGCGGTGAGGAGGAGGGCGAAGAGGACCCAGAAGACTTTCACGACGCCTCCATGGCGACTCCGGGATTGCCGACGAGAGCGGCCAACATAGCGACGGCGCACAGGAGTTGCCCGAGGATCACCCCAAGGATGCCCCGTCCGGGTGGACCTGCCTCATCAGTGCGAATGGGTTGCCCCCCGGGACACACTGGAGGGCTGTCCCAAGCAAGCGGACGGGCCCTCGTCGCCGCGATGCGTGCGCTGCACCGTACGAGATCGCGCCGGCCCACTGGTCACGGGCGCGGCGCGGCGGCCCCCGGCCAGCCCGCACCGCCCTCGCCGACTCCACCGTCAGCACCATCCCGTAAGTTGTCCCGATGGGCATATTCGACAGGCTGACCGGCACCCGCTCCCCCGCCGCCGGCGTCGCGGCACGTACGGCCGCTGAAGTGCGGGCCGCGCTGCTCGCGGTCAACGGGCCGGACGTGCCGTTCGTCGTACGCAACGGTGCCCCTTCCGACCGGGCCGATCTGGTGGCGATGTGGCGGGTCCCGCAGCTGCGTCTGACCGTTCGCACCCGCATGCGGGTGGTTCCGGCGCGGCACGAGGTGCGGGCGCTCGACGAGGAGTGGGACGCGCGCAGGCGCGAGTACTCGCGCGGGCAGGTGACCACCGTCGCCTGGGACTGGACGATCGAGCGCGGGCCCAACGGCCTCCCGCGGAGGACGGAGGTGGCGCGCTTCGACTTCGCGGAGATGAAGAACCCCCTGCGGAGTGCGGTCCTGGACGCGGGATGGACCTGGCGCGGGGTGGTTTTCCGGCTGTGAGCCGGGCACACCCCGCGTAGTGCCGGGCCACCGCGGGTTGGGTTTCCGCAGTCGGTCAGTCCAGCCGGGCGTCGGCGTAGACGACCATCGCGTCGCGCTGGTAGACCGCCAGCCCATCGGCGATCTTGTCGAAGTTCGCGCGGAACCGCGGGTCGTCGACATACGTGTGGCCGAGCCCCTTGTACGCGGCCGCGTTCGCGGTCCAGAAGCGGCAGACGGCCTGGTAGTGGACGTCCACTTCGGCCTGCACCGCGGGATCGTCGACCGGTGCGCCGGCCACCATGAACTCCGCGAAGCGGATCATCTGGGCCGTCACCTCGCGCTGCCACCGCTCGGTGTCGTCGGCGGTCATCGTCTCGACGGCCCGCTGGGACTGCTCCCAGGCCTGCGGCCACTTCTCACGCACCTCGGCCTCGGTCTCCGCGGTGTCGGGCTCGAACCCCTCGAACAGGTTCTCCGGCCTGTTGATCTTCGCCATGGTGTTGTCGTCCTTGCCTTCCTCCAGTTCGGCGATGGTGCGGCCGACCGTGCGGGCGAGCGTGTCCAGCCGGTTCCGCTCCGCGAGCAGCCGTCGGTGGTGCTCGCGGAGCACCGCCACCTGGTCGACCCGGCTGTCCAGGACCGCCCGGATCTCGCGCAGTCCCAGATCCAACTCCCGCATCAGCAGGATCTGTTGGAGCCGCAACAGCTCGGCCTCTTCGTAGTGACGGTGCCCGTTGGCACCGATCCAGGCGGGTGGCAGCAGGCCGATCTCGTCGTAGTGCCGCAGCGTCCGGGACGTCACTCCGGACATCCGGGCCACGTCCGCGATCGACCAGGCCATCGCCGTGCCTCCCATCGCCGGGCCGGTATCTCCGGCCACACCGAAGACAGTAGGAGTTGACGCTGCGGCAACCGCAAGCCGCGGCGCGTGGGGAACGTTCCGACTACTTCTTGTCGGCCTTGGCCGCCACATCGGCGGTGGTGACCGTGGCCCCCTCGCCGTTTTGGACCTGCTGGAGGCGCTTGAGCGTGGCCGTGAGCATGTCCTGGCCACCCGTCGCGTCGCCCGCGGCGCCGGTCGATCCACCCACCGGCTTCTTGAGCGGGCGGCCGAATCTTCACGACGCGGTTCAGGACAGAGCGAGCGTGCCCCACACCGCCCGGTGGTCGGAGGAGCCGGTGTCGGGGGCGACGCCGCACCCGCTCCACGTGCCTCCGCCGAAGAGGTAGTCGATCTTGATCGCGCCCGTCGTCGGCCGGTTCGGTGTCGCCGAGTGCGCGTCGCACTCCTCGTACGCGGAGTACAGCGTGCCCAGCACACCCGTCGACGGCGCGGCGTTCAGATCGCCGCCGAGCAGCGGGCGGTAGCCGGGCAGGGACGCGGCCTGGCGCAGCGCGTCCGCCTGCCGCGGCTGGTACGTACGGTCGGGGTCGTCGTAGCCGGGGCCGCCCGTGCTGAAGTGCGCGGCGCACACCTCCGCCGCCCAAGAGGTGACCGTGGCACACAGCGCGGTGCGCTGCTCGACGCCGGGCGGGGAGGGCAACTCGTACGCCCGGTACCAGGTGTTCTCCTCAGGCACGGCCAGCGCCACGCCATAAGCGCCCCGGTCGGCTCCTGACGCGTCGGGCCGACAGTTCTTCTGCGCCTTGATGTTCGTTCCGGGCACCTGGTACTGAACCGGTGCGAACCGTACGTCCCAGCCGCCGCCGAGCTGCGTTTCGAGCGCCAGCTCCACGGGCTTGGCGAACTTCTCGCAGAACTCTTCGAGCAGGATCACATCCGGGTTCCCGGCGGCCTTGGCGCGGGCCGTGATCTCGTCCGCCAGCGGGCCCGCCGTCGTGTGGTAGAAGCCGCACGCCTTGTTGTTGTCGGAGCACACGTTCCAGGTCATCGCCTTGACGGTGCGCGGGGACGCGGACGGCGGCGCGGGCGGGTCGGCGGGTGCGGCCACAGCCACCAGACGGAAGCGTTCCCACGAACCCACCGCCGTGGCGCGGGCCTGGAGCAGCCCGTCGCCGGTGGCGCCCGCGTCGGCCGACACATAGCGTTCCTGCGTGCCGTCCTGGTAGCGCAGGGCGTAGACGTCGGCGCCGGACTGCGGCTGCGCGACGAGCTCCAGCTTCTCCCACCCGGCGGGCGGCCCCTCGGTCCTGGCGCGCAGCTTCCCGTACCGGCCATCCGCCCCGGCACCGAACTCCGCTGCCACATAAGCCCCGTTGGCCTGCGAGCGCAGAGAGACCGTCGCCCCCTTGGCCGAGGTGTCCGTGTGCAGGGTGAACTGCTCGGGTATGCCGGGGTTGTCCGCCCGTGCGTGCAGTTCGTTGGCGTCGGACGCCTCCACCGAGACGTACTTGCCGGTGGCGAGCGAGAGCAACTCCCACTGCTGTCCGGCCGACTTACTGGTGTTCGGGGGTGGCGGTGCGACCGCCGTGGCGGGGGCGCCGAGCAGGGCCGGCAGAGCCGCCCCGATCAGCGCGGCAGCCAGCAGCCGCGACATGCGCAGACGATTCTTCATACCGGGAGGATAGGGAACCGGTGATGTGGACCTGCCAGGAGTGCAGGGGATCCCCGCTGCCGGGCCCTCCGCCTCGTGGTACGTGCTCCCCGGTGGGGGGTTGCCGCCGTCCCGGCCGCGCCCGCGCGGGCTGCTTCGCGCCGGGTTCCGGTGCGTATGCGGGGAGAGGATAGTCGGAAGCCGACGGCCTGACGCGCACAGCGCCCCTGCGTGTTCCTCATGGAGGTGTCCTGCTGTGACCACCACCCCCTCACGGCCGCGCGCCGGTGTGGCTCCCGGCGGCCTGTCCCTGCTCGGGCACGCCTGGCAACTCCACGCCCGCCCCCTGGAGTTCCTGTCCTCGCTGCCGGCCCACGGGGACCTCGTACGGATCGGGATGGGGCCCTGGCCGGCCTATGTCGTCTGCCGGCCGGACGCGGCGCGCCAGATGCTCACCGACTCGCGGACCTTCGACAAGGGCGGCCCGTTCTTCGACAAGGCACGGGTGCTGTTCGGCAGCAGTCTGCCCATGGCCGCGTGGCGCGAACACGGCTGGCAGCGCCGCCAGATGCAGCCCGCCTTCCAGCCGGGCCGCATCGGCGGGTACGCGGTGGTCATGGGCGAGGAGGTGGACCGTATGACCAGCGCCTGGAAGCCCGGTCAGCGGCTCGACGTCACCGCCGCGCTGACCACCCTGACCCTGCGCATCGTCACCCGCAGCGTGCTGGCCGCGCAGGCGGGGGACTCGGCGGTGGCCGAGGTGCTGGAGAGCCTGCACGCCGTCATCGACGGCATCTACCAGCACGTGATGCTGCCGCTGGGGCCGCTCTACCGGCTGCCCACCCGGGGCAACCTGCGCTATCGCCGCGCCTGTACACGCCTGCACCGCGCCATCGACGACATCATCGCCGCCCGGCGTGCCGCACCCGGCGAGCACGACCTGGTGTCGATGCTGCTCGCCGCCCACGACGACGACACCGGCGAGCCCATGTCCGACGAGGACATCCGCGACCAGCTGATGGTGATGATCGGCGCCGGTTTCGAGACCACCGCCAACACCCTGGTCCTCGCCCTGTGGCTGATCAGCCAGCACACGAAGGCACGGGAACAACTGCACGCCGAGGTGGACGCGACGCTGGGCGGGCGCACCGCCACCCCCGCCGACCCTTCGGGGGGGGCAACCGCAAGTGCATCGGCGACCAGTTCGTCCTCACGGAGATGACACTCGCCCTCGCTACGGTCTGCACCCGCTGGGACCTGACCCCCGGCCCGGAGGCGACCTCGCACGTACGGTGCGCGGCACGCTGGGCCGGGCCCGCTCGACATGACGTGCACATCCCGCAACGCGCCTGGCGGTTCAGCCTGAGGGGGCTGCCGGGCGCCGGGCCTGACCGGCACCGGGACAGCGCGAGCCGGCGCCAGAGGTCCGTTCATAACCGGAAGGCGACGGTGGCGAGAGGGGCAGGGGCGGGGCGGAGGCGGGGGTCGTGGCCGCTTCCCCGGCCCCGAGGGGCTCGACACTCTAGGCTTCACCGATACCGGCATACCGGCATACCGGTACACCGGCATACGGGCGCCGCCGCCGACACCGACCCCCCGACCTCAGGAGCGCACACCGTGTTCGACCCCGTACCGGAGAACCCGTACCCCGACAGCCACCGGCTCGACGACGTGCCCGCGCCGCACGAGTTGCTCGCGCCGGTGCTCGGCCTGCTCGGCACCTGGCACGGCCGGGGGCAGGGCGGGTACCCGACGATCGGCGGGGACTTCGCCTACGCCCAGGAGGTCACCTTCAGCCACGACGGCCGCCCCTTCCTCCGTTACGAGGCCAGGGCCTGGCTGCTCGGCGCCGACGACACGCCGCTGCGCCCCTCCGCCCGGGAGAGCGGCTGGTGGCGGCTCCAGGCGGACGGCCGGGTGGAGGCGCTGATCACCCAGCCCACCGGGATCGCGGAGATCGCGGTCGGCCACGCGGGCGAGAACACGGTGGACCTCTCCACCCAGGAGGTGGCCCTCACCCCCACCGCCAAGGAGGTCGACGCCACCCGCCGCCGGTACACCCTCACCGACGACGACACCCTCACCTTCGTCCACGACCTCGCGGCGGTGGGCCGACCGCTCCAGCATCACCTCTCGGCGCGCCTGCTGCGCAAGGCGTAGACGAGGATGCGGACACCGACTCGTAAGCTCATCGGTATGGACAGAGATGCGCACGACGTCGGCGGCTGGCCCCAGGGGCGCAACCCGCACCGCAGGAAGATCGGGGTGCTCGGCTGGTCTCTGCTGATCCTGCTGATGCTCGTGCTGTTCATCGTGGGGCCGCGCTGACCCGCTGTGCAGCCCCATGGAGGCCCGTAACGCAGGTACGGGCCCCGCAGCCCTTAGACCTGCGGCCAGTCCCAGCCGAGCTGGAGGAAGAAACCGAGGCGGTCGCTGACGGCCCGGATCTCCTTGATCTTCCCGTCGGCCATCGTGAAGATCCAGATCGCCTCGACATCGAAGCTGCGGCCGGTCGGCTGGGGCATCCGGGGGTGCGTCCCGCCGTGGACACCGCGCTGGGTGACCCGGGCGACCACACGGTCCCCCTCGCCGATCAGCTCGTCGACGTGGACGGTGAGCGGGTCGAACGCGGCGAGCTGCTGGCGCAGGCCGTCGAACGCGGCGCCCGGCTCATCGGCCTCACCATGGATGATCTTGTTGTGGTCCACGACGTCATGCGCCATGAACCGAGGCAGATCCTCCAGCCGACGCTCGCTGACCGCCTCGAAGAAACCCCGCACTGCCTTCTTGTTGTCGTCCACCACGACAGGCCCCCCACATGATCGCTTGTTGCGGGGGTGAGCTAAACGCAGGACCGGCTCCCCCGTCAACTCCCGTCGACGGGGCAGTCGTCGGACCCGCTTCCTACCGCGATCGGTCAGTTGTGCCCGAACTTCCGCGGCTGCTTGTGGGAGACCTCCTGCGGTGCCGGACGCGCCGCGTCCTGCCCCGCGGGCGACCTCGTCGGCTCCTTCGTCTCCGCCGTCACACCGTGATCGTGGCCACCGGTGCGGGCGCCGCGGTTCTGTCGGGTCTGCTTCTTGCCCACGACGATGCCTCCTTCAAGGGACCTCGGAGGTTGAATGCCACCAGGCTCGCACATACGTACGAAGATCGCATTTCGGGCAGCTCGTCGCCTGCTCGATCGTCGGAGTCGAGAGCGGGGTTCAGCCCTCGCCCCGCTCCGCGAACACCTCGCGCGCCGCTGCGATGCCGTTGAGGGCCGCGGGGAAGCCCGCGTACCCGGCCATCTGCGTAATGACCTCGACGACCTCCTCGCGGGTGCCACCGACGTTGAGGAGGCCGTGGATGTGTACGCGCAGTTGCGGGGCGGCGGTGCCGAGAGCCGTGCACATGGCGACGCTGGCCAGCTCGCGGGACTTGAGGTCGAGGGCGGGGCGGGAGTAGACGTCGCCGAACGCGAACTCGATGATGTAGCGCCCGAGGTCGGGGGCGATGTCCTGGAGGGAGGCGACGACGGCGTCCCCCGCGTGCCCGTCCACTTCGGCGAGCTTGGCGAGCCCGCGCTCGTACCGCTGGTCGCGCTCGCCCGTATCGGTCGGCTCGTAGGCGAGCTCGGGCCGCGCACGGAACGCCTCACGCGCCACCGCGACGCCGTTGAGCGCCGCGGGCACACCGGCGTACACGGCGGTGTGGATGAGCACCTCCACGACCTCCGCGGGGCTCACGCCCACGTTCAGAGCCCCGTCGATGTGGAAGCGGAGCTGGGCGGCGGCCGTCCCCATCGCGGAGAGCGCGCCGATGGTGGCCAGCTGGCGCTGCTGGAGGGTGAGCCGGTCGTTGGCCATGAGCTCGCCGTAACCGAAGGCGACCGTCATCCGGCCGAGGTCGGGGGCGATGTCGGCGGTGCTGTCGAGCACGGCGGGCTGCTGCCTGCCGCCGACCTTCCGCAGGAGCGCGAGACCGCGCTCGAAGCGCTCGTCGGCGATGGTGGAAGGGGTTCCGGAATTCTGTGCGCTGTTCATATGACCGAAACTAGGGCTTGGAGTGCACTCCAGCGCAAGCATCGGTTCCGGCGAAGGAAATCACCCCCGGCCCGAGCGTGGCGGCGCACCGGGTCGGCGGCAGCTCACAGGTGAGGAAGAACAACGTATGGCAGATGAGATCCCGACGGGCGAGCGGTACGTGGAGCTGTCGCCGCCCGCCCCGAGGACCACGGCCGGCACGGTCGAGGTGTGGGAGTTCTTCTGGTACGGGGACCCACACTCGTACGCGATCGAGCCCGCCGTGCGCCGCTGGGCGGCGCGGCAGACCGGGGTGACGTTCGTGCGCGTCCCGGCCCCCTTCGGCGGCCCGTGGGACGCCCATGCACAGATGCACTTCGCGCTGGAGGCCCTGGCGCACGCCGACACCGCGACGATGCGGGCCGTCCACGAGGCCGTGCAGCAGGAAGGGAAGCGGCTGGCCGGGCCGGAGGAGCAGGCGGACTTCGTCGCCCGGCTCGGCGTCGACCGGGCACGCTATCTGGCGGTCCTCAACTCCTTCGGAGTGAAGGGGCAGTTGGCCGCCGCCAAGGCGCAGGTGCGCAGGGCCGGTGTCCAGGGCGTCCCCACCTTCCTGGTCAACGGGAAGTACAGGACCGATCTGAAGACCTCGGGCAGCCCCGCGGACCTGCTGCGGGTGGTCGAACAGCTCGTGGTCATGGCGCGTACGCGGTAGCCGCGCCGCTCCAGCGGTCACCGGGCGGCCCCCATGCGGCGAGCAGGACCGATACTTCATCACCCAAGGGAGTGATCCTCCGAACCACGTGTCGGCTCCGCGGCGGCGATGGGCATGGCAGCAGCGAACCAGTGCCCCCAGCGGTACGCACACGCCACAGACGGGAACGCCTCCATGCCCCTCCCCTCCGAGCTCAAGACCGGTGACGTCGTCCTGACGCGCGGCACGGGACACCTCTCCCGCGCCATCTGCCTCCTGGACGGCTCCGAGGTCAGCCACGCCGCGATCGCCGTCGGGCCGGACACACTGGCCGAGTGCGTCGGCGAAGGTCTGCGCACCATCACCTATGCCCAGGCTCTCGACGCGCACGACCTCCTCGTCGGGCGTACGCTGACCCGCCCGGCGGACATGGTCCCGGTCATCGACGTGGCCCAGCGCTACCTCGGCACCCGCCACGTCTACGCGCACCAGCAGGTGGTGCTGCTCGCGCTGCTGGCCGTCACCCGTCGCATCCCGCTGCCGCCGGGCGGAAAGCGCATGGTGCGCGCCGTCCTCGACCAGGCCGCCGGGGTCCTCAACACGATGGCCGAACGCGGCCAACAGCCCATGATCTGCTCCGAGTTCGTCTACCGCTGCCACGCGGAGGCCAAGCCCGAGCCGCCGTACGAGCTGCGCCTCCAGGGCAGTGCGCTCACGGAACGGGCCGAGCGGCAGACGCTCCTGGAGTGGGCCCAGGGCCACCCCGCGCTCCCCCACGTCCCGCAGAAGGCCCCCACCGCGCTGGGCGCGCACGACCCCGCCGGCGTCGAGGCGGCGCTCGCGCCCGTGCTCTCCGCCTACCACGCGGCCGTCGGCAGGGCGAACGGCATCCCGGCCGTCCAGCACCTTCCGGGCACCGACGCGCTGGCCGACCCCAGCGACGAGGAGCTGCTGGCGTCCATGGCGGCGTTCGGCACCGCGCTGCACCAGGCCACCAGCGCGGACGTCGACGGCGCCGAGCGCCTCACCTCCCGCGAGGCCCTGGAGAAGATCCGCGCCACCGCGGCCGATCCCGACTTCATCACCCCCGGCGACCTGCTGCACAGCCCCTCGCTCACCGAGAAGTACCGCGCGCCCATCGGCAAACCGGCCACCGCCGCGACGTCCGGCCTCCTCAACCCCCGGTAGGTCCAGTCAGCGGGTCGCGGGTGGCCGACGACCGGGTGACCAGGCCGTCGTACTCGGGTTTCAGTTTCCAGCTCGGGTCCGGCGGCTGGTGGCCTGGCCGGGGGCAGTGCGGGGAGTGGACGCCGGCCGCCACGTCGTGCAGATAGCGCGGGCAGTTCTCGAAGACCTCGCGGATCCGGACGCGCAGGACGGCCTGGGCGCCGTGGTGCGCGGCGAGGTCCTCGGGCTCGCAGGTCACCTCTCCGTACCCGGTCAGGCGCAGCTTCGCGGAGTGCTCGGGGAACAGGAACAGCAGACCGACCTTCGGGGAGGAGACCGCGTTGCCGAGCGAGCGGTACATGCCGTTGCCGTCGTAGCTGGGGATCTCCAGGAGGTGCGGGTCCAGGACCCGTACGAAGCCGGGCAGTCCGCCCTTGTACGAGCACTCGGGCTGCCCCTCGGGGCTCACGGTCGCCAGGTAGACGACGTCGGCGCCGGTGATCCACCCGATGTGCTCGTCGGCCAGCGCGTCGAGCACGTACCGCTCGGCGATGTGGTCCGCCAACCGCTCGGTGCCCAGGCGCCGTTGGAGGAAGCGGCTCCCCTCGTGGTAGACGGTGCCGCTCATCGGGCCACCTCCCTCATCCGCTGCCGGACACACCGGTAGTACGCGTCGGCCACCCGCACCCGGGTGGCCACGCCCATGGCGATCTCGCGCAGCACGGCGGGGGAGTCGGCCACCAGCGGGGTGAACACGCCCTCAAGCCACTCCGCTCCGTGGTCGGCGTCCACGTGCACGTGCACCCGTTGGTACTCGATCACGTCCTCGGGGACGCCGAGCCGCTCGCAGCCCTCGACCATGGCTTGGAAGCGGGGCGGCGCGCTCTGCTCCATCAGGCCCATCGCGCCGAGGGCGCGGGGGACGAGGTGGCGGTGGATGCCGTACATCAGGGGCAGGCAGGCGTTCTCGTACACCTCGGGCACCTGGAGTTCACCGTGTTCGCCTTGTAAGCCGATCCCGGCGCCGGCCGTGGCGAGGTGCTTGCGCATGTACTGGGCCGAGCGCTCGAACAACCGCGTGTGCACCCGTTCCGGGCTGCCCCGCCCCATCTCGTCCCAGTAGTTCTCGGCGATGGTGAGCTTGGTGGTCCCGGTGGTGCCGAGCTGCACCAGGGCGACCAGGTCGTCGAACTTGCTGTCCACCAGCTCCTCGGCCAGGAAGAACAGCGCGATCTCGGGCAGCGTCGCGTCCTCGGCGAGATAGCGGCAGAACTCCGCCTGTACGTGCCCCGCGGCCGTCCGCAGGAACCAGTCGCGGAACGCGTCCGGGGTGGCGGGCAGCGCGTCGGCGTCGACCCGCGCGTCCTCCCAAGCGAGCCACGCCTGCTCGGTCGCGGCGACCCGGGCGTCGGTGTTCAGGCGCGGGATGTCCTGGAAGCTCTCCGGCCCCGCCAGGTACGCCAGGTAGTACCGGTGCAGACCACGCAGGAGGGCGCCCCGCCGTACGGGGTCGGGCGCCGCGTCTCCAGGGGGGAAGGCCGCGGCGACGTCCGCGGGCCAGGACGTATGCCGGGGTATCGGTCCGTCGGTGTCCATCTGCGTCATCGGTCCCTCTCCCACCTCGGGCCTGACGGCCCGGCGGCCGTGGTTCGAGCGGCAGGGGCGCCGCGGCCACCCCGTATAGCGCCACAGTGGCGGCCGCGCGCCCGGCGGTCAACGGTGCCGGTCGGCCAACGGGCCGGGCTGCCCTCCGGCCTCCGGAGCACGTTCCGTAGGCTCGGGCGCGAACTACCGCTCCGCAGGGGACAAGGCCGGCACATGGGACTGCGACTCAAGATAGGCGTCACGATCACCGTGACCGCCACCCTGGCGGCGGTGGTCACCGCGAGCCAGGTACCGGTCCTGCTCACCAACCGCGAGCGTGACGTGCAGCTCGAACGGCTCCTCTACGCGGCGCGGGTCACCGCACAGCAGGGCAGGCCCGCCCAGGGCCTGGAGGTCGACCCGTCCGACCTGCCGGGCCCGCTGCGCGCGAAGGTCGCCGGGGGCCACCGGGCCACGTATGTGCAGAGCACCGATCACGGCGACGTCATCTGGGCCGCCGAAGGGTCGGACCACGGCACCGTCCTCGCCCTGCGCGCCCCCTCCAACGGCCTCAGCGACGAGGTCGAGCGCGTGATGTGGCAGTCCGGCGCCATCGGCACCGGTGTGGCGACGGTGATCGGGCTCGGCCTGGCCACCCGCTTCGCCAGGCGGCTGCGACAGTCCGCGCGCAGCGCGGAACAGATCGCGGATGGCGATCTGACCGCACGCCTGCCGGAGACCGGCCGGGACGAGATCACCACCCTCACCCACGCCGTCAACGCGATGGCCGACGCGCTCGCCGCCCGCCTCCAGGCCGAACGCGAGGTGACCGCGAACATCGCCCACGAGCTGCGCACCCCGGTCGCCGGGCTGATCGCGGCCGCCGCGCTGCTGCCGGAGGGCCGCGCCGAGGACATGGTCAAGGAACGGGCCTGGCGGCTGCGGGACTTGATGGAGGACGTCCTCGAAGTGGCCCGGCTCGACAGCGGCACGGAGGCGGCCGAGTCGCGGTGGGTGGAGCTGAGCGCTCTGGCCCGGCGGGTGGTGCGAGCGGCGGCGGAGGGGCGCACCGCCACGGCCGGGGCCGCACCGGACGTGCGCGTCGACGTCGTCTGCGACGGCACGGTGGAGACCGATCCGCGCCGGGTGGAGCGCGTGCTGACCAACCTGGTCACCAACGCCCTGCGGCATGGGGCCGAGCCGGTGCTGGTCGAGGTCGACGGCCCGACCGTGCGCGTACGGGACCACGGCGCGGGTTTCCCCGAACACCTCGTCGCGCAGGGCCCGCAGCGCTTCCGTACCGGCGCGGAGGGGACGGGTCTCGGCCTGGGGCTCACCATCGCGGCGGGCCAGGCGGCGCTGCTGGGCGCGCACCTCACCTTCGCCAACCTCGAGGACGGGGGCGCGCAGGCGACGCTGACCCTTCCCGTATCACCAGAAACCGGCCGGTGACACCACGCCCCGCGATGTTGCGGGGGTGGCCACCGGCCGGCTTCTTCAGTGCGTGCGCAAGAGGCGTCACATGGGGTCGATGCCGCCGCTGCCCATCTGGTCGGCCTGCTTGCTCTCCTCCTGCAGGCGACGCGCCTTCTCCTTCAGCCGGTCGCGCTCGGCCGGGTCGTTGGCGCGCTCGGCGGCCTGCTCCAGCTGCTCCGCCTTCTGGCGCATCTGCCGGGAACGGCCGCCGGACTCGTCTGCAATGCTCATGATCACTCCTGAGATCGGGGGGGAGCGGACGCCACCAGAAAATCAGCGCTCCGCGCCGCGCGCATCCGGAACGGTCACGCACCGCTATCCCCGCAGGACAAGCCACTCTTACGGCGCCGGGTGGGATGCCCGTGGGAGACGGGCGTGCTGTGCTGACCCCGGGTATGGGCCGCCATGGTGGCGGTGGGGAGGCACGAGACCCGTTCCGCGGAGGAGAACCCGATGGCGATTTTGATGCAGATCGAGCTGCCCGGTGTGACGACGGAGCAGTACGACGCCCTCAACTCCAGACTCCAGGCGCTGCCCAGCAACCCCTTCGGGGGCTGTCTGGCCCACGTCTGCGTCCCGATGGGCGGCGGCGTGAAGATCTCCGACCTGTGGGAGTCCGAGCAGGCCATGCAGAAGTTCATGGAGGTGGTGACGCCTCTCGCGCAGGAGGCCGGGCTGCCTCAGGGCCCCGAGCCGAAGGTCTCTCAGGTGCACAACTACTTCGTGCCGTCCGGAGCGTAGGGGCGCGGAGACGCCCGTAACTCGTGATCCTTTGTCCGGTCACAGCATGGCCAGGTGCGCCTCCACATACGGGACCGCGACCGACTCCGCCGGGTGCGCCGAGCCCAGCATCGGATGGACGTTGACCTCGAAGACCGCGCCGCCGTTCTCGACGGCGAGGTCGACGCCGCCGAAGCGCAGCCCCACGGACTTCGTGGCCGCGACGGCCAGTTCGCAGAGGTCGACGGGCAGATCGTCCACCGGGATGGGGGTGCAGGCCGCGCCCTGGGCCTCGTTGCAGGGCGCGTCGGGGCGCGCCTGGACGTGTTCGCACGCCTGCACGGCGCGCCCGTCGAGCACCGAGACACGGAACTGGTGGCGCTGCCCGTCGGCGTTGAAGTTCCCGGCGTCGCGCGAGATCAGCCAGTCCTGGCCGGAGTCGGCGTACTGGGCGAGCGCCTGGAGGAGCTGTTCGTACGCGGTGATGTGCAGGACGTCGTTGCCGCAGGTGCCGAGGGCGGGCCGGGCCCAGACGTCCCGGCCGAGCCTGTCGAAGGCCGCGGCGGCCGCGGCCACGCTGGGCCGTCTGAGGGTGACGGTCTCCGTGTGCGGGATGCCGTGCAGCGCGAACCGCGCCGTCGTGAGGTTCTTGTCGGTCGCCGCCCGCCACGCGTCGGCGTCCGTCCCGAGCGAGACCGTTCCGTACCGTTGCAGCTGCCGCTGGAACGGCTCGAAGCGGCGGCGTTCGGGCGGCTGGACCTCGTAGACGAGTACGGCCGACGGGGTGACCGCCAGGTCCTCGGACGGCACCTCCAGGCGGACCACGGAGTCCGTGACGTAGGTCCGGCCGGATCCGCCGGTCAGGAAGTGCCGGGCGTCGACCAGCACCGGCGGCCGCCCCGTCAGGAGCTCGACCGCCGCGGCCAGGGCGGCGCGACTGCCCTCCATCGAGCTGTGGTCGGTCATCAGAACGATCTCGCGGTCACTCATCCCGGCTTGGTCCCCTTGCCCCCTCGCGGTCGTCGCGAAGGATGAAGAACCGGCTGCGGCACTGCACACGGAAGCGCCCCCGAATCTACGGAGGCATCGCGCCGGGCCAAAGGAGACTTTCCGTCAACCTCGGCCCGGTCCGTTCCCGCTCATCCGCCCCATAGGACGACCGGCATACGCCTGCTCCGGCCCCGCCCCTTCCCCCTCACGGCGGCAGCCAGCGTGATCCGGCCGGCTTTCGCTCCACCCCGTGTACGCCTCCGCGAGATACGTCGAGCCCGCCGTGGAGTCCACCACCGCAGCGAGCTCCCCGAGCTGACGGCGGGTGTCGAAGTCGGTGGTGCCGGGGGCGCGGTGCAGCATGGAGGTCATCCAGTACGAGAAGTGCTGGGCGCGCCAGACGCGGCGCAGGGCGCGGGGGCCGTACTCGTCGAGGGCCGTGCGGTCGCGCTTGGCCAGCGCGGTCTCCAGGGCCTCGGCGAGCAACCGCACATCGGCCAGGGCCAGGTTGAGGCCCTTGGCGCCGGTGGGCGGGACGGTGTGGGCGGCGTCCCCGGCGAGCAGCATGTTGCCGTACCGCATGGGCTCGCACACGAAGCTGCGGAAGCGGAGGACCGAGCGGTCGGTGACCGGGCCCTCCTTGAGGGTGAAGCCGTCGGCGCCGCGCACCCGCGCCTGGAGTTCCGCCCAGATGCGGTCGTCCGGCCAGGCCGCCGGATCCTCGTCCGGTTCGCACTGGAAGTACATGCGCTGGACGGACTCCGTACGCTGGCTGATGAGGGCGAAACCGCGCTCGGAGTGGGTGTAGACGAGCTCGGGGGCGCTGGGCGGGGCCTCGACGAGGACGCCGAACCAGGCGTACGGGTACTCGCGGAAGAAGTGGGTGCGTGCCGCCTCGGGCACCGTGGAGCGGCACACCCCGCGCGAGCCGTCGGCGCCGACCAGGATGTCGCAGCGTATCTCCCGCGCCACACCGTCGGTGTCGGTGTACAGGATTCCGGGGCACTCGGTGGTCAGGTCGACCACCCGGGTGCCCGAGACACCGAAGCGTACGTCTGCGCCGTCGCGTTCGCGGGCGTCGGCGAGGTCGGTGAACACATCGGTCTGCGGGTAGAGCCACACGCTCTCGCCGACCAGCGCCCGGAAGTCCACGCGGTGGCTCTCGCCGCCGAAGCGCAGCGCGATGCCGTCGTGCGGGCGGCCCTCGCGGCGCACCCGGTCGGACACCCCGGAGTCGGTCAGCAGACGGACGTTGTCGGCCTCCAGGATGCCCGCGCGGCTGGTGCCCTCGATCTCGGCGCGGGTGCGGTGGTCGACCACCACCGAGTCGATTCCCGCGCGGGCGAGCAGGTGCGAGAGCATGAGACCGGCCGGGCCCGCGCCGACTATGCCGACCGGGGTCCGGGTGGGGGCTTGTGGCATGGCTCGTCCCCTCGAGTCGAACGGAGGCCGTGCTGCGTCACCGGGTGCGTTTCGCACGTCCCGCACAAGCTTAACCAACCCTGGCGGATGGCCAGTTGCTCATCCCGATGCGCCATCGAGCGCTGCTACGTCGCCAGAATGGCGTCGACCGTCTCCTCCAGGGTCAGTTCGGAGCTGTCGAACCACGTTCCCTCACCGGCGAGTTCGCGGCGCAGCGCGTCGTCCAGGAAAGACCAGTCATCCGCCAGGACCTTGTCCCGCTCGGCGACCCGCCGGGCGACGACATCGGCCGCCGGAGCCAGCACGACCAACCGCAGCGGCAAGTCCTTCAGCTGCTCCAGGTAGAACTCCAGATGCGCCCGCCGGACCACCACGTCGTCGATGACCGCGACGACGCCCGCGTCATGGAAACTGCGTGCCAGTACTGACGCGTTGCGCGCTCGCAGCAGCAGCTGGCGATCCGCCTCGACGTCCTCCTCCGGCGAGGGCAGACGGCCGCCCGCGACGATGAGGTCCTGGAGGTGGTCGCCCTCGATGTGTGCGCCGAGGGGGAACCGCCGGGCCAGCTCCGCCGAGACCGAACTCTTCCCGGACCCGGGAATCCCGATGACGAGAAAGACGCCGGAGGCGGGTTCGGTGTCCACGATCTGGCCCTGGAAGGAGGTTTCGGGCATGCTCTCTACTCCTCTGTTCCGCTATTCCTCTACGGCGTCCGCTTGGCAGGCCGGGGCCCACTGTTCCTCGAACTCGGCGCCGCTGATCTCCTGCCCCGCCGGTTCCGGGTCGAAGATATCCACGGCCGGCGGGTTAGGAGTGTTGAAGCCGTGGCACCACGGAGAAGAGGCTGAAGGCCCGCATCCGCCGCTCGGCCCTGGACACGCCACCCGCGAGCTGGCCGGTGGTCGCGCACGTGATGCTCAAGCCCGACAACGACGTTGATCCAACGACCGGTTGGCGCTGGACCGCCCCGGTCGGCGACGTGCTCGCCACGACCACACCCGCCTGGACACCCCTGTCGTACGTATGCGAGGTGGCCTGGCCGGACGAACCGGCCTGGGACCCCGCGGCGCAGCCGGTCCAGAGACCACGTACGCCACATGGGCGCAGCCACCGGCGGCCCAACCCAGTGCGTGGAGCCCGCCCTCGGCCGTACTCACGGTCCTCGCGCCGCGCCCGCACCCTCGGTCGAACCGACCTACACCGACGACGGCGACGGGTCCGCCACCCTCTGCGTCCCGGTCCCCGTGGCCCACCCCCGGGCCAACCCGTGGAGACTGACGGCCGCCACGCCCACCAAGCCGTCGCGGACGAGCGTGGAGGGGCGTGGACCGAACTCCGACTGACCGGTCTGGACGCGGCCGTGGCCGCCGCCGACTGGCGCCTCGCCCTGACGGCGCCGGACGGCACCCTGCTGCCGATCGTGACGGGCGCGGGCACGCCGGCGTGAGAGGGCTCGCCACCGGTCGGCGCCCAGGGCTGCGGGGCGATGCACTCCCCTGACGACTCCTGACCCGGCCATTGACGCGCTCACGCCAGAGCCCTACGGTTCTCCGTGCCAAGTTCACGTCGACACACGTGATTCATGGATGTGAACCTGGCGTCGAGCATTGACCCCTACCTCGACGGGACGCCCCCATGCGCATCCGTACGCTGCTCATATACGTGACCGCCGCGAGCGGCCTCGCCTTCGTCGCCCCCGCCGCGTCGGCCTCAACGGTCGCACCGGGCGGCAACTTCGACCTCTCCGTGTGGGAACTCCAGGAACCGGTGGGCTCCCCCGGCTCGCCGACCACGATCCCGTCGTCCCGGCTCCAGGGAGCCAACGGCTTCCAGGACGCGTACTTCTTCACGGACACGCGCGATGGCGCGATGACGTTCTGGGCGCCGGAGAAGGGCGTCACCACGCCCAACTCCCGCTACGCGCGCTCCGAGCTGCGCGAGATGAACCGCGACGGCAGCCCCGCCAACTGGTCGCTGAGCGGCACCCACCGGCTGAACGCCACCCTGCGCGTGGTGTCCGTGACGTCCAACGTCTGTGTGGGGCAGATCCACCTCGGCACGGGCGGCCCGTCCACCAAGCCGCTGTTGGAGCTGTACTACCGGTCGAGCGGCGACATCGTCCTCGGCACGGAGAACTCCCCCTCGGGCGGCCAGACTTCGCACCCGGTGGGCCACGTGCCGGTCGGCAGGACGTGGAGCTACGCGATCGGCGTCTCGGGCGGCCACACGATCGATCTGACGATCAACGGCACGACGACCCACTACCCGATCCCGTCGTCGTTCAACGGCTACAAGCAGTACTTCAAGGCCGGGTCGTACAACCAGTCGTCCTCCGACAGCACCACCAAGGGAGCCCGCGTCGGCTTCTACAAGCTCACGGTCTCCCACCGCTGAGCGCGGTTCCGGCGTGCACCGTGGAGGAACGTTCTTACCCCCGGCAGCGCTTCAGCACCCCCCGCAGCGCCTTCCGCTCCGCCGTCGTGACGCGCAGCCCGTAGTAGTCCTTCACGCCGATCCAGGCGCGGCTGTACGTGCACTCGTAGCCCTTGGGCAGCCACTTGTCCGGGCCCTTGTCGCCCTTGTCACGGTTGCTCCAGGTGGAGACCGCGATCAGCTGCGGGGAGCCGCTGAGGTCGTTGGCGAAGGCGCGGCGCTTGTACTCGGGCCAGTCCCGGGCGCCCGAGCCCCAGGCGGCCCGGAGCGGCACGATGTGGTCGATGTCGACGCGCAGCGGGTTGGTGACCGTCAGGCCGTCGTACGCGCTGCGCCAGCGGCCGCCCACCACCTTGCAGCCGTTCTTCACGGTCGCGGGGACGTCGGACAGGGCCTTGAGGGCCAGTTCGCGCGTGGAGCACTTGTCGGCGCCGTGCAGGACCCAGCAGCTCTTGCCGCCGAACGCGGTGCGCCGGAATCCCTTGCTGTCGAAGGTCCCGACGTCCAGCTCGGAGAGCATGCGCTTGGCGTCCTCCAGGTCCGGGATGTTCCTGGGCCACTTGACCACGGCGGAAGGAAGACCGCTGGGGAGCGGGGCCGGGGTGAACGCGGCGGTGCCGGGTTGGTGGACCGCGCCCTGGCCCGAGGCGGTCGACGGCAGCCGGTCCTCCTCGGGGCCTTCGCAGTCGAGCTCGTCGAAGTTGAGCGCCGCTGGGTGGTGCGGGTGGGCCTGCGGCCGCGCGGGCGAGGACGCGGCCTGGGCGGCCACGGCGAGCACCGCTGCCGGAAGCGCCGCGACGAGCAGGGCGGAGGTGAGGACCGGTCGCCTGTACGAGCGCATAGGGGATCTCCTTCGGTGGCTTGGCGTTCTTGAGCTGACGCACCCCCTTGAGGCATTGACCGCTCCCGCGCGCACCGACCCGATTTTCCGACAATTCCCCCGTTCGGCGCCGCTCGGGGGGAGTGCCACGCGGCGCGCGAGGTGTGGGCCCCCATGACCGCACCCGCCCGCCGGGACGACGCACCTATGCCGGTCACCGCACCGCCGCCGGCGAGGAGCCATCCGGTGCCAGCAGGCGGGGCTCGCCCGTGCCGTCCGCCGGGACCGACCAGATGTCGCTCGTGCGCCCGCCGCGTCCCGGCAGCGCGTAGCCGACGGTCGAGTCGTCCAGCCAGGCCGCCTGGTCGTCGACGCTGTGCCGCTCGGCCAGCGGGTGCTCGCGCATCCCCGCCAGGTCCAGTACGTACAGCCGCCAGGGCGCCCGGGGGGCGCCGGAGACCTTCTTCTTGAAGGCGATCCGGGTGTTGTCCGGCGACAGCGACGGGCACTCGACGTTCTCGCGCAGCGCCTTCGCCGACCAGTTCCGCAGATCGCCCTCGACGAGGTGGGTGCGGCCCCGGGTGGAGACGGTGGCGTAGAACCGGTTGTCGTCGCGGGCGAAGGTGACGCCCCAGTAGTTGACGTCCGGTGCGTGGTGGCGGGCGCCGTCGATGGTCAGCGGGATCCCTTCGATCGACTTGATCAGATAGCCGGTGCGCAGGTCGAGGACCGAGGTGCGGGTGGAGAAGCCGGAGCTGGCGTACGAGTCGCCGACGGCGAACGCGGTCCAGGACAGCAGGTGCCCTGAGGCGGAGACGCGGGCCCGGCTGGGGATGCCGGGGACGGTCACCCGGCGCACTTCGCGCAGCCGCCGGTCGAGTACGAGGGCCTGGGTGCGGGCGGGCAGGCCGGGCAGTTCGCGCAGGCACAGAGCGCGCTCCCCCGCCGCGTAGAACCGGTCGCAGGACGGGCCGCCGACGACGCGTGGCGCGCCTCGTACGGGCAGGCGGGCGATGCGGCCGGTGGCCGAGTCCCGGAAGTAGAGGCCGGGCTCGTCGAGGGTGAACGAGCTGTCGGCGTCGGCCTGTTGGGGCGGGTGTTCGCGGTGCCGGGCGTGCAGGACGTAGCCGAGGGAGCCGCCCGCCAGCAGGAGCACGGCGATCACGACGAGGGCGAGCCGGAGCTGTGGGTGAGCGGGCTTCACGACGCCTCCGGGGCAGGCGCGGGGGCGGGCAGGACGCGCCAGGCGGCCACGAGCGCGCCGGCCAGCGCGAGCCCCGCCACCCACAGCGCGGGCCGCTGCCCCCACAGGGTCCAGGCCGCCCCGAACCCGGCCGCGCCGAGCAGCCGGGCCAGCGCCTGCCCGGTCTGGAGCACCGCGAGCCCGCCCGCTCGGCCGCGCGCGGGCAGCAGGGGCCCGGCGAGCGCCATCAGCACGCCGTCCGTGGCGGCGTAGAAGATGCCGAGGAGCACGAGGACGGCCACGGCGGTCGGCCAGGCGAGCGGAGCGAGCAGCAGGGCGTACGCGCCGAGCAGAGCCACGTGCCCGAGCAGGAACGGCAGCCGCCGCCCGGTCCGGTCGGCGATCCGGCCCACCGGGACGGCGAGCAGCAGATAGCCCGCGGCGGGGCCGAGCGGCAGCAGCGGGAACAGCGCGGTCGGCAGGTCGAGGCCGCGCTGGAGCAGCAGATAGAGGAACGCGTCCCCGATGGTGGCGGCGCCGAGCAGGGCGGTCGCGTACAGGACGCGACGGAAGACGGGATCGCGAAGTGCCGTGCGCGGACGGGGAGTTACGGGCGCGCATGGCAGCACCCCGGACGCGGGTGGGACGTACACCGCCAGCAGGAGCACACCCAGCAGCCCGGCGCAGAAGCTGACGACGAACACAGCGTCATAGGCGTCGGTGGTCGCCCGGAGCACGGCGAACGCGGCGAGCGGCCCGAGGAGCGCGCCCGTGGTGTCCATGGCGCGGTGCACGCCGAAGGAGCGGCCGAGTGTCTCCGGCGGGCCGCTGAGCGAGATGAGGGCGTCGCGCGGGGCGGTGCGGATGCCCTTGCCGAGCCGGTCGGCGGCGAGCGCGGCGGCGATCCCGGCGGTGGCGCCGCCCGCGAGGAGCAGCCCGGGCCGGGAGAGCGCGGAGAGCAGATAGCCGGCCCCGGCGACCCGTTTGTGCCGGCCACCGCGGTCGGCGAGCCGCCCGCCGAGCAGCCGCACAAGCGCGGTGGCGCCATTGAACATGCCGTCCAGGAAGCCGAATTGGAGCGGCGAGAGGCCGAGGCCCAGGACGAGGTAGAGCGGCAGCACAGCCGTGACCATCTCGGAGGAGACGTCGGTGACCAGGCTGACCGCGCCGAGCGCGAGGACGGTGCCGGGGACGCGCCGCCCGCCCCCGGGGGTGCGGGGCGGCGCGTCCGTGCGGCCGGTGGTGGCCAAGTACATCAGTGGCAGCCGTACTTCGGGCTGGTGTCCTTGACCTGCCCGTCGGTGCCCACGTAGGTCCACCCGTAGCCGGAGTCGGTGAACTCCAGCTTCAGCACGCCGTACTGGCCGCTGATCCGCTTCTGGCTGTTGGGCTGGACCTGCTCGATGGGGTACGGCTCGGCGCCGCCCATGCCGCCGACGATCTCCACGATGCCGTCCGCGGTCGCCTTGCCGTCGGGGTCCTGCGGGGCGAACCGCTCGTAGTGGTGGTCGTGTCCGTTGAGGACGAGGTCGGCCTTCGCGCCGTACAGGATCTTCCACACGGGCTTGGAGACCGGGTCGTTGCCGTGGCCGCCGGACGAGTAGAGCGGGTGGTGCCAGTAGGCGGCTGTGCACTGTTTGGCGTTGGCGGCGAGGTCGGCCTTGAGCCAGTCGATCTGGGCGGACTGGTCGAAGGAGTTGGAGTCGAGGGCGATGAAGTGCCAGTTGCCCTCGTCATAGCTGTAGTAGCTCCTGCCCTGCGGGTAGGCGATGTTCCCGAAGTAGGCCTTGTATCCGGCGAGGGCCCCGGCCGGGTCGTATGTCTCGTGGTTGCCGGGGACGGGATGGGTCTTGGCCTTGAAGGCTCCCCACGTCTTGTCGTAGTAGGCGCGGAAGTCGTAGATCCGGGCGTCGTCGTACTGGTTGTCGCCCATCGTCAGATAGAACTTCGGATCGATCTGCCGGGCGAGCGCGGCGGTCTTGGGGTGGGCGCAGCCGCTGTCGGCGGCAGTGCACTGGGCAGCGATGTCACCGGCGGCGACCACGGTGAAGGCACCGCCGGGCGGGCCGCCGTCGATCGTTCCGTACACCTCGGCCTCGTAGAGCGAGTAGCCGTACGAGGTGGCGCGCGCGGTGCCGTAGAGGCGCAGGTATCTGCCCTTGCCGGAGAGGCCGGTCCAGTCGTCGGTGCCGCCGTTGCCCGCCTTCTCGTCGGCGATCGGGGTCCAAGAGGCCCCGTCCTGGGACACCTCCAGGCGGTAGCCCTTGGCGTAGGCGGCTTCCCAACTGAGTCTGACGCGGCTGATGATGGCGGTCGCTCCGAGGTCGACGCGGATCCACTGCGGGTCCTTGCCCTCGGCGCTGGCCCAGCGGGTGGCGCTGTCGCCGTCGAAGGCGTTCTTGGCACCGAGCGAGGAGGTCTCGGAGGAGGAGGCGGTGGCGGGTTTCCCGCGTGAGATGAGCGGGTCGGCGGCGGCCCCGGCCCGCCCGGGCCAGGCGAGCAGCAGCCCACCGAGGAGCGCGAGCACGGCGGCGAGGACGAGGGTGAGGCTGCGGCTTCTGCCGCGCGGGAGCTGGGCTGAGGTGTTCAGGCGCATACCTGGACTCCGTGACTTGGTGACGGCGAGAGCTGGACACCGGGACGCGGCCCCTGCCCCCTGCCCGCGTGGGCAGGGGGCAGCGCCACGGCAGCCGGGTCAGAGCTCTCGCTGAGCGCGTCATACCCACGGGGGTCGGGCACCGCGCCAAGCCGCCGCGGGGAGCGTAGCGGACTGGAAGGTTTCCTACCAGTGGTCCGACGGGGGCGACGGCAACGGGCGCCGGGGGCCGCGAGGACGCCCGCGAGGAACGGGGCGAGGCCGGTCGCGGCGATCCGGGCCACGGCCGCCCCGGACGCCGTCAGGCCAGTTCCGTGTGCGCACCCCCCGGCCGTTCGAACTGGGTGCGGTACAGCTCGTGGTAGCGGCCGTCGAGCGCGAGGAGTTCGTCGTGGGTGCCGCGTTCCACGATGCGGCCGTTCTCCACCACGAGGATGAGGTCGGCGGCCCGGACCGTGGAGAGGCGGTGGGCGATCACCACCGCGGTGCGGCCCTCCAGCGCCTCGCCGAGGGCCTCCTGGACGGCCGCCTCTGAGGTGTTGTCGAGGTGGGCGGTGGCCTCGTCGAGGATGACGACGCGCTGGCGGGCGAGGAGCAGACGGGCGATGGTCAGGCGCTGGCGTTCGCCGCCGGAGAGCCGGTAGCCGCGCTCGCCGACCACGGTGTCGAGCCCGTCGGGCAGGGAGGCGACCAGACCGTCGAGGCGGGAGCGGCGCAGGGCGTCCCAGAGGTCCTCCTCGACGGCGTCCGGACGGGCGAGCAGCAGGTTGGAGCGGACCGACTCGTGGAAGAGGTGGCCGTCCTGGGTGACCATGCCGATGGTGTCGCGGATCGAGTCGGCGGTCAGGTCCCGTACGTCGACGCCGCCCAGGCGTACCGCGCCCGCGTCGGCGTCGTACAGCCGCGGCAGCAGCTGGGCGACCGTCGACTTGCCCGCGCCCGAGGAGCCGACGAGGGCCACCATCTGGCCGGGCTCGGCGCGGAAGGAGACGCCGTGCAGCACTTCGGCTCCGCCCCGGGTGTCGAGGCTCGCGACCTCTTCCAGGGAGGCGAGGGAGACCTTGTCGGCGGAGGGGTAGCCGAACCGCACGTCGTCGAACTCCACCGAGACCGGCCCGTCCGGCACCGCCTTGGCCTGCGGCTTCTCGGCGATGAGCGGCTTGAGGTCGAGGACCTCGAAGACCCGCTCGAAGCTGACCAGCGCGCTCATGACCTCGACGCGCGCCCCGGCGAGCGCGGTGAGCGGCGCGTACAGGCGGGTGAGGAGCAGGGCGAGGGAGACGACCGCGCCCGCTTCGAGCTTGCCGTGCAGGGCGTAGTAGCCGCCGAGCCCGTAGACGAGGGCGAGCGCCAGGGCCGAGACGAGGGTGAGCGCGGTGATGAAGGCGGACTGCGCCATCGCCGTACGGACGCCGATGTCACGCACCCTGCCCGCCCGGGCGGCGAACTCGGCGGACTCGTCGGCGGGCCGCCCGAACAGCTTGATCAGGGTCGCGCCGGGCGCCGAGAACCGCTCGGTCATCCGGGTGCCCATCGCGGCGTTGTGCTCGGCGGCCTCGCGCTGCAGCCGGGCCATCCGGGTGCCCATGCGGCGCGCGGGCAGGACGAACATGGGCAGCAGGACCAGCGCGAGCAGGGTGATCTGCCAGGAGATGCCGAGCATCACGGCGAGGGTGAGCAGCAGCGTGACGAGGTTGCTGACCACGCCGGAGAGGGTGTTGCTGAAGGCCCGCTGGGCGCCGATGACGTCGTTGTTGAGGCGGCTGACCAGGGCCCCGGTGCGGGTCCGGGTGAAGAAGGCGACCGGCATGCGCTGGACGTGGTCGAAGACCGCGGTGCGCAGATCGAGGATGAGCCCCTCGCCGAGCGTCGACGACAGCCAGCGGCCGACCAGCCCCAGGGCCGCCTCGGCGAGCGCGATCGCGGCGATCAGCAGGGCCAGCCGGGTGACGGTCCCCGTCTCCTCGCCGCCGACGATCGCGTTGACGACGCGGCCGGCGAGGAGCGGGGTGGCCACCGCCAGCAGTGCTGTGGCGATGCTCAGCAGGAGGAACAGGGCGATGCGGCGGCGGTGGGGCCGCGCGAACACAGCGATGCGCCGCAGGGTGGCTCGGTTGAACGGACGTCGGTCCTGCTGCGCGGTGATGACGTTGTGGAGCTGTGTCCACGCGGTGGCTTCCATACTCATACGAGGAACGTACGACCTCTAGTTAACTTGAGGTCAAGGGTTCCCGTGAATCGGTCCGCCGGGTTCCCGTGAATCAGTCCGCCGGATCAGCCCACCTTGACCAGTCGCCAGCACTGGTTCGCACCCCCGTTCGCGGGCCACTGGATCACCTGGGCGCCCGCGACGAGCGAGCCTCCGCTGACGTCCACCAGATGGCCGTCGAGCCGGGACTCCAGGACGTGGCAGCCGCGTGCGCCGGGGGTCACCCGCCACTGCTGGTTGGCCGCGCCGGTGGCGGTCCACAGGTTCAGCTGGGTTCCCGGCACGACGCTCCGGCCGGGAACGTCGAGGGGTTTGCCGCTGGCCACACCGGTGACGGTGTAGTAGCCGTCGCCCGTCGAGGCGAGCCGCCACTGCTGGTTGGTGCCTCCGTTGCCCGTCCACTGGACGATCGGGGTGCCGTCGGCCGTGCCCTGCCCGGACGCGTCCAGGAGCTGGCCGCTCTTGGCGTTGACCAGCTGGTACGTGCCGTCGAGCGGCGCCGTCGTGCCGGGGGTGATGCTCAGGTTGGCGAACTGCGCGCCGTAGTATCCCGCGGTGCCGAGCCCGATCTGGCCCGCGCCGTAACTGTCGTCCGTGACGGTGGCGAGGGTGGTCGCGTCGAGCTTCGCGGTGATGGCGGCGCCCTGAAAGGTGAGGGCCAGGGTGTGCCAGGTCCTGAGGCCGGGCGCCGTGACCGTGCCGCTCGCCAGGGTGGTGGAGGACCAGGCGGTGTCGGTGCGCAGCAGCGACCAGGCACCGGTGTCCGCGACGCGCAGGTGGTAGGCGTTGAGGCCGTTGTTGTTGCGGCCCTGGGTGCCGACCCGGCCGAGCAGTTCGACCGCGCCCGGCTGTTCGAGCAGGGCGTCCGAGCGGACGGTGTAGTTGGTCCAGTTCACGTCGCCCATCAGCGCGTACGGCTGCGGCGTGGACTCGTCGGTCCAGCGGATGGGGGTGGTCGGCGCCTGCTGGCGCAGGCACCGGCCGGTGCGGCCGCCCGCGCACGGCGCGGTCTCGAAGGCGCCGTTCATGGTGGCGAGGTACCGCGCCTCCCGGCCCGTGGCGGTCCCGGCCAGCGAGTCCGCGTACGGCAGGGCGAGCGGGGCGCGCTGCGGTGAGGTGACGGTGCCCGCGCCCTGTCCGGTCGTGGTCGTGACGGTGTAGAGGTGACCGGGCTGGAGGGTGAGCCGGTAGGTCCCCGAGGTGGCGTCGAGGTCGGGCCCGGGCACCATGTGCGCGGTGGCGCCGTTGCTGGAGAAGTCGGTGGACCACACGTGCAGGGCGCCGGCCGGCAGCCCGCCCGCGACCTTCAGGGTGACGGTCTGGGCGGCGGTCGCGTCCATCGTCTCGAACACGCTGGACCAGGCGGCCTTGCCCGGCGCGGCATAGCTGACGTAGCTGCCGTTGGCGCGGTTGCCGCCGAGGTAGCCGGAGGCGGTGTCGAGGTACTGCCAGCCGGGGGCGGTGAACTGGGTGGTCTGCGCGGTCGCCCAGGCGCTGCGGTCCACGCTGTACGCGCCGGACCAGGGCTGGTTGGCCGTCACCAGGCCCATGCTGTTGAACGAGAGGTTGGGGTAGAGCGCGGCCACCACCGGCCAGTTGATGAACGCGGTCATCTTCGCGTCCAGATACCCGCGGTTGATGGCACGGGCCATCGGGACGGCACCGGTCGCCGCGTCCTCGGAGCCGTTCTCGCTCGCCCAGAGCTGCTTGCCGGTGGCCAGCGCGTCCGAGGTGGTCGAGCAGCTGGTCATGGCGGACATGTAGCCGCACGGGTAGTGGGCGCCGACGATGTCCACGGCGGCGTTGAGCGCGCTGTCGCTCCGCATGGCGGTCGCGATCTGCCAGCCGTCGTCGGCACCGACGACCTTGGTGGCGTACCCCTTGGCGGCGAGGGTCGCGTGCAGGTTCTTGTACCAGGCGGCGTTGAAACCGCGCTCGTTCCAGCCGCCGAGGTAGTCGATGGTGAGGTTGTGCTGCTTGGCGCAGCCGAGCCAGGACATCAGGTAGTCGACCATGTCCTGGGACCAGAAGTTGCCGCCGCCCACCCAGCCGGGTGCTCCCCAGGAGAGCGCGGCGAGTTTGATACCGGGGTTGCGCGCCTTGGCCTGCTCCATCAGCCACCACTCGTACCCGTTGGAGCAGTTGACCGTGGACCGGGTGTGCTCGATGGAGGATTCGGCACCGTCGGTGGAGTTGGTGTCGCCACCGACCTCGACCTTGAGGATCTGCAGGGCGGCGCCGTAGCCGGGCTTGAAGAGGTAGTCGAGGATCTGGCTCCGCTGCGGCTCTGGGTAGTCGAGCAGCAGCCGCGTGTTGCCGCCGCCCCCGCTGATCGCCCCGACGCCGTCGAAGATACGGCCGGGGGACGCGCCGTCGACCGTGATGTCGGTGTTGGTGGCGGAGTTGGTGGCGGTGGCGGACCCGGGAGCGGCGCGCGCGGCGGCGGCCGCCTGCGGGACGGTGGTCAGCGACAGACACAGCAGCAGAACGGCGAGCAGGGTGCGGGGAAGGGATCTCATCGTGGTGCGGCCCTCTCTGACAGGGAAACAGCTACACACATTTTCGATCACAAGCGAACTCAACCAAGCAGCAGCAAACACTAGGAAGGCCGCGGTGGGGCGTCAAGGCCCCAGGCTCGCCTCGGTAGTTGTGTGCGACTTTGTATGCATCGGCACCCTGGCGGCAGCGATGTTCCGCCGGGCCTCCCCCTGTGCGCATCCCGGATTCCCACCCTGGATCCCGATGCTCCCGCGCTCGCGGGCTACCCTCAGGCGTCGGGGTCGCGCAGGCCCACGCAGTCGTGGGCCCAGAAGGTCTCGGAGTAGACGAAGGTGCCCGTCATCCACGGCTCATGGGCGGAGAGTCGGGCGACCTGGAACGCGGGGTCGGGGATGCGCAGTGAGGGCGAGCGGAAGCCGAGCGGGCTTGCCGCCTCGAAGCCGCGCGTGCGGTAGTACACCGGCGATCCCTCCAGGAACACCAGCGGCACGCCCTGCTCGTCGGCCGCCGCCAGGGCGTGCTCGATGAGGCGGGTGCCGATGCCCCGGCGCTGGACGTCGGGGTGCACGCCGAGCGGTGAGAGGGACAGGACGTCCACGATCCGGCGCGGGGCGTCGAGGCGCGCCGCGCTCAGCAGGACGTGCCCGACCACCCGGCCGCCGAGCGTGGCGACGAAGGACATCGGGGCCAGCGGCGCCGGCGCCGTGCGCAGCGCCTCGACCAGGCCGGGCACCCGGCCGGGCCCGAACGCGTGGGTGTGCACCTCGCCTACCGCGCGGTGATCCGCCTCCGCCTCCTGACGGATCGCCAATTCCCCGTCGGTGGACATGATGGGGGACGGAACCGCGGACGTGGTCGGGGACGTGATCGCGGACGTGGTCGCGGACGTAATTGGGGAGCCCTCGCGCTGATCATGTGATGTCATGGCCGCGATCGTAGGTTGCGGTACGCCTCGCGCGCGCGGCAATTCGGGGGCGGGGACGGGGGGGGCGGCCGGCGTGGACGAGCGAGCCATGCCGGTGGTCGGCCGACGCACCCCCTGCCCGCGTCCGGGCAACGCGACCCCGACCGCACCCGCTCCCACCCTTCTCGCGATGGAGACACCTTGTCGCTGCGCATCACCGCTCTGACCGACCCCGACGAGAACACCGCCAGTCGGCGGCTCGCCTGGCTGGCGTCCGGGGCCGACGGCGTTCCCGTCGGATCCGCCTTCCTCCGGCTGTTCACCCGGCCCGGGCAGGACCACCTCGCCGAACTGGACGTCCAGGTCCACCCCGCCGAGCGCCGCGCGGGTGCGGGCTCACGGCTGCTCCAGGCGGCCGTGGGAGCGGCGCGCGAGGACGGCCGGCGCAGCATGATCGCGCAGGCGGAGGCGGGCTCCCCCGGCGACGCGTTCCTGGCCGCCCGCGGCTTCGGCAAGGTGCTGACCCTGACCTACACCCGGCTGCCGCTGGCCGACGCGGACCTCTCGTCCCTCGCCGAGGCCGTCGGGGCGCCGCACCCCGGCTACCGGCTGACGTCCTGGGACGGGACGGTGCCCGACGAGCTCGCCGACACCTTCGTGGCCTCCCGCCGGGCCATGGACGACATGCCGATGGGCGCCACCGACTTCGGCACGGTGGTGTGGGACCTCGACCGGGTGAAGGCGGCGGCCGCGGCCGTCGCCGAACGTGGCGAGACCCTGCACACCGTCGCGGCCGTCGACGAGGCGGACGGCTCGATCGTCGGTTTCACCGAACTCGTGGTTCCGGGCGACGGCACCGGCGACGCCCAGCACTACGGCACCGCCGTCCTGCCCGAGCACCGCGGCCACGGTCTCGCCCACTGGATGAAGGCCGCCTCCATCCTCCAGGCCCGCGAACGCCACCCCCACCTCGCGGGCCTGCTGACCGACACCGCGGACAACAACCCGCACATGCGACACATCAACGACACGCTCGGCTATCTGCCGACGCACACCGCCCACGAATACCAGCTCGACCTGTAGGCCGGGCCGCACGGCCCGGGGGTTCACAGCCGGGCGTCGTACCCTGGCCCCGCCGCCCCGGCTCGATGGGCGGCAGCGGGAAGTGAGGTGAGGCGGATGAGCGGTCCGAACCGTCCCGGGGACGTCCTGGTCGTCGACGACGACGACGCGGTGCGCCGCTCGCTGGAGCGCGGCCTCAGGCTCAGCGGCTTCCGGGTGCGCACCGCCGACGGCGGCCGGGCCGCGCTCGCCGCCGTCGGGCAGGTACCCCCCGATGTGCTGGTGCTCGACGTCTCCATGCCGGGCATGAGCGGCATCGAGGTGTGTACGGCCCTGCGGAGCGCCGGGCACGACCTGCCCGTGCTGATGCTGTCGGCGCTCGACGAGACCGCCGACCGCATCGCCGGTCTCCAGGCGGGCGGCGACGACTACCTGGTCAAACCGTTCGCGCTGCAGGAACTGGTGCTGCGGCTGCACGCGCTGCTGCGCCGCCGCCCGCCCACCGGGCACGACGTGGTCCGGGCCTGCGGTCTCGTCGTCGACCCGGCGGCCCGTACCGCCCATCGCGACGGGCGCCTCCTCGACCTCACCCGCCGCGAGTACGAACTCCTCGAAGTCCTCGCCCGCAACACCGGCCTCGTCCTCACCCGCGACCAGCTGCTCGAACGGGTCTGGGGGTACGACGTCGACATACGCACCGACGCGGTGGACACCTTCGTCAGCTATCTGCGCCGCAAACTGGAGGCGGACGGTGCGTCCCGGCTCATCCACACCGTGCGCGGGGTGGGTTTCGTCCTGCGGGAGCGGCCGTGAAACTCTCCACCCGGATCGCCCTCGCGGTGGGCGTGGCCGTACCGGTCCTCGTCCTGGCCTGCGGCTGGCTGCTGCTCACCCTGGTCGCCCGCGATCTGCACCACGAGGAGGACAGCCATCTGCGGACCCGGGCCACCGCGATCGCCCACGACGCCCGCACGCTGCTGCGCGCCGCGGCCAACGACCAGCCCACCGCCGAGGAGAACCGGCAGCGCAGGCTCTTCACCTCGGCGCTCGACGTGGGCGTACGGCTGACCGGGCCCGACGGGACGTTCAGCGGCGGCCCGCAGCCCGACGCGTCCGTCCCGCTGCCGGACGTGAGCAAGGTGGCGGTGACCGTGCGGGGCGCGGGGCGGAGCTGGCGGGCGTACGCGCTGCCGGTCAAGGGGCCGCAGGTCTCCGGCACCCTGTGGGTGTTCGCGCCGGACACCGCGAACCGGGCCCAACTCGGCCTCGTACGAAGGCGCACGGTGACCACCGCCCTGCTCGCCGCCCCGCTCTCCGCGCTGCTCGCCTGGGCCGTCGCCAACGGGGCGACCCGCCCGCTGCGCCGGCTGCGCCGAAGCACGGCGGGACTGGATCCCCGTACGAGCGCGGTGCGGCTCGACCACCGGCCGACCCGGGTCACCGAGGTCGACGACCTGGCCGCCACCCTCCAGACCGTCCTCGCCCGCTACGACGAACAGGCCGCCCGCACCGCACAGGCCCTGGACACCGCGCGCTCCTTCTCCGCCGCCGCCTCGCACGAGCTGCGCAATCCGCTGATGAGCATGGGCACCAACCTCGACGTCCTGGCCCTCCCCGGGCTGCCGGAGGCGGAACGCGCCGCGGTCGTCGACGAGCTGCGGGCGGAGCACGCGCGGCTGCTCGGCATGCTGGTCGCGCTGCGGGAGCTGGGGCGCGGCGATCTGGTGGAGCCCGACGCGTTCCGCGTGCTCGACGTCGCGGAGACGGCGGACGCGGCGGCGGCCGAGGCCCGGCGGCGGTCGCCGGACGCCCGGATCACCCTGGACGCGCAGCCCGCGCCGGTGCACTGCTGGGAGCCCGGCATCCGGATCCTGCTCGACAACCTCCTCGGCAACGCGCTCGCCCACGGCAGGGACGCGCGGGGCCGCGCCGAGGTCGCCGTGGCCGTCCGCCAGGAGGACGGGCAGGTACTGATCACCGTGGACGACCGGGGCCCGGGCATCCCGCCCGACGCCCGCCAGGAGGCGTTCCGGCGCTTCCACCGCGGTCCCGGCAGCACCGGCTCCGGGCTCGGCCTCACGCTGGCCGCCCAGCAGGCGGCGCTGCACCGCGGGAGCGTCGAGCTCGGCGACGGACCCGGTGGTGTGGGCACCCGCTGTACGGTACGACTGCCCTCGCCCACCCCCGCGCGGGGCGGCGCACTTCCCCTCCGGCGGGACTGGCTGACGCTCACTGCGGCCCGGTCACAGAGTTTCCACAAAGAGCCTTCCTAGCCTCCGATGGTCCGAAGTAATCCTGTGGACCAGGAGGCAGTAACCATGAACAACCCCCTCTCGCCCCGCCGCCGGGCGGCCGCGGCCGCGCTGGCCGCGACGGCCGTCCTGACCGTCACCGCGCCGAGCGCCTTCGCCGACTCCACCCCCTCCGCATCCCCGCGTACGACGGCCAAGGCACCCACGACCGACGGGGCCAAGGGCATCTGCAAGCGGGCACCCAAGGCCGCGAAGCGACTGGACCGCGCCCTCGACCGGCTCAACGGCGGTGTGAACACGGTGGGCTCGGTGGCCCGGCTGCAGCAGCGCGTGGACAACGCCAAGAAGGAGGGACACACGGCGATCGAGACCTACCTCAACGACAAACTCACGCACCGCAAGGGGTTGGTGACGACCCTTCAGCAGCGCCAGAAGGATCTCAAGGACGTGGCCGCCTGGTGCGAGGCCAACAACAACGGGACGAAGTGATGCGTGCCCGCCCCCTCCTGCACGCCGTGGCGGCGGCAGCTCTGACCGCCGCGCTCGCCACCGGCTGCTCCCACTCCCACGCCCGCTCCGACCCGCCCTCGGGGACGGAGCAGCAGATGGAGCAGAAGGTCGGCGCGGCCGAGTCGGCAGCGGCGGCGGCCGACGCGGATGCCAAGGGGGACAAGTAGGGCGCGTCAAGCCCGACGCCCGGTGGGCGAGGAACCCGGTTGCCCAGCCCCGGCCCCCCTGACAAAGTCTCGGCCATGCCTACCTTTTCCGCCTACGACGGGACCAAGCTTGCCTACCACGTGTTCGGGGACGGGCCTCCGTTGATCTGTCTGCCCGGCGGGCCGATGCAGGCCTCCGCCTATCTCGGGGACCTCGGCGGCCTCTCCGCGCAGCGGCGGCTGACCGTCCTGGACCTTCGGGGAACTGGCGAGTCGGCGGCCCCGGAGGACACCGCCTCGTACCGCTGCGACCGGCTCGTCGACGACGTCGAGGCGCTGCGCGAGCACCTCGGCCTCGACCGGATGGACCTGCTCGCGCACTCCGCCGGGACGAATCTGGCCGTACGGTACGCGGAGCGTCATCCGGAGCACGTCGGCAAGCTCGTCCTGGTCACGCCGAGCGTGATGGCCGTCGGCAGCACGGTCGCGGGCGAGGTGCGGCGCGGGACGGCGCTGCTGCGCCGGGACGAGCCGTGGTTCCCGGAGGCGTTCACGGCGCTGGAGGCGATCTTCGCCGGGGAGGCGAAGGCCGACTCGTGGCAGGCCGTGGCGCCGTTCTGGTACGGCCGCTGGGACGCGGCGGCCCAGGCTCATCGGACCGCCGAGGAGGGGCAGAAGAACGGCGAGGCCGCGGCGGTCTTCGGAAGCGAGGGCGCGTTCGATCCCGAGCTCACACGGGCGGCGCTCGCGGGGCTCGGCTCGCCGGTTCTGCTGCTGGCCGGGGAGGTCGATCTCAATTCGCCGCCCCGCGCGGTGGCGGAGCTGGTCGGGGTGTTCCCCCATGCCGAACTGGTCGTTCAGCCCCGGGCCGGGCACTTCCCCTGGCTCGACGACGCCGAGCGGTTCGCCGCGACCGTCGGCGCGTTCCTGGGGTGACACCGCTGGGCCGGCCATCGGTGCCCGCTCCGCGGACCGCGGAGCGGGCACCGGGTGCCGGGGACGCAGCGGGAGGGGAACCCTGCGTCCCCGGCACGCGCGCGGCCGTACCGACGGACAGGCGCGGCCGCTTCGAAGCCCTGCCGCCAGCATGGCAGCCGCAGCCGGCGCGCCGACAGTGAACCGCCAGCCACAATCGCTCCCCCGCCGGCGCACAAAGAGGCGGAGAACGGCCTCGCGTCCGCCCGCTCGGTCATATGCGTAGCAACGATTTGGTCGCGAAACCGGACCCACGCATTCCCCGTCACCGCGCTCCGGCGTTGAACCGGGCATGGACAGGGACGCTGCACAGGGCCCGGAAACCGCGCACCGGGCCGAACTGACCGGGGCCTACTGGCTGTCCACACCAGCACGCCCGGGATTCGACTGCGAATGGTGCACCCGGCTGCGCGAGGCGGACCGGCGGGCCTTACAGCGGGGCGGCACCTCGGGCGCGGGGTGGGAGGGCGACCGGATGAGTCCCGCGCGGGCGGCCATGGTGAGCCTGGCGCTGGTGACCATCGTCCTCGCGATGGCGATGACCGCCTCCCACATGTGACCGGGCAGGGTCATGACCGGGCAAGGTCAAGCGGGCAGCGTGGCGAGGCAGTCGGTCAGGTGCCGGTTGACCTCGTCGGGGCGCTCCTGCTGGACCCTGTGGCCGCGGCCGTCGAGGATGTGCGAGGCGCGCAGTCCGGGCAGGACGTCGGGGAACGCCTCGATCGCGTCGGCCGGCCATGACGGAGTTTCGCGGCGCCCGCCCGCCGCCCCGCCTCCTTCCTCAACCGCTCCCCCAGCTCCCCCGCTGCGAAAAACGTTTGGCGGTCCGGGGGCGGCGTGCGTAGCGTCACCACTCGTGACTTCCACTCCGGCTTCCACGCCCACGCTGCGTACCGAGCGTCTGCTCCTTGAGCGGTACACCCCCGAGGACGAGGAGAGCTTCGTCGCCTTGTTCCAGGACACCAGGGTCTCCCGGTGGATGGGGGACGGGCCCGCGTCCGAAGCGGACGACCGGGCCCTGTTCGGGCGGATCTTCACCAAGGTCTATGCCGAGGAGCGGTTCGACGTCTGGGCCGTTCGCCGGAACGGGCGGCTGGTCGGGCATGCCGAGATCAAACCGACCGACGTGGTCGACGGGCACGAGATCATCTATGCGCTGGCCCCCGACGCGTGGGGTTCCGGCCTCGGCGTGGAGGTGGCCCGGGCCATCGTCGCCTACGGCTTCGACACCCTCGGGCTGACCGAGGTGCACGCCACCGTGGCCGCGCCGAACACGGCGTCACTGGCGGTGCTGGCCAAGATGGGGTTCGAGCACGTCCGGGACATCACGGAGGACGACGGCAGTACGACCCGGGTACTGACCTGCACCCAGAGCCGCGCGGCCACGGCCACAGGCGCGGCTTCGGACGTACGCGACCCACGGCGCCCCGCCATGCGGCAGCCGACACAGCCCGGGTGACCCTGCCGGGCCATGGCGTCGCGCCAATGGCGTGAACCCACCGTTGCCCGCGGCGGGGTACGGGTACCCGGGCGGTCCCGCGACGCACGAGCGAGGATGGGGAGGGACCGCCGATGAGGGCTGTGACGTGGCAGGGCAAGCGGAACGTCCGGGTGGAGACCGTGCCGGACCCGGTGATCCAGGAGCGCACCGACGCCATCGTGCGCGTCACCTCGACCGGGCTGTGCGACTTCGACCTGCGGCTGTACGAGCAGCACGACACACTCGCCCCCTTCGTCAAGCCGGGAGACGTACTCGGCCACGAAGCCATCGGGATCGTCGAGGAAACCGGCTCCGAGGTGCCGGACCTGAAGCCCGGCGACCGGGTCGTCGTGCCGTTCCACATCGCCTGCGGGCACTGCTGGATGTGCTCGGCTGGGCTGCCCGCGCAGTGCCTGACGACCCATGACCCGAGCCAGGACACCGGGGCGGCGCTCTTCGGCCACGCCGGGCCGTCCGGTTCCGTGCCGGGCGCGCAGGCGGAGTACCTGCGCGTGCCGCAGGCCCAGTTCGGGCCGATCAAGGTGCCCCACGGGCCGCTGGACGACCGGTTCGTCTACCTCTCCGACGTGCTGCCGAGCGCCTGGCAGGCGGTCCAGTACGCGGACGTGCCCCCGGCCGGCACGGTCGCCGTACTCGGCCTCGGCCCCCTCGGCGACATGGCCTGCCGGATCGCCCTGCAACGCGGCGCCGCACACGCCATCGGCGTCGACGTGGTGCCGGAGCGGCTGGCGCGGGCGCGCAAGCGGGGCGTGGAGGTGTTCGACCCGAGCGACTACGAGAGCCAGGACGAGCTGATCGCCGCGATCGGCACCCATACGTTCGGGCGCGGCCCCGACTCGGTGATCGACGCCGTGGGCACCGAGGCCCACGACGGTCTGCTCGACCGGCTGGCCCTGGCCCAGGAAGCGTCCGGGACCGCCCAGCCGCGGAGTCGGGCCGCCCTGCGGCTGGCCATCGCCCTGGTCCGCAGGGGCGGCACCCTCTCGCTCGCCGGCGACTACGGCGGGACGGCCGACGCTCTGCCGCTGATGACGCTCTCCGACAAACACGTCCAGCTGCGGACGGGCCGAACCAACGTCACGCGTTGGAGCGACGACATCATGTCGTTCCTCGCCGACGACGACCCGCTCGGCGTGGACGACTTCGCCACCCACCACCTTCCGCTGGAGCAGGCGCCGTACGCGTACGACATCTTCGAGCGCGGGGCCGACGGCGCCGTCAAGATCCTCATGCGGCCCTGACCAGGCCTTCGGGGGGAAGCGGGGTCTCCTCAGCCCTCGCCCCGGCCCCGGCGGTCACCGGAGGAAGCGGATCACCAGAAGAACCAGCCCGGCGTCGCGCCGTAATCCTGCGGTATGTAGTCGCACGCGCCTTCCGCGAACCCCGTCGCCGCCTGCTTCGCGGCCAACGCCTCGCCGTGGGCGTCGACTCCGTCCGCCGTGATCAGGAGCACGGCGACGATCACCAGCCATACGACGGGCAGCGCCGGGTGCGGGGTCCGCCGGGACTGCATCACGATGCCGCCCGCCACCGCGGCGATCCCGGCCGTCAGGACCAGGGCCAGCGCCGTGAGGGTCAGACGGTCGAGGGCCGGTGAGGCGTGGCACAGGATGTAGTGATGCGCGGGCACGAATCTCGGTACGCGCTCCACGAGGGCGGCTGCGCTCAGCAACGCGCCCATCCCCACCACGTGTTCGGCCCGCGGTCCCGGCCACGCGCCCCTGCCGCGTCGTTCACCCTGCTCGGCCGTGCCCGCCTTCATGCTTCCCCCGTCTCGGAACCGCTCTTCCCCTCAGGACGCTTCCGCCTCGTCGATCAGTTCCTGCACCCGCTTCCCCAGCCAGTGCCCCAGCGTCTGGTACGCGTCGAACTGCTGGTGGTCGAACCACTGGTCACTGGTGCTGTCGTGCGGGAAGACCGGGTGGGCCGCCGCGTACGAGAGCAGTTCGTACGGCAGGTCCTTCGTCAGTGTCGTGCGGGCCACGATCAGGGTGCCGTGGCGGCTCCTGTCCCCGTCGATGTCCAGGTCCTCGGGGTAGGTGATGTCCCCGGTGATCACCGCCGTACGGGAGAGGCGGGCGTTGAGCTCGGAGAGGACGTTGGGCGGCTGGAGGGGGTCGCCGCTGCCGGGGACGAGGTCGGTCGCGTCATGCAGGGCGATGGTGATGCCCAGTTCCTCGTGGGCGAGCGCGATCGCCTGGGCGAGTGTGGTGGCGAACGGCGGGATGTCACCGCTCGCGTCGATGCACACCGCCGTACGCACACCCTGCCGCAGGAGTTCGACCAGCCCCAGGTTCTCGTAGTGGCCGCCGTCGGTCACCAGCAGCAGCCGGTCGTCCATCGGGTAGCGGCCGAACACCTCCCGCAGCAGATACGGCAGCCGGCGGATCAGCGGCGCCGGGGGCGACGGCCAGCGCGGCGCGTTCCACTGCTCGGCGAGGGCCCCGGGGTTGGGCAGCCAGCTGCCCAGACGGGCGTTGGAGAGCGCGAACAGCATCTGGAAGGCGCGCGCCTGGGCCCCCATGGCCGAGGCGAAGGCGGCACCCGAGATCGCGACGGCCGACTGGACGGTCAGGTCCCGCGCGATGTGCCGCTTGGAGCGCTGCTCCAGACAGGCGGTGCAGGCGTAGCCCACATCGGGACCGCCGACGTAGTCGTGGGAGAGCGTGTAGGAGACCGCCCGGCGGCCGGGCGGTGTGCGGTCGCTGCCGGAGAGGTTCGCCGCGGCGGCGAAGATGACCTGCGGAAAACTCTCCTTGCGCGCGCCGTACTCGCTGAGCGTGGTGGTCTCCGTGGCGAAGTTGTACGGCCGCGCCACCTGCGTACCGTGCGTCCCGGGCAGGATCTCCCGGCGTACGGCGAACGCGGAGGCGAGCCGGCGGCGGTAGAAGGGGTGCAGGCTCATCCATGTCTGGTCCAGGAGCGAGCCGATGAACAGCAGCACCGCCGGAACGCAGATCTGCATCCACAGCGGCCAGGCCCAGCCGGTGGCGGTCGTCCAGCCGAGGAGGAACAGGAAGGCGGCCAGGAGCACGAGCAGCACGGCCCACACCATCAGATACTGCAGCAGGCCGTTGGGGACGGCACGGCTCAGGCCCGAGCGCCCCCGCACGACGTCCATCACCCTGGACAGCCCCCTGCGCACGGTCTGGCGCCGCCGCCACAACGTGCCCACCAGCGCGGCGAGATAGGTGACCAGTACGGTCAGGCCCGCGCCCACCGTGGCGTCGGGGCGGCTGAGCTGCAAGCGGGTCTGGAGGTAGACCGCCGACCAGGCGAGCAGCGGGAGTACGACGACCACGGCGGTCAGCGCGAGGGTGAGCACCACGAACGCCTGGAAGGCCCGGGCCAGCCAGCGGGCCGCCTGGTCGGCGCGGTCCCACACGTACACGACGAGCCACAGCAGCCAGAGCCCGGCGGTGGCGACGAGCGCGTACGCGATCGTCCACACCGCGGGGTCGCGGAAGGACGGGCGCGGTGGCGTGGCGGTGCAGTGGGCGCAGAAACGGATGCCGGGTCTGGCGAGGTGGGCCAGATCGGTCACCGGTACCTCGTGGTACGCCCAGCTCAGCACCAACCCGATGGTGCCGGTCGCGGCGGCCAGCAGGAACAGGGACGCGAGCAGCCCGCGCAGCAGCACGCCGAGCGCGACCAACCACTGTCCGGTGCCGTCGGCGACGTACTTGGAGTGCCGCCGCAGGTGGTCCTCCTCGGGCGAGCCGGGGGTGAACGCGTCCCTGGAGGTGAGGGTGTCGTTCAGGGCCAGTTGCATCGCTCCGACGGTGTAACCGCCCCCGGAGACGGAGACCAGGTAGCGGGCCTCGCGCAGCGACCGGCGCAGGGCCTGGAGGGCTCCGAGGGTGACCGTGGCCGAGCGGATGCCTCCCCCGGAGACGCAGAAGCCCAGCCTCGCGTGCTGGCGGCCGGGAGCCGTGGTGCTGTGGTATCGCCAGTGCGCCGACGGGATACCGGGCTCGGCGTGCGGATGGGCGACACCGGTCGGCCAGACCCGCCCGTCGGCCTCCGCGACGGGCCACGGAGGGACCAACTCGGGTGTGGAGGTGGGGTGTTCATGGCGGGGCGAGAGGGCGGGCGCGGCTTCGTGCCCGTACGCGAAGTCCCCCGCGTCTCCGCTGTCGTCCGCGTTCGCCGGGTCTTCCGGGGTGCGGTGGTCGTCGCCGTCGTCGTCGGGGTCCGCGGGTTTCTCCCCGCTCGCGGTCTCCTTCCGCATCCCCCTGCCCGCACGGAAGACGGTCGTGGCCCACACCATCGCGCCGATGACCGTGGAGACAGCGAGCAGCGGCCACCTGACGGTCTCCAGTGCCGTCGCGGTGGCGAACGGCCAGTCGCCGACGCGGCCGTGGACCCTCAGCGCCCCGACGAGCAGACCGTTCTCGGCGAGACCGAACACGGCGCCCGCGAAGGTGGCGATCACCGCCCAGAGGGACACCTGACGGCCGCGCAGCCCGGAGTACGCGTGGTGCCCGATCTGGAACACGAGCAGCAGTGTCGCGGCGCCGCAGGCGACCCACACCATGTGCGCCACCAGGGCGTCACGGAAGGCCGAGGCGTGCCCGTCGTACACCTCCTTGGCCGCCGTGGCGGTACCGGCGAGCTGGAGCCGGGGGAGGTCGACGTCCGGGGCGCGCCACAGGAAGTAGGCGAGGCCGAGCGCCGCCGGAACGAGCGCCGCCCAGGCCCGCAGGAAACCCTGCTTGGCTGTAACGGGCCGGGCGGGCCGGGCAGCCGTCGGGAGCGGCGGCGAGGAGTGAGGCATCGGGTCACCTCATGACATCGGTCGTGATGCGATGGTCAGTCCGGAGGTTCGTCCTCCGGGCCCAGTTCATGGCCGGGGCCGTGTTCGCGGTCGCGGCCCTGTTCATCGGACGGGCCCTGTTCATCGGACGGGCCCTGTTCATCGGACGGGCGTTCTTCGCCGGAGGGGCCCTGTTCTCCGGCCGGCCGCTTGGAGTCGCCCGGCCCGTCGGAGTCGTCCGTTTCCTTGGAGTCGTCCGTTTCCTTGGAGTCGTCCGTTTCCTTGGAGTCCTCCGTCTCCTTGGAGTCGTCCGTTTCCTTGGAGTCGTCCGAGGTGGGTTCCTCGGCGCGGCGGTCGTCCAGTTCGCGCATACGACGGTGGACGGCCTCGCGCAGGCTCTCCCGGCCGGGCTCCGACGGCGTCGAGCGGGTCGCTTCCACCGGGGTCTCCGGCAGGCCCTCCCGCTGGTCGCCGCCGTCCCGGTCGTCGTCGTCCGGGCCGTCCGCCGGGCCGGTACGCGGAGCGCTATCCATGGCCGTGCTTGCCGCCCTGCCACGTCCCCTCGGTGACCTGACCGGCCTTCAGCTCGTCGATCTGGCTGCGCCACACGTCGGCGCGGGACGCGGTCGACTTCTTGACGGCGGCGGTGAGGGTCTGGGCGGCGGTGAAGCGGTCGGACTCCGGGCCACTGGCGGCGATCCGCGCGTTCGTCTTCGTATGCGCGTCGATGGCCGAGCGGAGGCTGCCGGCGCGGGCGGTCAGCTTGCCGAGGTCGCGGAAGACGGGGCGCTGCGTGTCGAACCACACCTGCTGCCACCAGTGGTCACTGACCGGGTCGCGCCAGCTCAGGTAGCCGCCTTCGAGGATCTTGCGCGGGCCGTCGAGCTTGCCGGTGAAGCTGTAGCGCACACCGGGAGCGGTGACGGGGTCGTAGAAGTTCGGGGTGAAGAAGTCCGAGACCAGCAGTCCGTTGATGGTGTAGCCGTTCTCGGGCGCCTCGGACGGGTCGGCGACCTCGACGAGGAACTCCACCACTCCCTGGCCCTTCTTCGGCGACTGCCCGGCCACCACCTTGCTGCCATAGGGGTCGCAGAGCATCTCCAGCATCTCGTGGCTGGCGGTCAGCGACCAGCTGTCGCTGTACTGGATGAGGGAGAACGGCTGGCCGTTCTTGTCCATGTGGACACCGGCCGCGCCGGGTTCACCGATGTCGTCGCGGACGATCATCGGCCAGTAGCCGACGGGCACGTCGTGCAGGCTCTCGAAGGCGTCGACGGACGCGGGGATCTGCCACAGCGGCGCGAAGTCCCGGATGGCCTGCTTCTGGAGGGCGGCGGCCACACGGGTGAGCTGGGAGAAAGTGATCTGGTCGGTCTCGGATACAAGAGCGAGCTGGGTGACCAGCATGCGGGGGGCTCCTCTTTCTGCTGGAACGGTCTCTTACGGGAGCGGTCTTCTACGGGGACGGTCTTCACGGGGACGCCCGGGTCAGCAGGTGGGACAGCGCGTCGGCGTACTCGGCGGGCAGGTTCGCCTCGTCGGCCAGGGTGTGGAGGAAGGTGTGGTCGCCGGAGGCGGTCAGCGCGTCCAGCACCACCGGTTCGAGCTCGGCCGGTGCGGCGGTGAGCGCGCCGACACCGGGCCCGCTCGGGTGCGCCGCCCCGCTCGCGCTCAGCAGCGGCAGCCGGGGGCGCAGTTCGGCGCCGGTGGGTTCGATCTCGTCCAGGGCCAACTGCCACCGCACACCGCCGTCGGGCGCAGCCGTGAGCGGCGGTACGGGGGCGGCCGCCAGGGCAGGAAGGTCGGCCAGGGCGCCGGTGAGCCGGTCGGCGGCGTCACCGAGGCTCAGCCCGGCCACGATGGTGTCCGCCGTGCCGTCCTGCAGATGCAGGACGTGATCCGCCGACATACCGGGGACCGGCTCCAGGGTTTCCCCCGGGGCCAGGGCGTGCATGAGGCGACGGGACCCGTAGCGGGCGACACCGTCGATGGCGACCAGCCGGATGTCCTTGTCGCGCGCGTCGATGAGCGAGGTGTACGGGTCGCCGTCGGCACCGTCCACGACGACGAGGTCCGCGCGCATCCCCGCACTCAGCGATCCCAGGGCCGCGTCCCAGCGCAGGATCCGGGCCGCGTCCCGGGTGACCATGGCGACCAGCTCCAGGTCGCTGAAGACGGATCCGGCGGCGGTGGACGCCAGGCGGGCGGCCTTGAGCTCGCCAAGCAGCCCCTTGCTCCCCGACACCGACCAGTCCGAGCCCAGCCCCATCAGCACACCGGCCGCCTTGGCGGCGGCGATGTCCGCGGTCTTCCCGTACAGCAGGAGGTTGGACAGCGGCGACCACACCATGGAGCCGCCGTGTGCGGCGAAGACGGTGAAGTCGTCGGCTGTCAGACCGGTGCAGTGGATGCCCACCAGGTTCTCGGTGATCGCCCAGGTACCGGGTTTGAACTGGAGGGCCTGGAAGTGCGCCCGGGCGGCGGCGTCGGTGCCCTCCGCCAGGTGCAGGAGCAGGCGGTGCGGCTGCTGGAGCCGGGCAAGGAACTTCTCGGCGTCCTTCGCCTCCACGTCGGCGATGCGCGAGGCCGCCTCGGGCAGGTCCGGTGTGTCGGTCTGCTCGACGTTGCGGACGATGCCCCGGTACATGCGACGGGCGCCCGCGTTGCTGAACAGGGCGATGCCCTGGCTGGTGGTGGTGCCGTTGACCAGGGCCTTCGCCTCGACGTACCGCACGACGGCGGGCATCAGGCGGGGGTCCTGACCGAGCACCTTCATCGGTCCGGTGACCAGGGTGCGGTAGGCGGGGTTGCCGCTGCCGCCCCACTGCGAGCGGTTGCCGTACTTCTTCGGCACCTGCCACAGCGGCAGTACGTCGTACGGCAGGTGGTTGTGCAGCTCGATCAGCCCCGGGTAGACCGAGCCCCGCGCGTCGACGGGGACCACCGCTTCGAAGCCCGGCGGGGCGGGTGCGGTGGCCGGGAGCACCGCCGCGATGAGCGTGCCCGCCACGTAGAGGGTTCCGTCCTCGATCACGGTGTCCGACGCGTCGAGGGTGACGATCCGGCCGCGCAGGGCGAACCGGCCGGTATCCGGGACATCTGCTCCGGGCGACATACGGCATCCCTTCTCGCCACCCCCGAGGAGGCACGGATGAACACCACATATCGGATGAACATCACTTAATAGACACCATGCCGTAATGTCATCCAGCGATCACCTTCTGTCATGACTGATCATCCGCATGGAGTAGGAGCAGCGCATGCACCCCTTCGACCCCGGCTACGCCCAGGAGCCGTACGCCGCGCTCGTACGGGACTACCCCGGCCCCGACGTCTATCCGGCCACCGACTTCCGCGTGGAGTGGGGCCCGATCTTCCACCGCGGGCGCCTCGACGGCACGGCCCGGGTGCTGGTCATCGGACAGGACCCGGCCGCCCACGAGGCCGTCACCCGCCGGATCCTGGTCGGCACCGCGGGCCGCCGCTTCCAGGGCTTCCTGGCCAAACTCGGCATCGACACGAGCTATGTGATGGTCAATACGTATCTGTACAGCGTGTACGGACAGCACGGGGGCAACGCCCACGCCAAGGACGAGCACATCGCCGCCTACCGGCACAGCTGGCTGGACGCCCTCGTCGCCCATCAGCCCATCGAGGCCGTGATCGCGCTGGGTGGGCTCGCGGACACCGCGTACCAGACGTGGCGGCAGACGCCCTCAGGCGCCGCGTACTCCGGCGCCTATCAGCACATCCTCCATCCCACCTACCCCGACAGCGCGGCCGGTTCCGGGACCGACCCGGCCGTGGCCATGACCAAGCTGCTGACGAACTGGAACGGCGCGCTCGACGCACTGCACGGCGTGGTCACCCCCGACACCAGCCGGCCGCTCACCCCCTACGGCAGCACCCTGACCCCGGCCGACCTCGCCACCATCCCCTCGGACGACCTGCCACCAGGGCTCCCGGCGTGGATGCGCTCCGACGAGCCGTGGGCCAGCCGCCAGGGGACGACGCCCACAGAGAAGCGCGCCACGATCATGGTCCAGATCCCCCCGGACCAGCGCCCCTTCTCCTGAGCCCGCTGCCTCAGGCCTACTTGGCCCCCACCGGGCTCACATACGTACCTGGGTGCGTGGCCCCGTCCTGGAGCAGGATCGAGCCGACCGGCCACGGCAGAGTGTGGGAGTGGGTCTCGCCCGGCGGGGTGACGACGATGCGGGTCGGCTTGAACTCGTCGCCGCTACCCTGGACGTACGGCAGGTAGAAGATGTTGAAGGTGGTGGTGGCGCCTGGCCGCACCGTGACCCGATGCGGCTGTACGGCAGTCTGCCGGACCAGCGACCACGTCAGGGGCCCCGCGAGGTCCACGCCCGGATACCCGTTCAGCACACAGGACTTGGCGCTCTTGTTGGTGAGGGTGATGGTCAGCGCGTACTGGATGTTGGGGTTCTTGGCGCGGCTGGTGGGCACGATGGCGAAGCCGAGGTCGGCGGTTCGGCAGCGAGCCCCGGAGGCGGCACCGCCCGACCCCGACGGCGTCGGCGTCGGCGCCGAGCTGCCCCCACCGTCCGACACGGCCCCGCTCGCCGACGCACTCGGGACGCCGCCGGTGGCCGCCGCCTCCCCCGAGTGGTCACCACCGCAACCGCTCAGCGTCAGACCGGCGGCCACGACGGCGACGGCGGACCAGCGAAATCGGGGACGCGACACAGCGGGCTCCTCAGTCTCGTACTCGACGTAACCACGTACGGAACAGGACGTTCCGCACACCACAATGACGCGTACCACCCTGATGCGGTTTCAGGCCTGTTCACAGGGTCGCTCGGGGGCGCTCCCAACGGGCGGGTGGTGAGCGTCCTGGGGCGCCTCTGGCGGTTTCTGTGCCGGCCCGGGCGCGGTGCCCGGGGCGGCACAGGCACGTGATGGCTATCCGCGCAGGTCCACCACCGAGCGCAGTTTGCCGCTGGTGGGGCTGCGGTCCAGGGACGCGCCGTCGACCGCCTCGACCGTGAGGTCGAGCAGCCGCTCGGTCACGGCCGAGCGCAGCTCGGGGTAGTCGGCCAGGAAGGCCTCGCGCAGCAGCTCGGGGTCCGCCGCGCCGGAGGATTCCACGCGGACGGTGAGCCGTTCGCGGGCGTCCCGCCGGTCGAGGACGGTCTGGAGTTCGCCGCTGTAGCCGGCCCGTTCCTGCGCGATGGCGGCGAAGCGGCGGTGGTTGAGGAAGTACGTGGCGACCCGCATCACGTCCCCGGTCCTGCCGCGCAGCTCGAAGCGGGGTGCGTGGCTGCCGCACGGGCAGCGGCCGTCGACCGCGCGCCCGAGGTCGCCGATCACGTATCGCCCGAGGTGCTGGCCGCGCCGGGCGTGCGTGGTGAAGACCAGACGGCCCGTCTCCCCCGGCGCAACGGGCCGGTCGGCTTCGAGGTCGAGTATCTCCATGGTGTGCAGGTCGGCGTGCAGGTGGTGGACGCCGCCGCCGCTCTCGGTGCACTGGTAGCCGAGCGGGCCCAGATCGGTGCTGCCGTACGTGATGGACCGGACGACCTCGATGCCGAAGGTGTCCCGCAGGGTGCGCTGCTGTGCCTCGGTGAAGTGCTCGCCACCGTAGAACACCTTGCGGATGCCGCCGTACTCGCGCAGCGCGTCCGCCTCCTCGTGCAGCAGTTGCCACAGGTAGGAGGGCATGCCGAAGAGGGTGTCCGCCTGATGGGCGATCAGGGCCTCGGCCGTGGCCCGGTGGTCGGGGCCGGCCGAGAGCGGCAGTTGGACGCCGCCGAGGCGCTCCAGGATGGAGAAGAAGCTGATGAAGCTGCCGTACATGCCGCCGCAGTAGAAGAGGTTGGCGGTACGGTCCCCCATCGGGTCGTAGCCCGCGGCGAGCAGACCGCGGGCGGCGGCGTGCATCTGGGTGTCGTAGTCGTCGTAGCTGAAGAGGGAGAGCGCCGGGTCGCCGGTGCTGCCACCGCTGCGGAAGTACAGCTCTGCGTCGGCCCTGGCGACCTGGCGGTTGAGCTCCTGCACCTCCTCCTTGCCGGTCAGCGGGCCGCTCGGCGGCGGCAGGAGAACCGGCCGCGCCAGATCGTCCAGGCACGCGGTGGTGGCGAACCGGTCGTCGGCCTGGACCGCGACGCGGCGGCTGTAGCGCTGGAGCGCGTACACACCGTCGTGCGGCTCGCCCGAGTAGCCGCTGAGCATGGCGCCGACCGGGGTGACGCGGGTGACGCCCGCGGCGAAGGCGGCGCGGGAGAGTTCGGCGGTGTCGGTGGGGCTCGCCGCGATGCCCGCGGTCTGGAGGTAGCGGCGCATGGGGCGCAGGGTGGCGATCAGCTTCTTGCGCGGCAGCGGCTTGATCCACACGCTGCGGTGCAGCGGCGAGGCGGTGAGGGCGGACCGGGTATCGGCCATCACCCGCCAGGAGCCGTCGGGGGCGGCGAACACCCGGGTCAGGCCCAGGTGTTCTTCGAGGCGGGCGACGAGTTCGGTGGTGGTCAGCTCGGCCTGCTGGGCGATGTCGGGACCGTCGGGCGCGGGCACGGCGGCGGGCCGGGCGGCCAGTACGTCCGCGAAGCGCCCGGCGAAGGCGAAGACGTCCTGCTCGTCCTCGGTGTCGAGGTAGACCACCTGGGGGCTGGAGCACGCCTGCTGCTCGTACTGGCACACATCCGCCGCGAGGGCCTCCAGCGTCGCGGGCTCGTGCCAGGTGTCGTGGGTGAGGTAGGCGAAGGAGATGCGGTGGCCCCACTCCACCAGGCGGCAGCCGGGCGGCACATGGGCGGCGACCCCTTCGACGGCGCTCTCGCCGCCCCAGACGGCGACCGCGTCGGCGGGCGCGCACATCAGCTCCAGCCACTCCTTGCGGGAGGAGGGGAAGCGCAGCACGATGACGCGGGCGGCGAGGGCGCCGGTGGTGTCGAGCGCGACGAGCTCGGCGAGCAGGTGCTGGGTGAGGAGGGTGTCGCCGCTGCTGGTCTTGAGGATGTTGACGTTCCCCGCGAGCAGGCCCTCGACGATGCTGAGCGGGGCGACGGTGGCCGCGTTGCCCGGCGCGATGTGGGCGACCAGGCCGACCGGTGCCCACGCCTCGTAGACCGTCTCGCGGGCGTCGGGCCGGTTCAGCCGTCCCGGGGCGGTGCCGCCGAGTTCGCGGCGCAGCTTGCGGGTGAGCTCCGTCCGGCTGAGGTAGGTGCCCAGCTCGCCGAGGAGCGCGGGGTCCTCCCCCTCGGGCAGATGCGGCGTGAGCCGGTCGCGTACCGGGTGCGCGGGGTCGCGCAGGGCCGTGGCGAGCGCGTCGCAGGCGGCGAGGACCGTCTCGGTCTCGAGCGGGCTCGCCAGCGCCTCCTCGACGGCGGCGGGCAGCGAGACGAGCCGCCGCCCGGCCTCCTCGTCGCCGATGAACGCGCCCTGCCAGTAGTGGTGTTCGCCCGCCCGGCCCATGGTCTCCCTCTGCTCGGTCACGACATGCCCTTCATCAGTTCGGCGGCGGCCACCGCGCAGCTCTTGTTGCGGCTCACTCCGGCGCGCCCGTGGACGGTGAACCAGTCGGTGGCCAGCTCGCACCCGCACTCCTCGCCCGGGTGCAGCGAGGCGAGGTCGCCCATGACGACGCTCTGCGCCGGTACGGAGGTGATGTACGGGGAGACGAGGTGCAGATAACCGGTCTCGCCGTACGGCAGGGGCTCCAGGGTGCTGGTGGAGAGGATCGCGACGCGGGACCAGACGGGGGCGTGCAGCCGGTGGTGGTCGCACTCGATGTACGGGATGCAGTGCTCCACGGAGCCGAAGGTGTCGCGGATGCGGTCGCCGGGGATGCCGAGCTGCTCGGTGACGCGGGCGTACAGCTCCTCCTTGCCGATGCGCCGGTCGGCGTGCCCCTTCCAGCCACCGCCCAGGACGACCAGGGAGCCCTCGGGCAGGCACAGGGGCGGCAGCCCCATGGCGCGCATCCGCTCCAGGGTGAAGTAGAGGAAGGCGGGGAAGCCCAGGATGCGGACCGGGGCGTCGTCGTTCTCGAAGCGGCGCAGCGCGGCGACGCAGCCGAACGGGTCGAACTCGTGGCCGTTGCCGGTGTTGCGCAGTGCGTACTCGACGGTGCGGGCCGGGGCGAAGTCGCAGAGGTAGTTGTCGGTGAAGGCCGTGCCGAGGTTGAGGGCGGGGGCCGGCTCGTAGCTGTAGAGGAGGTAGTTGACCTCCTGGTCGGGGGTGATCCAGCCGTTGCGCTCGAAGATGCGGGCGACCATGCGCTGGGCCGAGCGGATGGTCCAGCGGTCGAAGAACATCTGCGACTTCTGGCCGGTGGTGCCCGACGAGGTCAGGTGCAGATCGACGTCCTCGCGCGGGATGGAGAGCACTTCGTGGCGCTTGAAGAAGTTGGCGTGCACCAGCGGGGCGCGGTACGGCTCGGCGGGCGCCGTCGCCTCGTACAGCGAGCGGAAGAACGGGGAGCGTTCGGCGTGCCAGGCGTTGGTCTCCGCCATGGCCGCGGCGAACAGCTCGTCCTCGGCGGGCCCGCAGGCGTACGGGTCGGTCAGGTCGCACAGCTCCTGCACATGGGGCAGGAGGGCGGGGTCGGGGACGCCGACCGGGGCGAGATGGGGGTTCATGAGGCAACCTCTAGTGTGGGCAGGTAGGTCGACGCCCAGGCCGACAGATAACAGTCCAGATAGGGCTGGAGGGGCGGCTCGACGACGACGCCGCGGAAGTCGATCTGCTCGGTGGTGCGGGAGAGGACCACGTAGTCGTGGAAGCCGTCGCCGTCCGCGCGCATCGCCGGGTAGAGCGCGCCCGCGACGAACCCCTGGGCCAGGAACGCCGAGAGTGCCTGGTGGTGCGCGAGCGGCACCAGCGCCTCCACATAGCCCGCTCCGGCCCGGGTCAGGGTCCGTGTGACGGGTTCGAGGTGGTCGGCAGCGGCGGCGGGGTCGGGGTGGGCGGTCAGGAGCGAGCAGTAGCCGCCGGTGCGGTTGAAGTACGCGTAGACCTCGAACCGGCCGTCGTCGGGGGTGAGCAGCACGTTGGGCGTGTGCAGCGGGTAGAACCAGCCGGCCGCGTCGGGGAAGCGCTCGCGGAAGCGGCGGCGTACGAAGGCGGGTGCCTCGATCATCTCCAGGCGCTCGCCGGGCCCGCGCCCGGCCGCCGGGAGCGGGCCGGTGGCGCGGACGTCGCCGTAGCTGACGCCCAGACAGCTCTCCACGGCCTTCAGGAGCGGGAGCAGTGGGGCGGGCACCTCGGTCACCGGCACCCGGCGCTCCAGCACTCCGGCGGAGTGACGCGCGTAGAGTGCGAGGCTTTCGCGGCTGCTGAGATCCACGGCGTTGGGCAGGACGCCCAGCGGGCGGAAGCCGTTGCGGGCCACGACGCGCTGGGGTCCGGCGCTGACCGTGCGGACCGTCGCGTACACCGAGTCCAGGCGCCCGCTGTCCAGCATCCCGGCGCACAGCGCCTCGGTCAGCGTGGCGGCCAGGCCGCCGGAGCGGTGGTCGGGGTGGACGGCGAGGCCTTCGAGGCGGCCGATCCGGCTGCCCGGCTCGCCGTGGATGGCGGCCGACGCGGCCAGCGCGCCGGTGTCCGGACAGCGGGCCACCAGCCACAGCGAGTCGGGGTCCTGGATGAGCCGGGCCATCTCGGCCGGGTCGGTGCCGAGTCCGGCCGGATAGTGGGGTCCGTAGACGGCGTAGTAGAGCTGGCGCAGCTCGGCGATGTCGGCGCCGGTGGCCGGTGCGATACGGGCGCTCATCGCTCACTCCCGACGGGCTCGGGGGTGCGGTCGGCCGAACTCGCCGCGTCCTCACGGGTGTTACCGGATCCCAGCAGGGCCAGGGCCGCGGCCGCGGGCAGCAGTCCGGCGGCCTGCACCAGGCAGAGCGTCTGCGCCGAGAGGTGGTCCCCCGCGAGACCGAACAGCAGCGAGGCCACCGGGAAGGAGGCGCCCAGGACCGCCTGCATCACCGCGAAGAAGCCGGGCTTGTCGGCAGCGGGCACCAGCCGCTGGAACAGGGCGACGAAACGGACCCCGATCACCCCCACGCACCAGCCGGCCACGACCAGGCACCCCGAGAAGACCAGCCGCCCCGCGACGAGGCCGGGCAGCGCGAGGGCGAACGCCATCAGCGCCAGGCAATACGCGCCGGTGACGGTGGGCCGCCCCGGCACCCGCGCGCCGGTGAACGAACCGATGAGCGTGCCGCACCCCAGCGACGCCTCCAGGAGGGCCACGGTGGAGCCGCCGTCACCGAGGACGGTCCGCGTGTAGAGCGGGATGACGACGAAGACGGCGGTGGTGAAGAGGTTGGCCGCGGTGAAGCAGATCAGGATCCGCCGTACGTACGGGAGCCCGCCGAGGATGTCGCGGAGCGTGCGCCGCTCGGCTGCGGCCGTCGCGTCGGGCTCGCCGTCGGCGCCGGGTGCGGCGGTACGGAAGCGGACGCTCGCGACGAGCAGTGCGGCGGCGAGGTAGGCGGCCCCGCAGCCCGCGCCGAGCCCGGCCACGCCCGCGCGGTCGACGGTCACGGCGCCGAGCAGCGCCCCGCCCAGACCGGCCAGGGACTGGGTGGACAGCTCGAAGCCGGTGGCCGTCTCGATGTCCTCGTCGTCGACGAGTTCGGGCACCGAGGTGGTCAGACACGGGTCGAAGAACGCCTGGCAGGTTGCCAGGGCGAGGGTCGCTGCGTACACGGCGGGCAGCGGCAGCCCGCTCGTCCACGCCCAGCCGGCCAGGGCGAGGGCGACGGACCCGGCCACCGCGGCGGCCGTGCGCAGCACGGAGCGGTGGGCGGTGCGGGCGACGACACGGGCCACGACCGGGGCGAGTGCCACCGCGGGCAGGGTGCTGACCGCCATGAAGAGCCCGGAGGCCAGGCCCCGTCCTCCGTCGACGGCGTAGGCCACCAGCCACCAGGAGACGCCGACCTGGAACATCCGGACGGCGGCCTGGGTCAGGACCTGCCCCAGCCACACGGCGCCGAAGGCGCGGTTGCGCAGGACGAGCGGCCGGCGGCGGCCCTCGTCCACGAGGGTGGCGCTCATGCGGTCGGCCTCTCGTCCAGAACGCGGACGAGCTTGCCCGAGCGCGGGTTGACGGCGAGGTCGCGGTGGCGCGCCCACTCGACGGAGAGCGGGTGTACGAATCCGGCGCCCACACTCTCCGGATACAGCGGCCGGGCGCTCTCCAGCTCGGTGACGACGGCCTTGGCAAGCACGTCGAGCGCGGCCGGGTCGTCGTCGCCCGGGGCGGTGGCGAGCCGTAGCACCAGTCCGTCGCGCCCGTCCCAGCGGCGGACGACCAGCTGCATGCCGACGATGCGGCCCTCGGTGTCCGCCTGGGCCACGGCGTCCTGCGCGTCCTGCGAGTACAGGGAGACCGGCCCCACCCGGACGCCCTCCTCGGCGCGGCCGAGGATACGGAAGTGGCCGAGGGCGGTGTCGCTCCACTCGGCGCGGTCGCCCGCGGGATAGCGGATGATGGGCATCAGCCGGCGGAAGAGGCTGGTCACCACGGTCCGGCCGGGCCGTCCGGCCTCGGTGATGGGCTCTCCCGTGGTGTCGTCGAGGATCTCGACGATCGAGTGCGGGGTGAAGGCCCGGTGCACCCGGGGGTCGGGGCCGGGCACGGGGCGGCCGAGCAGCCCCGCGTCGACGCTGGCGTAACCGACCGAGCGGATCGCGGCGTTGGGGAACGCGGCGGCCAGCAGCCGCCGCTGGTCGGCGAAGAGTGCCTCGCCGCCGAAGAGGACCAGCTCCACCGCGTCGAGCCGCAGGCCCGCCGCGAGGATGTGTTCGGCGAGGCGGCACAGCGTGGTGGAGGTGCCCGCCACGACCTGCGCCGCGAAGTCGCGCAGGGTCGGGACCGTGGACTCCAGCGGTGCGGCGCCGCCGATGGGCAGCCGTACGTTGTCGACGGGGGCGTGGGCCAGCGAGTCGAGGATGAACAGGAAGCTGGCGTAGAGCTCGCCCGCGTAGAAGAGGTCCGCGACGCGGTGGCCCGGCCGCAGACCGGTGTCCACCAGGCCCTGGCCGAAGGCGGTCACGAAGGTGCGCCACTCGTCGCGGGTGTAGACGGAGAACTTGGGAGCCCCGGTGGTGCCGCCGGTCTTGTAGACGGTCGCCTCGCTGAGCGGACCGGTCAGGACGCGGTTGTCGTCGAGGGTGTTGGCCGCCCAGAACCTCTCCTGGTCCACGACCGGCAGGTCGGTCAGGCGGTCGGCGTCCGGCGGCAGGGACGCGTAAAGGTCCCGGTAGAAGGGCGAGTTGTGACGGGCGAACCGGATGAGGTCCGAAAGCTGCTGGGCGGACATGCGGCCTTTGCCTAGGTGAACGGAAGAGGGACGGAACAGGGCGGGAATCACCGCGGCATGGCGAGACCACGTGTTCGCCGCCTGCGGGATCGGTCGGTGTACAGGGGATTCCCCGTGCCCCTGACTCCTCGAAGCGCGTCGAGAACTGACGCGCGGTCACGATGATGGAACATCCGCGCGCGAATCGCAAAGTTGGCCGCACATCCACCGCTCCACATGGCCGAAAACAACGATTCTTGCGTGGATACGGGGCAACGGCACATCGTTCGAAGGCAGCTGGCCCTGATCGTGGTGCTCTTCCATGGTGGAGCGTGGTTCTGCGACGGAGCGCTCTTCTATGGTTGAGCCATGCGCACCGTGGCCGTCCTCGCCCTCGACGGAGTCATCCCGTTCGACCTGTCCACGCCGATCGAGGTGTTCCAGCGCACCCGGCTGCCCGACGGGCGCCCCGCCTACCGCGTCCGGGTGTGCGCGCCCGCCGAGGAGGTCGACGCCGGGGCGTTCACGCTGCGGGCCCCCTGGCGTCTCGACGCGCTGGCCGAGGCCGACACGATCGTCCTGCCGGGGTGCGCCGACCCCGCCGCCGCTGTCCCGGACGACGTCCTCGACGCCCTGCGCCGGGCCGCCGCCCGGGGGACCCGGATCGCCTCCATCTGCACCGGTGCCTTCGTGCTCGCCGCCACCGGACTCCTCGACGGCCACCGGGCCACCACGCACTGGGCCGCCGCCGCGCTGCTCGCCGAGCGCCACCCGGCCGTCGACGTCGACCCGGCCGTGCTCTACGTCGACAACGGGCAGCTGCTCACCTCGGCCGGCGCCGCCGCCGGGCTGGACCTGTGCCTGCACATGATCCGGCGCGACCTGGGCTCGGCGGTGGCGGCCGACGCGGCCCGGCTGTCCGTGATGCCGCTGGAACGCGAGGGCGGCCAGGCCCAGTTCATCGTCCCCGAGCATCCGCCCGCCCCGCGCGGCTCGACGATGGAACCGCTGCTGCGCTGGATGGAGGAGAACGCCGGCGCCGACCTCACCCTCGACGACCTCGCCGCGCGAGCCGGGATGAGCGCCCGCACCCTGCACCGGCGCTTCCGCGAGCAGACCGGCACCTCGCCGCTGCAATGGCTGCACCGGGCCCGGATCCGCCGGGCCCAGCACCTCCTGGAGACCACCGCCCACCCCGTCGACCGCATCGCCCTGCAGGTCGGCTTCGGCTCCCCCACCGCCTTCCGGGACCGCTTCAAGCGCCTCATCGGCACCAGCCCGCACGCCTATCGCCGCAGTTTCCAGGGTGCCTGACGGCTCGTCCGGACGCGCCGGCGCCGCCCGCCGGCGAGGCTTGCGGCGGACGGCAGCGGCATCACGTACGACGGGCGGTCAGCACTCGCGCAGACCGGGCGCCGGGTCCTGGCCCGTCTTCACGTCCACGGCGGGCACGTTGCCCCAGGCGCCGTTGTCGAGCTGCGTCCAGTACCAGATGTCGTTCTGGCCCTGGTGCGGGTCGCCGTGCCCCCAGCACTGGAACCAGCTGAAGGTGCCGACCAGCGTGCCGCGGGTCGCCGAGCGGTACGAGCGGTCCGCGTAGCCCTTCGCGCCCGCCTTGTTGCCGCAGTACAGCCGGCCGTCCGAGCGCACGCCGCACTCGGCGGCGGGCTTGGTCGTCTCGGCCGGGGCAGCCGCCGCGGCGGGGACGGCGGTGGTGAACCCGGTCGCCAGAACGATGGCGGACGCCATCAGGGCGAGCTTGTCGCGTGCGTTCATGGTGTGCGTGCTCCTTGCTGGTGTACCTGCGCCGCTGGTCGACGCGGGTTCGAGCCTGGCCGCCGCCCCGGGCCGCTGTCGAGGAGGCGGGCGTCGCCCGTGCGGATGTGAAACGGGAAACACCCGGGGAAACAGCACCGGACCACGGACCCGACGCTTCGTCAGTCGCTCGGGCCGCAGACGCGTTCGTACGGCAGTCCCGGCAGGAGCCCCGCCCAGCGGCGCGGTCCGGTGTCGCCGAGGAGGCGGCACACCTCGGCCTCGCGGGACCGCAGGTCCGTCGACCACAGCCGGACCGTGCCGTCGTTGCTGCTGCTCGCCAGCGTCCGCGTCCGGCCAAAGGCCCCGGGGGCGAACACCACGCCCCATACGGCGCCGGTGTGTCCGCTCAGGCTGCCGACGAGCTGACCCGACGCGGGCTGCCACAGCCGTACGGTCCGGTCGCTTCCGCTGCTCGCGAGCACCGCCCCGTCCGGGCTGAAGGCCACCGCGCGCACCGACCCGCTGTGCCCGGTGAGCGAGCGGAGCGGGGCGGCGCGCCGGGGGTCCCAGAGGCGGACCGTCCCGTCGTTTCCGGCGCTGGCCAGGGTGCGCCCGTCGGGCGAGAACGCCACGCCGCGCACCGAGCCGGTGTGGCCGCGCAGGACCACGCGCACCGCGTGTCCCGTCGGGTCCCACAGACGGACCGTCAGGTCGTCGCTGCCCGTGGCGAGGGTGTGCCCGTCCGGGCTGAAGGCGATCGCGTTGACGAAGTCCGTGTGGCCGCTCAGGACCGCTCGCAGTGCGCCGTCGGCCGTGCCCCACAACCGGACCGTGCGGTCGGCACTGGCGGACGCCAGCGTGCGCCCGTCCGGGGAGAACGCCACCGCGAACACCGAACCCGCGTGCCCGGTCAGCGTGGTGAGGAGCCGGCGCCTGGCCACCTCCCAGAGCCGGACCGTACGGTCGGCGCCCGCCGAGGCCAGCAGCCGGCCGTCGGGCGAGAACGCGACGGCGAACACCGAGCCGTCGTGGCCGGTGAGCGGCGGGAGCGGGCGGCGGCGGGCCACGTCCCACAGCCGTACCGTGTGATCCGCCGCCGCGGCGGCCAGCAGCCGGCCGTCCGGCGAGAAGGCCGACTGCCACTCCTCGGTGGACGGCCGGGCGACCAGCGCCGGGCCGCCCGGGTTCCACAGCACCACCGACTGGTCGAACCCGCCGGTCGCGAAGCGGCCGTCGGAGCCCGCCGCGATGGACAGGACATAGTCGGTGTGGCCCGAGAGCCCCGCCGCCACCCGGCGGTTGACCGGGTCCCACAGCCGGACCGTGCCGTCGCCGCTGGCGCTGGCGAGGGTGTCCCCGCTCCGGCTGAACACCACGGCGTTCACATCGTCGCCGTGGCCGGTGAGGACCGCGCGCGCCGTGCCGTCGGCGGGGTTCCACAGGCGTACGGTGCGGTCGGCGCTGCCGGACGCGAGGGTGGAGCCGTCCGGGGCGAAGGCCAGCCCGAGCACCTGGTCGGTGTGGCCGGTGAGCACGGCGCCCGGACGCCCGTCAGCCGCCTCCCACAGCCGGACCGTACGGTCGGCGCCCGCCGAGGCGACGGTCCGGCCGTCCGGGGCGTAGGCGACCGCCATCACCGCGTCACCGTGGCCGGTGAGGACCGCGCGCTCCGTGCCGTCGGCGGTGTTCCACAGCCGTACCGTGCGGTCGAGGCCGCCCGAGACCAGTCCGCGCCCGTCCGGGGCGAAGGCGACCGACCGCACGGCTCCCCGGTGACCGGTCAGGATCGCGGTCATCCGGTGCGAGGGCATGTCCCACAGGCGTACGGACCCGTCCGTTCCGGCGGTCGCGAGGCGGTGGCCGTCGGGCGCGAAGGCGACGGCCGTGACCGGGCCCTCGTACCCGGTGAGCGTGGCCGTCTCCCGGTGGTCGGCGGTGTCCCAGATCCGTACCGTGGCATCCGACCCGGCCGACGCGAGCAGACGGCCGTCGGGGCTGAACGCCACGCCGTTGACCGCACCTTGGTGGCCCGTCAGGCGGCCGCCGAAGTACTGGGCCTGGGTGCTGAGCAGCGCCCCGCGCGACTCGGGGGTGGAGGCCGTCCGATAGGCGGCGGCCGCCAGCAGCATGGACGCCTCCGGCCGTCCTTCGGCGAGCGCCTGCGACCGTACCGCCATGGCCTGCGACTGGGCGGTGCGACGCTGTCGGTACGCGTCGGAGCGCTGGCGGAAGGCCACGGCGCCCGCCGCGACGGCGACGGCGAGCAGGGCGGCGAGCGCGCCGAGCAGGGCGCGGCGGACCCGGACGTGGCGGCGCGCCGCCCGACGCCCGCGCTCCTCCTCGGCGAGGCACGCGGCCACGAACGCGGCTTCCCTCGGCCCCAGCCGGTCACCGCTCCCGGGCCGGTCCCAGTCGCGGACCGCGTCGAGCCGCGCGCCCCGGTACAGCAGCCCGGGGTCGTGCGCCGCGCGCGCCCACTCCACGGCGGTGTCCGCGAGCTGCTGGCGCTGGACGAGGGCGGCGCGGTCGCTCTCGATCCAGCCGCGCAGCCGGGGCCAGGCGTGCAGCAGTGCCTCGTGGGTGATCTCCACGGTCTGCGCGCCGACGGTGACCAGACGCGCCCGCACGAACGCGTCGAGGGCGCGGGCGGCGGCCGCCGGATCCGCCGACTGGCCGGGAATCAGGGCGCGTTCGAGCGGTCTGCGGGTCTGGGCGGCGGAGCCCTCGCCGATCTGCACCAGTCGTACGAGCAGGTGGCGTGCCATGCGCTGCTCGGCCGGATCAAGGCGGGTGAACACGGACTCGGCGGTGCGGGCCACCGCTCCGTGGATGCCGCCGGTCGTCTCGTATCCCGCGACCGTCAGCGTGCGGCCCGAGCGCTGCTGCCAGGTCGCCAGCAGGGCGTGGCCGAGCAGGGGCAGCGAGCCCGGGGAGGCGGCGGGTCCGGAGCGCAGGTCCCGCAGCAGCAACTCGGCCAGGCCCGGTTCCAGGACGAGGCCGGCCCGTTCGGTGGGGCCGGTGACGGCGGCGCGCAGCTCGGCGTCGGACATCGGCGCGAGCGCGAACAGGCCGTGCGTGAACGCCTCGGCGAGTTCCGGGTGGTCGAGGCAGTGCCCGAAGAAGTCGGCGCGCACGCCGAGGACCACGGCCGCTTCGGCCGGGACCGGGACTCCCGTCGGCCGCTGTCCCCCGGCTCCCGTCGCGAGCGCGTGCAGCACGGCGACGAAGGCGCGGCGCTCGCGCGCGTCGGCGCAGAGAGTGAAGGCCTCTTCGAACTGGTCGACCACGAGGACCAGCCCGGGGTGTCCGTGGGCGTCCCGGACCGCGTCCAGCAGGGCGCGCGGCCGTTCGGCCAGCGCCTCGGGGGTGAGTCCGTCGCCCGCCTGCCCCAGCAGATCGACGGTGCAGCGCACCAGTTCCTTGAGCGGGTGCGCGGTGGGTGTGCACACCACGGCGGGCCACGCGGCGGACCCGGCGACCGGGAGCGCGCCGCGCCGCAGCGCGGGCAGCAGCCCGGCCTGGAGCAGCGAGGACTTCCCGGCGCCCGAGGGCGCGACGACGGCCAGCGGCCCCTGGCCCACGCGCTCGGCGAGCCGCCCCACCAGCTCCGCCGTGGCGCCGTCCCTGCCGAAGAACCACTCGGCGTCCTGCGGCCCGTAGGCGGCGAGTCCCCGGTAGGGGCACTGTGCTTCTTGCGGATCGGTCTCACCGGAGCGGGCCGGGGGGACGCCGACGGCGGGCGGTCCGACGGGCGGTCCGGCGGGCGTCTTCGGTACGAGACGCGTCAGGCTCCCGTCCGCGCCGAGGGCGGCGTCGCAGCGCCGGGCGACGTCGAGCGTCGGGGGCTTCCCGCCGTTCTCGATCTTGCTGAGGTAGCCCTTGCTGTAGTGGACCGAGCGGGCGAGCTCGGTGAGGGACATCCTGCGCAGGCTCCTCAGCCGCCGTAGCTCGGCTGCGAACTCACTGGCCATCTCGTCGTTCGTCGGCACGAGCCGTACCTTTCCGTGACCGACGGGACGTAAGCCTCGAAAGTGCGAGGAGTGCCGGGAGCGGACTTCGCGGCCGTACGGAAGGGGAAATTCAGAAGCGGAAGAAGTCCGCCCGGAAACGGGAATCCAGGTATCCGGGAATCCGCGAATCCGGGTCCGGGAAGTCGGGGCCGGGAAGTCGGGGCCGGGAAGTCGGGGCCGAGAAGTCGGAGATCCAGAAACAACCCGGCGACCGAACGAACGGCGGCCGGGTCGCCTCACCCGGCCGCCGGAAAGCATCGTCGTTTTCCCGCGGTTACTCCTTACCGCCAGTAGTGGTCGGCCCAGGTTCCGCACGGCCATTGCGGCGCCGCACGGACGGCGTCACGAACCGGCGCCCCTGCCGGGCGGCGATGGGTGCTTCCTCAGAACGCCTCGGCCGTCTCGGGCAGTTCCGGCCCGCGGACAGCAGGCGCGTGCCAGGTGTACGCGCCGGCGTCGAAACGGCTCAGCCGGCGGACCAGGCGTCCGGTGGACCACGGCCAGGCGAAGGTGTTGCGCCCGCTGGGCGCGAGGTAGTAGCTGGTGCAGCCGCCGGTGTTGTAGACGGTGCCGCGCAGCGCCTCCTGCACCGCCGTGTTGTACGCGGCCTGCGCTGCGGGCCGCACGTCCAGGGCGGCGTGCCCGGTGCGCCGGAGATGGGCGAGGGCGCCGGTGAGGTAGGTCAGCTGGGCTTCGAGGACGCTGATCGCGGAGGTCGAACCGCCGAGCAGATTCGGCCCGAGGAGCAGGAAGAGGTTGGGGAAACCGCTGACGCTGCTGCCCAGGTACGCCTGCGGCTCACCGGCCCAGGCCGCGCGGAGCGTACGGCCGTCGGCGTCGTACAGGCCGTCGGCCAGCGGCAGTTCACCGACCCGGAAGCCGGTGGCGGTGACGAGGACGTCGGCCTCTGCCACCGTTCCGTCGGCGCCGACGACCTCCTTCTCGCGCACGGCCGCCACGGCGGTGGGGTGGAGGTGGACGTGCGCCTGCGACACGGCCTGGTAGTACGTACTGGAGGTCAGAAGGCGCTTGCAGCCCAGCCGGTAGTCCGGTGTGAGCGCCTGGCGGGTGCGCCGGTCGCGGACCGCGAGGCGCAGGTGCGCCCGGGCTCCCGCCTCGATCAGCCGGGCGAGCTCCGGGTGGCGGAAGGCGCAACCCAGAGCCTCCTGGAGGCCGTACTGCCCGGCGCGCAGGGCCCTGCGGGCGCCGGGCACGCGGTCCAGGCACCAGTTGAACACCGCCGGGACCGGCACATCGGGCTTGGGCAGCACCCACGGGGCGGTCCGCTGGAAGAGCCGCACCTGCGCGGCGCGGGAGACGATCTCGGGGACGACCTGGACCGCCGAGGCGCCGCTGCCCACCACGGCCACGCGGCGGCCGGCCAGGTCGACGCCGTGGTCCCAGCGGGCGGTGTGGAGCACCGGTCCGGCGAAGTCCTCGACGCCGGGCACCTCCAGCGGGCGCGGCACGTGCCACGGACCGGTGGCAAGGACCAGGACCGCCGCGCTGTAGGACCCGTCGCTGGTCTCCAGGCGCCAGCGCGCGGCCGCCGGGTCCCAGCGGGCCGCCCGCACCCGCACCCCGCAGCGCAGCACCTCGCCGACCCCGTACCGCTCGGCCGTCGCCCCCAGATAGGCGTGGATCTCCCGCTGCCCGGCGAACACCCTCGACCAGGCGGTGTCCGGGGCGAACGAGTAGCTGTAGAGCGTGGAGGGCACGTCGCAGGCGCAGCCCGGATAGGTGTTCTCCCGCCAGGTGCCGCCGAGTTGGGGCGCCTTCTCCAGGACGACCACGTCCCGGAACCCCGCCTGCCGCAGCCGGATCGCGGCGCCGATGCCGGAGAACCCCGCTCCGACGACCACCACGTGCGCGTCCCTGCCGGGACGGGAGGCCTGGGCGGGGATCACCGCGCGGATCCGGCGGGCCCGGCGGCGTCCGCGAGGCCGCGTCTGCGGCGGCCGGATTCGAGCGGGGAGCGACGCGTGGGCGGCGACGCCACGACGCTGCGCACGACCACCGTCGAGCCCCCGCCACGGGCCACGCAGAGGGGCGGGGAGGCCTCTTCGCTCGCGGGGGTCGTGGGGGTCGCGGTGGTCGGCTGCGCAGCTCGTGGCATCGATGGGCCTTCCCGTGCGGCGATCGGACCGTGCCACCGTCTCGTACCGCCCGAGCGGCCCGGCAGGGCGCGAAGACCGGCGCCCTGCGCGCACGGTCCGAGAGGCGGCGTCGCCGCACGCCCCCCGGGGGTCCATCCGCTCAGTCCTGGCCGAGCTCCGCCGTGAGGGCGTCGAGATTTTCCAGCCGCCCCGGCGACTCGGTGAGCAGCGGGACGGCCGCGACCAGAATCAGTTCGGTCACGGCGATCTCGTGGGTGAGGGGGGCGATGGGGCCCGCCGCGTCGCGGGGCAGCCGCAGCAGCACCTCGGCCTGTGCGGCGAGCGGGGACTCCCAGGCGTCGGTGACCAGCACGAGCCGCGTCCCACGCGCCCGGGCCGCGCCTACGAACCGCGCGGTGGTGTCGCTGTAGCGGCGGAAGTCGTACGCGACGACCAGGTCGCCCGGGCCCAGGTCGAGCAGGACCCGGGCGCGCTCGGCCGCCCCGTCCGGGACCCGGCGCACCCCCGGGCGCAGGCTGGCCAGCTGGCGGACCAGATAGTCGGCGGCGAGTTCGCTCAGGGGGCCGCCCATCCCCCACACCCCGCGCGCCTGGGAGAGCAGCGCGGCGATCCGGCCGAGCAGGGGTTCGCCGGCCGCGGCGATCGTGGCGTCGAGCCCGGCCCTGAGCTGCTCGGCCGCCCGGCGCGGGCCGTCGGGGGCGGTGGCCACGAATTCGCGCAGCCGGGAGCGGTCGTGCTCGCGGCCCTCGGCCCGGACCGCGGCCTGGAAGTCGGCGAAGCCGGACCAGCCGAGCCGGGCGAAGAGCCGGGAGGCGGTCGGCGGGCTGACCTTCGCCCGGTCCGCGAGGGAGCGCAGCGAGCCCAGGGCGGCGAACGGGTAGTCGTCGAGCAGCACCCGCACGATGGCCTGCTCCCCGCGCGGCAGCTCCGGATAGACCGCGCCGAGCCGGGCCGCCACCTCGTCGTCGTTCGCCATGCCACTCCCCGCCGCCATCGCCGGTGATGAAACGATTGTTTCGCATCTCCTGAAGATCTCGGGTTAGAGTAACATTCGTGACCATAGACGAGCGCTCTTCCGCCATCACCACCACCTCCGTACGGACCCGCCCCTGGCGCGGCCTCATCGACGGCTACCGCGCATGGCTGCCCGTCACGGACACCACGCCCGTCATCTCGCTCCACGAGGGCAACACGCCGCTCGTCCCGGCCGCCCATCTGTCCGCGCTGACCGGCTGCGACGTGTGGCTGAAGGTGGAGGGCGCCAACCCCACCGGCTCCTTCAAGGACCGGGGCATGACGGTGGCGGTCAGCAAGGCCGTGGAGGCGGGCGCGCGCACGGTGGTGTGCGCCTCGACCGGCAACACCAGCGCCTCGGCCGCCGCGTACGCGGCCCGCGCGGGCATCGGCGCCGCCGTCCTGGTCCCCCGGGGCCACATCGCCCTCGGGAAGCTCGCCCAGGCGGTCCGCTACGGCGCCGAGATCGTCGAGGTGACCGGCTCCTTCGACGACTGTCTGCGCATCGCCCGCGAACTGGCCGAGCACCACCCGGTCGCGCTGGTGAACTCCGTCAACGACCACCGTCTGGCGGGCCAGCAGACCGTCGCGTTCGAGGTCGTGGACGCACTGGGCGACGCGCCGGACATCCACTGCCTGCCGGTCGGCAACGCCGGGAACATCACCGCCGTCTGGCGGGGCTACGACGCGTACGGCACCGCCGGGCTCGCCACCCGCAGGCCCCGGCTCTGGGGCTTCCAGGCCGCGGGCGCGGCGCCGCTGGTGCACGGCGAGGTGGTGGCCGAGCCGGAGACGGTGGCCACCGCGATCCGTATCGGCAACCCCGCCTCGTGGACGGGCGCGATCGCGGCGCGCGACAGCTCCGGCGGTCTGATCGGCGCCGTCACCGACGAGCAGATCCTCGACGCGTACCGCCTCGTCGCCCGCCACGAGGGCGTCTTCGTCGAGCCCGCCTCCGCCGCCGGCATCGCGGGGCTGCTCGCCGAGCACCGCGCGGGCCGCCTCGACGCCGGGCAGCGCGTGGTGGTCACCGTGACGGGCAACGGTCTCAAGGACCCGGACGCCTCGATGCGCGGCGGTTACGAGTCCACCACGTCCTCGGCCCGGACGGCGGACGTGGCCCAGGCCCTGCGCCTGACATCCTGACGCCGTGACGCCGTGACGTCCTGACGCCCGCGAATCCTTGTTGAGGACGGGGCTGTCCTCGACAACGATGTGGGGCATGCGACGTCTCGTGGTCATCGACGCCCCGTCCAACCTCGGCCTGCGCCCGCCCGCCCCGGGTACGGTCCCCGGCTGCTACAAACTCGCCGGAGCCATGCGGGAGTTCGGCATCGTACGGCGGCTCGGGGCGCACGAGGGCGGGGTGGTGGTGCCGCCCCGCTACGACCGGGGCGACTGGCAGGAGGGCGACGGCGTCTTCAACGCGGCCGCCATCGCCTCGTACACCCGCAAGCTCGCCGACCGCGTCGAACACCACGTCCGGTCCGGCGACTTCCCCGTCGTGCTCGGCGGGGACTGCTCCATTCAGCTCGGCGCCTCGCTGGCGCTGCGCCGCACCGGCCGGTACGGGATCGTGGTGATCGACGGCTCCGCCGACTTCCGTCACCCGGGCAACTCCGACCGGATCGGCGCGGCCGGCGGTGAGGAGCTGGCCCTGGGCACCGGGCGCGGCCAGGCCGACCTGACCGATCTGGAGGGGCTGCGTCCGTACGTACGCGACGAGGACGTCCGGATCCTGGGGATGCGGGACGACGACGAGGACCGGGCGGAGTTCGCCGAGCTGAAGATCCCCACGGCGACGGTCGGGGAGATCAGGCAGTGGGGCCCGGCGGAGATCGGCGCATCGGTCCGCGAGTCCCTGGAGACGGAGGCGCTCGACGGGTTCTGGGTGCATCTGGACGCCGATGTCCTCGACCCGAGCGTGATGCCCGCCGTCGACAGCCCCGACCCCGGCGGGCTGCTGCCCGACGAACTCGCACCGCTCCTGGGCGCCTTGGTGCGGTCGGAGCGCTGCGTGGGCTTCAACCTCACGATCTACGACCCCGATCTCGACCCGGACGGCACGGCGGGCCGCCTCCTCGCGGACCTGGTGGTGGACGCCCTCGGCCCTCGTTCCTGAGCAGTCCTCGTTCCTGAGCACCCCTTGTTCCTGAGCAGCCCGGCGTTCCTGAGCAGCCCGGCGCGGGCGGCCCGTCCCCGGGGCCGCCCGGTTCACCACTCGTGCGGATCCCGGTCCGGGGCCACGCTCGCGAAGGTCTCCAGGGGCCGGGTCCGCCGCGATCATGCCACCACCCCGACGAGTGAACGGGCGCCTTGGGAACTATCGTGGCGCGGCCCGTAGACTCGGCGGATGGCGAAGTACTTCGACGTGCACCCCGACAATCCGCAGCGGCGCACCATCAGCAGCGTGACCGACAGCATCCGGTCCGGCGCGCTCGTGGCGTATCCGACGGACTCCTGCTACGCCCTGGGGTGCCAGCTCGGCAACCGTGACGGCATCGACCGGATCCGGGCGATCCGGCAGCTCGACGACCGCCACCACTTCACCCTGGTGTGTGAGACGTTCGCGCAGCTCGGCCAGTTCGTGCAGATCGACAACGATGTGTTCCGCGCCATCAAGTCGGCGACGCCGGGCAGTTACACCTTCATCCTCCCCGCCACCAGGGAGGTGCCGCGCCAGCTGCTGCACCCCAAGAAGAAGACCGTCGGGGTGCGCATTCCGGACCACACCGTCACCCAGGCCCTGCTGGCCGACCTGGGCGAGCCGCTGCTCTCCAGCACCCTGCTCCTGCCCGACGAGGCCGAGCCGATGACGCAGGGCTGGGAGATCAAGGAGCGCCTCGACCACGTGGTGGACGCCGTGATCGACTCGGGCGACTGCGGCACCGAGCCGACCACCGTCATCGACTTCTCCGGCGGCGAGGTCGAGATCGTACGCCGTGGGGCGGGCGACACCTCGCGCTTCGAGTAACGCCGGCGGTCAGTCCAGGTCGTAGTGGTACTGGCCCGCCTTGAAGTCCGCGAAGAGCGTGTACTCCACGTCGCCGTGCCCGGCGGCCGCCCCGGCGGGCCCGGCGGACATGGGGTCCTTCTCGACCGGCTCCAGGTTGACCAGCGCGTACTCGGTGTACCCGTCGAAGTCGCCCGGCCCGTCCGCGACACCGACGTGGATGGGGGTGTCGTCCGGCAGCCCCTGGAGGGCTTCGCGCAGGCGCGCCGCGGTCCACACCCGGGGGTTGTGCTCAAAGGTGTCAGTCATGGGGGCGAGGCTAGCGGCGCGGGCGGGCCCGGCCGCGTAACCGCGCCGATGGGCCGCCCATGTACGGGCCGGGTCGGCCGACGGGCCCCAGGGCCACGCCGGCGGCCGGGCACCCACCGGCGTCCCGGCCGGGTCATACGTCACCGCCCTGTAGGGCGCCGTTCGCCACGACGGCGAACTTCGCGGTCACATAGTGGTTGCCGTCCATCGTGACGGTCAGCTCGTTCGCCCGGCTGGACTGGAGGGTGCCGTCCACCGCCCAGGAGGCGACCGTGTAGCCCGCCTTGGGCGTGGCGGTCACGGTGACCTGGTCGCCCTTGTCGAACAGGCCGGTCGCGGCGGGCGTGACGGTGCCGTGCTCGGGGCTGTCCGGGGCCGCGGTGAGCGCGTACCGGGCCGCCGGTGCCGTAGGGGATGCCGGCGTGCGGTAGTTGGCGAGCACGGGGCCGGTGAGGTTCATGACGCGGACGCAGTCGGCGGGGTTGGGCCGGCCCAGCGGCACACCCCGGGGCACGTTGTCGTACGTCTGGCGGGGGTTGGAGAACCACAGCTTCGTCTCGCATTTGGCCTCGTCGGCGCACGCCATGGTGTACCCCATGATGTCCGTCCAGGTGCGGTCGGCGGGCAGGTAGCCGTGGTTGTCGGGGTAGTACGGGTTGAGGTTGCCGCGCCGGTAGTCCTTGTCGGCGGGGTCGACGGGGTCGGTGTGGTAGTCGTGGCTGAGGCCGAAGTTGTGCCCGATCTCGTGCGCCAGGTGGTAGGTGCCCAGGGTGTCGACCTGCTGGGCACCGAAGGCCGCGCCGTCGCTGCTGTACGAGGGATCGGCGCCGGGGATGATCCGGGGCAGCGAGGGGGCGCTGGCCGTACCCGCGGTGTAGAGGCTGCCCAGTACGGGGGTGAACTGGGTGAGCACGTGCAGCAGGTCCGCCCCCTTCTCGTCGCGCCGGTTGCGCGCGTCGGTGGCGAACGCGCCGGAGTAGCGCACGCTCTGCGGGTCCGACAGCGCGCTGGTGATGCCCTCGGTGTCGCTGTCGTCGCCCGTCCACTCCTGGGTGGTGAAGGTGCCCAGCAGGTTGAGCCGGGCGGTGACGGTGCTGTCGGAGTAGGCGGCGTTGGTCCCCGCGACCGCGGCCTTCACCTTCAGGTCCAGCGCCTCCACCCCGCCCTGGGTGTTGCGGACGGTCTGGGGGGTGTAGCCGATGAGCAGGTCGATGACGGGTGCGGTGATGGCGGCACGCGGCTCCGGCTCCGGCTTCATCTGCCGAACCTGCCCGAGCGGCCCGAGCGGCCCGTGCTGCCCAACCCGTCGCGCCTGCCGCGTCTTCCGGGCGGTCCGGGACGAACTGGGCCCCTGCCGGGCTTCGACCCGTACGACATCGTCGCGCGCGGGCGTCGTCCGGGCGAAGGTCAGCTCGCGCACCGTGGAGGACCCCGGCCGGTCGGCGTCGATCACGTACCGCTTGCTGCCCAGGTGCACCTCACCGGCCACCCTCGGCACACCGGGTCCGCACGCCCGGTCGATGGCGAGGCTGACCGGCCGGTCGGGGCGGCCCGCGAGGTGCCCGGTCCACAGCAGGGTCCCCTGCCGGTCCCGTGCGATGTGCGAGGCCACCGCCTCCATCGGCGCGTCGTCGAAGAACCGGAGGGTGCGCCGGTCGGGCGCGGCCCCCTGCCGGGTTTCGCAGACGGCCCGGAAGCTTCCCTCGGCCCACTCGACCTGGCCCGTCCGCGCCGCCCCGGGCGTCGGAGCCCCGGGCTCTTCGGCGGCCGCCGTCGCGGCGGGCAGCGCCGGGGCGAGGACGGCGGCTGCGAGCGCACCACGGAGCAGACGTCGGGGACGGGGCACTGAGTTCTCCTGGGACGCTGTCGACGGGCAACAGCCCCAGGCTCGCGCCCCGCCGCCGCCCCGGCGCGCCGACCGCCGCTGGACGGGTGGCGGCCCAGGGCCTGTCCGGTGGATCTGGCCGCCCTCGGTGCCGGGTGACGGGCCCGGCCGTCGGCCCCGGGGGCGCGAAGGTCCCCGTACGTGCTCCCGAAACGCTGCCGCACGCCCTCGGCCACAGCGCCCCAAACCGGACCCCCGCGGCGAGAATTGGCCCGCCCGACGCGGAGTCCGGGCTTGGGATCGGGAGAGGGTTGGTCGATGGCTGTTGTCCTTTCGCTGAGCTGGGCGGGGGTCACCCCCGAGCAGTACGACGCGGTGCGTGAGGCGGTGGACTGGGAGGAGCAGGTGCCGACGGGGCCTGTCTGCACGTGGCGTGGTTCGAATCCGGCGTCCTGCGCGTCACCGACGTCTGGGAGTCCCAGGAGGACTTCGAGCGGTTCTTCGGCGAACGCCTCGCGCCCGCCGTCGAGAAGGCCGGGATCGTCGGTCAGCCTGACATCCAACTGCTGCCGCTGCACCGCCGGTTCGTCGCTCCGGGCGTGAGCGGCGGGGCCTGACCGGCGCTACGCTTTCCGTGGCCCGTCGATGGCGAGCGACGTGGTGAAGGACAGGATGCGACCCGGGGGGCGCGTTGGAGCCGTTGGGGTCTGACGACCCGGCCACCGTGGGGCCGTACCGGCTGGTCGCCCAGCTGGGCAGCGGCGGCATGGGCCGGGTCTACCTCGGCTACTCCCCGAGCGGCCGAAAGGTCGCGATCAAGGTCATCCGACCGGAGTACGTACAGGACCCGGCCTTCCGCCAGCGGTTCGCCCGTGAAGTGATCGCCTCCCGTGCCGTGAGCGGCTTCTTCACGGCCGGAGTGGTCGACGCCGACCCCGAGGGCCCCATGCCGTGGCTGGCGACGGCGTACATCCCGGGCCCCTCCCTCCAGCGCGCGGTGCAGAAGAGCGGCCCCCTCCCCGAGCAGTCCGTACGGGCGCTCGGCGCGGCGCTGGTGGAGGCGCTCACCGCGATCCACGGCGCGTCCCTGATCCACCGGGACCTCAAGCCCGCCAACGTCCTGCTCGCCCAGGACGGGCCGCGCGTCATCGACTTCGGGATCTCCCGGCTCTGCGAGCACACCGGGCTGACCCTGACCGGCACCACGATCGGCTCCCCGGGCTATATGTCGCCCGAGCAGATCCAGGGGTTCCGCATCGAGCCGTCGTCCGACGTGTTCTCACTCGGTTCGGTGCTGGCCTACGCGGCGACCGGCACCAGCCCGTTCGGGGAGGCGTCGGTGCCGGCGCTGCTGTACCGGGTGGTGAACGAGCGGCCCGATCTCCAGGCGGTGCCCACGGGGTTGCGCGACCTGATCGGCTGGTGCCTGGCGAAGAAGCCCGCCGACCGGCCCGAGCTGCCCGCGCTGATGCACGCTCTGACCGGCGGGCGGTCACCGGTGGAGCTGCTCGCCCCGGGCTGGCTGCCGGAGCCGTGGCACGGCGAGGACACGGCGCCGGCCCTCCCGGACGCCCCGACCTCCACGACCGGGCCGCCCCTCTCCGTACCTCTGCGCCCCGAGCAGCCGCCGCAGGCCCCTCCCGGGCGGCCGGTCGGCCGTCGGCGTGCTCTCCACACCGCCGTCGGCGCCCTGGCGGCCGGGGGCGCGGCGGCCGCCGGCTGGGCGCTCTCGCGCGGCGGCGGGCCGTCCGGGCGGGGCTCCCCGCGCTGGCGCTCCGCGACCACCGGCACCGTCCTGTCGTACCCCAGAGTGGCGGGTGACCTGGTCTACGCGGCGAGCAACGACGGCACGCTGTACGCGCTGGGGACGGCCGACGGGCGGCGGCGGTGGGCGTACACGACCGGTGCGGCCATCGGGTCCGCGCCCGCCGTGCTGGGCGGCAGCGTCTATCTGGGCGGCGACGACCGGGTCCTGTACGCCTTCGACGCGCGCTCGGGCTCGGTCCATTGGCGGTTCACGACCCAGGGCATCGTGCACACCCCGGTGGTGACCGGCGGGGTCGCCTACGTCGGCAGCGCCGACCACCGGCTGTACGCCGTGGACGCGGCCTCCGGCAGGCGCCGCTGGGCCTTCACCGCCGGCAACGACACACACTCCCCCGCCGTGTCCGGCGAGTCGGTGTACGTGGGCAGCAGCGACACCAACCTGTACTCGGTGAACGCGGCCACCGGCGAGAAGCAGTGGGCGTTCACCACCCGGGGCGCCGTCTCCGGCATTCCGGCCGTGGCGAGCGGCCTCGTCCACTTCGGCAGCACCGACGGCGGCCTGTACGCGGTGGACGCGGGCACCGGCCAGCAGGTCTGGCGGTTCCAGGGCGCGTCCGTCGGCTCCAGCCCGGCCCTCGCGCGGGGGCTGGTGTACGTGGGAGGCGGCAAGGCGCTGTACGCGCTGGAGGCGGCCACCGGGAAGACCGTCTGGACGTTCATGGCCGCGGGCGATGTGCACGCCCCTGCCGTGGCGGGAGCGGTGGTGTACGTGGGCAGCGACGACAGCAGGCTCTACGCGCTGGACGCCGCGACGGGCCGCGAGCTCTGGAGCCATCTCGCCCCCGCTCCGGTGCACTCCCCGGCCGTCGCCGAGGACACGGTGTACTTCGGCTGCGACGACAGCGCCCTGTACGCCGTGCGCCTCTGACGCGCGCCCGAACACCCGACCACAGCAGGGGGGCGGGAACCGGACAGCGGACGACGGCAGTCCTACTCACCGCAAGTAGCGGCCTTTTCACGCCAGAGTGATGTTGTTGGTCAGCAAGGGGGGACATGTCCAGATATCCATCCCGGCTGGACCGGCGCGCCGAGGAGAGGCGCCGCCGCAACGCGTCGGCCGTCACCAACTACCGGTACGCCGCCCGGGGCTGCGGTCCGCTGGCCAACCCGCGCCCGGAAGTCGGGTTCTTCTCCGTGCTGTGCACGCGTGACCGGATCTCGCTCACGGCGCTGGTCACCGCGACCGCCGTGGCCGACCTCGTCTTCATCGGCTGGCTGCTCCTGCCCGAGCATGTGCCCGGCCCAGGCGTCACCGGGCTGGGCGGCTGCTGGCTGTGTCTGGCCCGGGTCGGATTCTGCCTGGTCATCGTGGTGGAGGTGATCAAAGTCGTGCAGGCGGTGGCGATCTGGGTGTTCGCCTTCCGGGCACGGGACCCCGTCCCCATGACCCCACCAGGCAGGCTGCGGGTCGCCATGCTGACGACGATCGTGCCGTCGAAGGAGCCCCTGGCCGTCGTGCAGCGGACGCTGCGCGCCATGCTGGAGGTGGAGCGCTGGGACTGCGCCGTGGACGTGTGGATCCTGGACGAGGGCAACGACCCGGTCGTACGGCAGATGGCCGCGCGTCTGGGCGTCCACCACTTCAGCCGCAAGGACCGGCCCCAGTACAACCAGCCGTCCGGCCCGTTCCGCGCCCGCACCAAGTCCGGCAACCACAACGCCTGGCGCGCCGAGCACGAGGACCGGTACGACGTGGTCGCGCAGATGGATCCGGACCACGTGCCGCTGCCGTGCTTCCTGGAGCGGACCCTGGGCTACTTCCACGACCCCGACACCGCGTTCGTGGTCGCCCCGCAGGTGTACGGGAACGCCTACGAAAACTGGGTCGCGCACGGCGCCTCCGTGCAGCAGTACCTCTTCAGCAGCATCGTCGAGCGCGGCGGCAACGGCCTCGACGCGCCGTTGCTGATCGGCACCAACCACCTCTACCGGGTGGCCGCCTGGCGGCAGATCGGCGGCTACCAGGACTCCATCATCGAGGACCATCTGACGAGCATGAGGGTGCACGGCACGCAAAACCCCGCGACCGGCAACGGCTGGAAGGGCGTCTACACCCCGGACGTGGTGGCCGTGGGCGAGGGCCCGACGACCTGGACCGACTACTTCAACCAGCAGAAGCGCTGGGCGTACGGCATCTGGGAGATCAAGCTCAACCCGCGTCTGAGGCAGGGCATCCGGCTCCGTCCCCGTCAGCGGCTGCTGTACGACCTGGTGCAGTTCTACTACCCGAGCATCGCGGTGAACCTGGCGCTGGGCACCCTCGCCACCGCTCTGTACATGCTGCTCGGGGTGAACTCGATCCAACTGCCGGGCCTGCCCTGGTTCCTGCTGTGGTCGGCGGGCATGGCTGGGTCGTTCGCGCTGTGGCTGTGGCTGCGCCGGTTCCACCTCGCCGAACACGAGCGGCGCGAGATCGGCACGGCGGGCATCCTGCTGACCCTGTTCGCCGGGCCCGTGTACATCGCGGCCGCGGTGAACGCCCTGCTGCGCCGCCCGCTCGCGTACGTCGTCACCGCCAAGGGCGAGCTGCGCAGCTCCGAGTCACCGCGCACCTTCCGGCTGCATCTGATCTGGGCGCTGCTGGCCGGGGGCCTGCTGGTCGTCAGCTTCCTCCATCACCACGACTACACGGGCATGCGGATCTGGACGCTGCTGTGCCTGGCGGCCGGGTCGGCGCCGCCGCTGCTGGCGCTGGCCGAGGGCGTCTCCGCGCGCCTGCGTACGGCGAGGGCCGACCCGTGAGGATCACCGCGCCCCGGGTGCTCGCGCTGCTCTGCGCCGTCGTGCTGTGCTGGTACACCTTCCAGGTGGCCCCGGACCTCGCGGACCGCGATCGCCGCGCGGCGGCCGCCCGCGCCGACGCCGTGCTCCCCCCGACGACCCGGCTGCCCGGCGCCTCGGGCACACCGCACCCCACCACACCCTTCCCCGCCCCGGGAAACACCTTCCTCGGCGTCTTCACCTCCCAGGGCACCCATGACTTCACGGAGGCGGCCGACTTCGCCCGCCAGACCCGGCACCGGCCCCAGGTCTTCGAGTTCTCGGCCGACTGGGCGCACGACCGCTTCGACGCGGCGGCGATCGACCGGGTCGCCGAGCGGGGCATGCTGCCCCTGGTCGCCTGGGAGCCGTGGGACCACCGCAAGGAGGCGAAGGAGCCCAGGCTGCGCGGCGAACAACCCGCGTACCGCCTGTCGCGGATCGTCGACGGCGACTTCGACGCGTACGTACGGTCCTGGGCGCGGGGCATCGCACAGCTCGGCTACCCGGTGGCCATCCGCTTCGCCCATGAGATGAACGGCTACTGGTACCCCTGGTGCGAGCAGTCCAACGGCAACGGCCGCGGGGAGTACGTCCAGGCGTGGCGCCACGTCCACCAGGTCTTCGACGCGGTGGGCGCGCGCAACGTGGTGTGGGTGTGGAGCCCCAACGTCAGCTACACCAACTCCACTCCGCTGCACCGCCTCTACCCCGGGGACGCCTACGTGGACTGGGTGGGCCTGTCCGGCTACTACGGCACCGTGGGCAAGGAGAACTACCAGTCGTTCGACGCCCTCTTCACCCCCAGCCGCACCGAGCTGCGCCGCTTCACCCGCAAGCCGCTCGTCATCACCGAGGTCGGCGCCACGGACGCGGCCGGGCGCAAGGCCGAGTGGATCACCGGCATGTTCCGCGCGCTGCCCCGCCACCGCGACATCATCGGCGTCATCTGGTACCAGGCGGTGAAGGAGATCGACTGGCGCGTGGGCACCTCCCCCGCGTCCTCGGCCGCGTTCGCCGCGGGTGCTGCGGCCGCCCGGTACCGGCAGGGCTGGGGGCCGGGCACGACACCGCGGCTGCACTGAAGCCTGGCCACCCTTCCTTCTTGCTCCGGGAGCATCGGGCGGCGAGACGCTGGGACATATAAGTGAGACGGAAGGCCATTCTGCGGCTCGTTCGATCTCCCTAAGGTTGAGGACATCAAGCAGCGCACACCGAGCCGGATCTCGATCCGGACGCCAACGTGTGCAGACTTAGGGAGAGTTACCGTGCGTGCAGTGATCCAGAAGTCCTTCGGCGGCCCCGAGGTCCTCGAGGTCGTGGAGACCGACCGTCCCAAGCCGCTGGGCGGCGAGCTCCTCGTCAAGGTGCACGCCAGCGCGGTCAACCCGGTGGACCTGGCCGTCCGGTCCGGCGCCTACCCGCTGCTGGGCGAGCCGCCGTTCGGCGTCGGCTGGGACATCTCCGGTGTGGTCGAGGAGGCGGGCCCCGGCGCCCGGTTCAAGGAGGGCGACGAGGTGTACGGGATGCCGTACTTCCCGCGCGCGGCCACCGGATACGCCGAGTACGTCCTGGTCCCGTCCCGTCAGGTGGCCCGCAAGCCCACCTCCGTCGACCACGCGCACGCCGCCGCCATCCCCCTCGCGGCGCTCACCGCCTGGCAGGGTCTGGTGCAGGGGGCGGGCGTCAAGGCGGGTGACCGGGTGGTGATCCACCGGGCGGCGGGCGGCGTCGGGCACTTCGCTGTGCAGATCGCCAAGGCGCGCGGCGCCCATGTGATCGCCCTCGCCAGTGCCGCCCGGCACGAGTTCGTCCGCGGCCTCGGCGCCGACGAGGTCATCGACAACCGGGCGACCGACTTCACCGAGACCGTCAAGGACGCCGACATCGTCTTCGACTCCGCCGCCCAGGGCGACCTCGTGCTGGGTGCGGTGCGCCCGGGCGGCACGCTCGTCTCCATCCTGGAGCACGGCGACGCCGAGCTCGCCGCACGCGTCGAGGCGGCCGGGCGACGCTTCGTGGGCATCTCGGTCGAGCCGGACTACGCGGCCCTCGAGGCGATCGCCGAGCTGGTCGACGCGGGTGCGATTCGTCCGTACGTGGAGGAGACCTTCCCGTTGGAGGAGGCCGGCAAGGCGCACGAGCTGGTCGGCGCCGGCCACGTCCAGGGCAAGATTGTCCTGACGGTCTGACCGACGGACCACCAGGGAGGGCGAGGCCGGATGGACATCCTCACCGAGGCGCTGGCCTCGATGCGCACGGGACGCCCGACGTCCGTACGGACCAACGGCCGCGCCCCCTGGGGCCTGCGGCTGCCGGCGGTCGCGGGGGCCGGGTTCCATGTGGTGCTGTACGGGACGTGCTGGCTGGTCCCCCTGGAGGACGCGCCACCGCACCTCAAGCCGATCCCGCTGAACCCCGGTGACGTGGTGTTCCTGCGGGACGGGCGGGGCCACATCCTCGCCGACCACCCCTCCACCGTGGCGGAGGAGGCCAAGGCCGAGCAGTGCGACGGGGGTTCGCCGATCGGCTCGGTCTCGGTCGGCGGCGAGGGCCCGGAGGCGAGCCTGCTCTGCGGCAACTACCACCTGGACCAGGGCCGCGCGCACCCGTTGGTGCACCAGTTGCCCGAGGTGATCCACCTGCAGACGCGGCACGGCCGCCATCCCGAACTGAGCGCCGCCGTCCAGCTCCTCGGCTCCGAGCTGGAGAACCCGCGCATCGGCTCGGACGGTATCGTGCCGACCCTGATCGACTCGCTGCTGCTGTACATCCTGCGGGCGTGGCTGGAGGACCAGCCTCCGGCCGCCGCCCGGGGCTGGGCGGCGGCCCTGGGCGACTCGGCGGTGGCACCGGCCCTGTCGGCCATCCACGAGGACCCGTCGGCCCCGTGGACGGTCGAGTCGCTGGCCGAGCGGGCCGGGCTGTCCCGGGCCGCGTTCGCCCGGCGGTTCGCCGCGCTGGTGGGCGAGCCGCCGATGGCGTATCTGACGCGCTGGCGCATGACGACGGCGGCGCGGCTGCTGCGCGAGACGGACGCCCCGCTGACGACGGTCGCGGCGCGCACCGGTTACGGCTCGGAGTTCGCCTTCGCCAAGGCCTTCAAGCGTGAGTACGGCCTGGCCCCGGGCGGCTACCGCCGTCAGACGAGAGCGGCCTGACCCGGACGAATCCGCTCGCCCCGACCGCCGAACCGCTCATGCGTGAGGAGCAGTTGGGGAGGCGGCGGCGAACGCAAGCCGTACGTCGGTCAGTTGCTCCGACACCTATCACAGGCGGCGCCCGATCTCGACGGCCCCCGATCCCGCCGCCGAGGCGCGGTTCTCCCCAACCTCGCGCATGGCGCGCCTCGCGGCGGGCAGGATGAGGCGGCCATGACACACCTGTCCGGTGTCGATCCGAAAGGGACCCGTCTCGTGCTCCGTAAGCCGTACGCCCTGCTCGCCGCTGCCGCCCTGTTGCCCCTCGGCGCCGCGACGCAGGCCGCAGCCGCCGCTCCGGCCGCCCCCGGGACCGCGACCGCCTGCACCTATACGCCGGCCGTGCCCGCGGACAACTTCAAGGGGATACCGGTCTTCGACCCGGTGAAGGCCGCCAAGCCCTACAGCGCCACCCTGCGCACGAGCCAGGGCGCCATCACCTTCCGGGCGCTCACGGACAAGGCGCCGTGCACCACGTACTCCTTCAAGTTCCTCGCCCAGCGCGACTACTTCAACCGTTCGCACTGCCACCGGCTCACCACGGCCCGGATCTATGTGCTGCAGTGCGGCGACCCGACCGGCACCGGGAGCGGCGGCCCCGGCTACTCCTTCCCCGACGAGAACCTCACGGGCGCCACCTACCCGGCCGGTACGGTGGCGATGGCCAACGCCGGGCCGAACACCAACGGAAGCCAGTTCTTCTTCGTCTGGAAGGACACCAAACTCTCCCCGGCCTACACACCGTTCGGCAAGGTCACGGCCGGTCTCGACGTGTTGCAGAAGATCGCCGCGGGCGGCGAGGACGACCAGAACAACCCCGGTGACGGTTTCCCGACGCTGCCGGTGAACATCAAGCGCGTACAGATCAAGAACCGGTAGCCCCGGGGATCGTCCTGGGGAAATCGACGGCCCCGCCCTCTGCGGGCGGGGCCGTCGTGGGGTGCTAGCGGGTCAGCAGGGTGTCCGCCACCCCGGCCGGGACCGGGGCGTAGCCCGCGGGCCGCGTGGTGAAGGTGCCCCGGCCCTGGGTGCGGCCGCGCAGCCGGGACGCGTAGCCGAACAGCTCGGCCAGCGGCACGGTCGCGGTCACCACCGCCGTACCCGCCCTGGCGGCCGATCCGGAGACCCGGCCGCGCCGGGCGGCCAGGTCACCGAGGACCGCGCCCACCGCGCCCTCCGGCACCGTGACGGTGACCTCGATGACCGGCTCCAGGAGCGCCATCGTGCTCGCGCGCAGGGCCTCGCGCAGCGCGAGACGGCCCGCCGTCCGGAACGCCATCTCCGAGGAGTCCTTGGAGTGGGTGGCGCCGTCGGCCAGGGTGACCCGCAGCCCGGTCACCGGGTGCCCGCCGAGGGGGCCTTCGGCCAGGGCGTCCCGGCACCCGGCCTCCACCGCGCGGACGTACTCCTGCGGCACCCGGCCGCCGGTGACGGTCGAGCGGAACACGAAGCCTTCCGCACTCCCGCCGTCCAGCGGCTCCACGTCGAGGACGACATGGGCGAACTGACCTGCTCCTCCTTCCTGTTTGACGTGCCGGTACAGCAGTCCGGACACCCCACGGGCCACCGTCTCGCGATAGGCGACCTGCGGCCGGCCGACGCTCAGCTCGATGCCCTGGGCGCGGCGGATCTTCTCCACGGCGACCTCCAGATGCAGCTCGCCCAGCCCGGACAGCACCGTCTGCCCGGTCTCGGCATCCGTGCGCAGCGCCAACGACGGGTCCTCCTCGGCCAGTTGGGCCAACGCCGAGGCCAGCCGGTCCGTGTCGAGGCTCCGGCGGGCCTCGACCGCCACCGACACGACCGGGGCCGCGACGGACGGCGACTCGAAGACGACCGGCGCGTCCGGTGCGCACAAAGTGGCCCCGGCACGGGCCGACTTGGGCCCGATCACGGCGACGATGTCCCCGGCGATCGCGCGCTCCACCTCGGTGTTCCGGTCCGCCTGTACGCGCAGGATCCGCCCGACGCGTTCGGTGCGCCCGGCCGTGGCGTCCAGCACGGTGTCTCCCTTCTCGATGGTTCCGGCGTACACCCGCACATACGTCAGCCGGCCGGTGGCGGTCGCGGTGACTTTGAAGACCAGCCCGGCGAAGGGCGCCTCCGGATCGGCGGCCCGCTCCCGCACCTCGCCGTCCAGGGTGCCCCGTACGGCGGGCACGTCCAGCGGGGACGGAAGGTAGGCCACCACGGCGTCGAGCAGCGGCTCGATCCCGCGGTTGCGGTACGCCGAGCCGCACAGCACCACGACACCCTCGCCGCCGCGCGTGAGGTCGCGCAGCGCGGTGGCCAGGGTGGCGTCCCGCAGCGCCGCGCCGGCGCAGAACTCCTCCAGGGCTGCCGGGTGGAGCTCCGCCACCGCCTCTTCGAGCAGCCGTCGCCGCCGCAGCGCCTCCTCGCGCAGGCCGTCGGGGACCGGGTCCACCTGGTACGCCTCGCCGCCCGCGCCCCAGACCAGCGCGCGCATGCGCACGAGATCCACCACGCCGGTGAAGCCGTCCTCCTGGCCGATCGGCAGGTGGACGACGAGCGGAACCGTACCCAGCCGCTCCCGGATCGACGCGACGGCCGTGTCCAGGTCGGCCCCGACGCGGTCCAGCTTGTTCACGAACGCGATCCGGGGCACCCCGTGCCGGTCGGCTTGGCGCCACACCGACTCGCTCTGCGGCTCGACGCCCGCGACCGCGTCGAACACGGCGACGGCGCCGTCGAGCACACGCAGCGAGCGTTCCACCTCGTCGGAGAAGTCGACGTGCCCGGGTGTGTCGATGAGGTTGATCCGGTGTCCGTCCCAGTCACAGCTCACGGCGGCGGCGAAGATGGTGATGCCGCGGTCGCGCTCCTGCGGATCGAAGTCGGTGACGGTCGTGCCGTCGTGGACCTCACCGCGTTTGTGGGTGGCGCCGGTCGCGAAGAGGATGCGTTCGGTGACGGTGGTCTTGCCCGCGTCCACGTGGGCGAGGATGCCCAGATTCCGTATGACGGTCAGCGGACGGGTGGGGCGGGGTCGGAGGTTGGTGCGCACGGCCCGAGGCCTTTCAGGATGAAGCGGAAAAGGGCAGCGCGATTCCCGGACGAGAGACATCAAGGTCGTGACCGGGCCGCCCGCACACGGCTCACGGTGCGGACGGGGGTCAGGAGTTCGTCGCGGGCGTCCGGTGGCGGCCGCGCGGCCGTCACCGGGAAGAGGAAGACACCAGGATCACGTCGTACCGCGACGGGGGAACGGCGGCGGCGGTGTGCACACGCATGCCGGGGCTCCCCTCACTGGTCGACTGGACGGCCCGGGATCCCGTGGCCGCTGCGGTGTGAGTGTAGTGAGGTGGACGGGTCCATCGGCACCCGATTATTTCGGGGACCGGCACCGTGGCCGGGCCTCGCCGTACGCGTACCTGGTTTCAGCCTCGCGGCCGGAGCCGGTGAACGCGCTGGCGAACCGGGGGCGCGGCGCCGGGAGGACAGGCCGACGAGAACGAAGCCGCGCGCACCCCGCACGTGACGGATCACGGCTTCACTCCGCCCGCTCCCGCAGACGCAGACCGCGTTGGAGGCGGGTGAGCAACGCGTGGCGCTCCCGGCGTTCGCGGGAGTGCCGGTCGAGCTCCTCCACCAGGCGCTGCGAGCGCTTCTCCACATCCAGTTCGTCGAGGATCCGGTCGACCTCCGCGAGCAGCGCGCCGTGCAGCTGCCACTGCCGGGGGTCGCGCCGGACCTGGGCGAGCAGCAGCAGGGCGACCCGGTCACGGCTCGCGCGGGCGGCCGCCAGCTCGGCGGCGAAGCGGTTCTCCGCCTCTTCGGCATTGGCTCTGACCTGCGTGGTGATCAGTACGGCGAAGCTCTCCACGGCCTGGGCGAGGTGGGCGAAGACGTCCCGCAGGGCGATGCCCGTCTCCGGCTCGAAGAGGTGTTCCTGGGTGCGCTCCTTGGCGAGGTCGGTGACCGACCGGCAGACCACCCGCAGCACCACCGCCGAGATCTCCAGGGCGTCGAGTCCGGTGCGCAGCACCACCCGCGACAGCAACCCCTCCTTGACCCGGGGGTTGAACCGCAGGCTGTCCTCGGCCTGCCGCAGCGAGGCGTCCACCTGGACGATGTCGTGGTCGAGCCGCCGGGCTTCGTGCAGCCTCGCCGCCGCCCGCGCCACCGGAGTGTGGCCGCCGACCTCCTGCGCCAGGTCGAGGAGGAGCCGCCGCATCCGGGCGGCGAGCTCCACGATGGCCTCGCCCGCGGACTCCACCCACACCGGTGGCACGAACAGCACGTTGAACAGCATGCCGACGCCGGCGCCGATCAGCGTCTCCAGGACGCGGTCCCACGCGGTCGCCGACACCCGGGTCACCCCGAGCACGAGCATCGCGCTGATCGCCACCTCCGGGACGAATTCCCCGGCCTTGACGAAGCGTCCGATCACCAGCGCGGCCAGGATGATCAGCCCCAGGCTCCACCAGGTCAGACCCACGAGCGCGCTGAATCCGATGGCGAGCAGCACACCCGCCACCACGGAGTTCACCCGTCGCACACCGGTGATCAGCGTGGTGTAGAGGGTGACCTGGACGACGAGGAGGGCCGTCAGCGGGGCGGTGAGCGGCGCGGGCTCGCTGCTCAGCTGGAGCGCCACGACGTACGAGATGACGGCGGCGGCCGTGGAGCGCAGCGTCTGCGCCACCGCGGGTTCCCGGCGGCGCCGTGCGAGATGGACGAGGGGATCAGTGAACTCGGGCACCTCCCGCACCTTCCCTCTCAGTGGCTTTCACTCCACTGATGTCCCGCGCCCCGCCGCTTCCACGGCCCGGCGCGCCGAATCACCCGACCAGCCGCTCCTCCCCGGCGGCCGCGAGCAGAGCCAGGCGGTCGGCCACGTCCGTGCCGGGCGGCGGGGTGAGCAGGACGAGCCGCTGGTTGCCCTCCGGGGCCAGGAGCACCTGGCAGTCGAGGCGACCGGGCCGATCACCGGGTGCAGCACGCGCATCCGGCTGTGGCGGCGGACGGCGACCTCGTGCAGCTCCCACAGCGCGGCGAACTCCTCGCCGGCGCCGCGCAGCCGCTGCACCAGCCGGGTGGCGACCGGGTCCCCCGCCCGGCGCCCCACGTTGGCCCGCAGGTCCGCGACGTGGACCCGGCTGTAGTGCGCGTGCTCTCCAGCGGGGTACGCGTCCCGCGCCGCCGGGTCGGCGAACCAGCGCCAGACCACGTTGCGCCCGTGCCGGAGGTGGTCGCGCTCGTCGTCGCTCAGCCGCAGGGCGCGGGCGAGCGCGGTGAGTATCTGGGGCGACGGCTGCGGCCCGCGGGACTGTTCCCAGCCGTGTGTAGTAGTCGGTCGACATCCCCGCGAACTGGGCCACCTCCTCAGCCGCAGACCCGGCGTGCGGCGCCGGGAATGCCGCGTTCGCGGACAGCACGTACGCCGAAATCGACGCGGGGCACGTGGCGTTCTTCGAGAAGGAGGACGAATTCGTGGAGCTGGTCCACGAGTTCACCCTCGCTCCGTGAGGAAGGCATGCGGCGGGCGGTCGGCGTGGCAGGGCGCGGCGGCCGCCGCGAAGCCGGGATGGCGTGAGGGCCGGGTGGGTCCCTAAATCGCCGCTGTCCTGGCGTCAGGTGCGTAGCATGCGGGCCATGTTCCAGCTCCAGCTTCTGCGCCTCGACCACGCTCCGGCCCTGCTCGACTTCGAGCGCGAGAACCGGGCCTACTTCGCCGCCTCGATTCCCGACCGGGGCGACGAGTACTTCGCCCACTTCGCCGCACGCCACGACGAGTTGCTCGCCGAGCAGGCGGCCGGTCTGCACTTCTTCCACCTCCTGGTGGGCAGCGGCTGCGAAGTGCTGGGGCGGGTCAACCTGGTGGACGTGGCGGACGGTTCGGCCGAACTCGGCTACCGCGTCGCCGAGCGCGCCGCCGGGCGCGGACTGGCCACGGCGGGCGTCCGCGAGGTCTGCGCCCTGGCCGCCGGGGAGTACGGCCTGACCGAGCTGCGGGCCGCGACGACCGTCGACAACGCCGCCTCGCGAGCCGTGCTGGCCCGTACGGGATTCACCCCCTGCGGCGAGACCGAGCTGAGCGGCCGCCCGGGCCTCCGCTTCGAGCGGAAGCTGTCCGAGGAGGAGGGACGGCCGCGCCCATGAGCTCCACGCGCGCCATCGAGCCGGGGCCGCCTGCCGATCCGGCTCCTCGGCGGGTCTGGTACACCTCGTACGGCTCGAACATGTTCCTGCACCGGCTCGCCTGTTACCTCGCCGGCGGACGCCCGGCCGGCGGGACCCGTGTCTACCCGGGCTGCCGGGACCAAACGCTGCCGGCCGCGTCGGTCCCCGTGGAGCTTGCGGGCGTCATGTACTTCGCCACCCGGTCGCCGGTCTGGGGCGGGGGCCGGGCCTTCTACGACCCGGACGCCGCAGGCCGTGTGCTGGCCCGGGCCCACCTCGTGTCGGCTTCCCAGTTCGCCGACATCGCCGCGCAGGAGATGTACCGGGAGCCAGGCGCCGACCTCGATCTGACCGAGGTGCTGACGCGGGGGCGGACGGCGCTCGGTGACGGCCGCTACGAAACCCTCGTCTGCGCGGGGCAGCTGGACGGCCTTCCGCTGCTCACGTTCACGGCGCCGTGGCGGATGGGTGACGTCCGGTCGACGGCGCCGTCCGCCCCGTACCTGCGCCATCTGGCCTCGGGGCTGCTGGAGGCGGGGGCGTGGGACGCCGACGCGGTCGCCGCGTACGTCGCTTCCCGCCCCGGGGCGCATCCCCACTGGTCCGAACAGGCCGTACGGGAGCTGCTGACGCTGTAACGGGCAACGGGGGTGTGGGCCAGGGCCTGTCGTCAAATTCCCGTCGTCGCCCGAAGGGCGGTCCGGCGGCGTCTGGTGCGTGCTCTCGGCGCGCCGGGCGAGAGCTAGAGCCCTCGTACTGGACGTACGTGGGCTTTCGCCCGGTGCGGCGAGAGTGCGTGCCAGGCGTCGCAGGACAGACGGGAATGTGACGACAGGCCCTAGGGACGGCGGCGGGGCTTGCCGCGCTTGGCGCCGCCCTTGGAACCGCCGGATCCGGAGCCGGTCCGCGCGCTCTTGCCGGCCGACTTGCCCGCGGCCGGCTTGCCCGAGGTGGGCTTACGCCGGGCCGCGGACGCGTCCGGCCGCTTGGCCTTCGGCTCGGCCTTGGCCGGGGTCTGGGCGCGGCCCCGGGAGCTGTTGACGGTACGGCCGCGGACGATCCCGATGAAGTCCTCCACCAGGTCGGTGGTGCGGTCCTGCGGCCACGACAGGGCCACGCGCGACTCCGGGGTGCCCGTCACCGGCCGGTAGGTGAGGTCCTTGCGGTGGTGGAGCCGGGCCAGCGACTGCGGGACGACGAGCAGGCCGATGCCCGCCGCGACCAGCTCGATGGCGTCCGCTGTCGTGGCGGGCCGCTCGAAGGCGGGCTGCCCGGGCGGACGCTCCCAGTCCAGGGTGTCGTCGAGGGGGTGCAGCACGGTCTCGTCGGCCAGGTCCTCGGCGGACACCTCTTCGACGGCCGCGACCACGTGGTCCTTGGGGACCACGACCACGGTCGTCTCCGTGTACAGCGGGATGGCGCTGAGGTCCTCCCGGTCGACCGGCAGCCGTACGAAACCGGCGTCGGCATCGCCGCCGCGCAGCACGTCGAACGCCTCGGCGTCCGAGACCGCGACCAGGGTCAGCGGGATGTCGGGCAGCCGCTCGTTCCAGATCCGCACCCACTTGGTGGGTGTCACGCCCGGGACGTAGGCGAGCCGGAACGAGGGGGTTGCTTCCGAGCCTGTCACTCCGCCAGGTTACCGGTGATGGTCGGAGGTGGCGCACACGCTCGATACTCTTGACACCATGACGTCGCACCAGACCGCCCAGACCATGAAGCCCGCCACCGCGGCGAAGAAGCTGGGTGTGTACCTCGAGGCCACCCCCGCAGAGTTCCAGGAGGGTGTCGTCTCGCGCACCGAGCTGAACGCGCTCCAGGCCGATCCGCCCCAGTGGCTCCAGGAGCTGCGCCGCAACGGCCCGCACCCTCGCCCGGTGGTCGCGGCGAAGCTGGGCGTCTCCATCGCGGGCCTCGCCCGTGGCGGTGTCACGGACGCGCTCACCACCGAGCAGATCGACGCCCTGAAGCAGGACAACCCGGAGTGGCTGCAGAAGGAGCGCGCCACCCAGGCCGAGGTGCGCAAGGAAACGGTCCGCATCAAGGAGAAGAACGCCCAGCGCGCCGAGGAGTCCAAGGACAAGCGCGCCTGAGTTCCCCTGCGGGAGCCGCCGGTGATCTTCTGCGGGCGGCCGCCGGTGATCTTCGCCACCGCGAAGACCACCGGCGCGCACGTGTACCGCGACAGGCTTCCGGGGCGTCAGGCCGAGGCGAGGCCCTGCTCCAGATGTGCGAGTTCCTCCCCCTCCACCGCGATCTCGAACTCGTCCGCGAGCACCCGCCCCAGCTCCGCCGGTTCGATCTTGCGCTCGGTGGCGGAGCCGTCGGGGCGAAACGTGGTCCAGGTGGCCGCGTCCAGGTGGTGGTGATGGGTGGCGCTGAACTTCTGGGTGAACAGACGGGTCGTGAACGGCGAGCGGCTGTGGGTGCTCACGAAGTGGCTGCCCACCACGTAGTCGAAGTGGTACTGCGGGGTGAGGGTGAAGGTGTGGCGGTGGGTCCAGCCGTCCCGGCCGTACTGGTACAGCCACCACTGGTCGACGCCGAGCGGGCCCTCCTCCCGCACCATCCGGAACCTCCAGCCGTCGAGATCCACCTCGACCCCGTCGGCGATCTCGATGGGCGCGAGCGGTCCGCTGCCGAATCCCACGTCGCACAGCCACAGCCGGTCGTCGTCGGCCGGCCGCACCGCGATCAGCGCGTGGGTGGCGGGGAGGATCTTGTCGTTGCCGAGCGTGACGCGCCCGATGAGGGCGGTGAACTCGAAGCCCAGGCGTTCCAGCACGCCGGCGAACAGCACGACGTGCTCGTAGCAGTACCCTCCCCGGCCGCCCCGCACGAGCCTGTCCTGCACCGTCTCGATGTCCAGCGCCACCGGCTTGCCCAGCACGGCGTTGACGTTCTCGAACGGGATCGTGGTCACATGTCCCCGCTGCAGCCCTCGCAGCACCTCAAGTGTCGGCGCGCGCTCGCCCTCGTATCCGATACGGGCCAGGTAGGCGTCCAGGTCCAACCGGTCGCCGGACCAGTCGCGGCCCTTCCCTGTCTCTGTCATGGCTCCCCCTCTTCCGACCCGCGCCGGGTGTCTCCGTACGCCGCGGGTCACTACGTCGTCGGCTTCAGAACGATCAACCGTTACGACGCCGAGCCTATGCCCGGTGAGGTGAGGGAACTTCTGTTCAAAGGCGGTGCCGAGCTCACCCTTTCGTCCTAGGACCGAAGGGCTGCGACGGGGAAGCCCACCGGGCCGCGCGACGGCCCCGGCAGGTTCGCGACACCCGGTGCGACACCCGGCGCGATCCCTGCCGCGCACCGGCGCACGCGCCGCCCCGTGCACTAGGTTGGCGACCGTGACCACGGTGACCAGTTCCGAGCTCCTCGTCGACGCGTTCGGCAGAATCCGCGAAACGGTCGCGGACGCCGTCGAAGGCCTGAGCGCCGAGGAGTTGGCCTTCCGCGTCGACGGCTCGGCCAACTCCATCGCCTGGCTGGTCTGGCATCTGACCAGGATCCAGGACGACCACCTCGCGGATGCGGCCGGAATCGACCAGGTGTGGAGCGGGCAGGGGTGGGCCGAGCGGTTCGGGCTGCCGCTGGCCGAGTCCGATACCGGGTACGGGCACACCTCCGCCCAGGTCGCCTCGGTCAGCGCCTCCGCCGAGCAGCTGACCGGGTATCACGACGCCGTCCACGCGCAGACGGTCGCCTATCTGGCGGGCCTCGACGGCAGAGCGCTCGCGCGGGTCGTGGACACCTCGTGGGACCCGCCGGTCACGCTGGCGGTGCGGCTGGTCAGCGTCGTCTCGGACAGCCTCCAGCACGCCGGCCAGGCCGCGTTCGTACGGGGCGTGCTGTCCCGCCGCTGACCGGCCCGCCCAGTCCTCTGCCCGTCGCGTTCTGCCGGGTCAGACCCGGACGTCGCCGCTGCGGCTGATCATGAGGTTGCCCATGAACCGCCGGTCCACCTCGCGGGCGCCCAGCCGTACGGCCTGGGCGCGGGTCGGTGGGGTGATGTCGTAGTGCCACCGGTAGTCCTGGGGGCCCTTGCGCTGGTACCAGGCGCGCCGCATGCCGAGGGCGGCCGCGAACGCGTGCAGTTCGTCCTCGGTGTCGGCCGTCATATGGCACCAGTGCGCGGACGGCAGACCTCGTCGTCGCGCGAGAGCGCCGTAGTCCTTCACGTCGTCCACGTAGACGGTCAAGGGTCAACCTCCCACTCCTGCTGAGGCTTTGTATTCTTCCTTGCCCCGGAGCGGCTGCGGGACACCCCGGTGCGGCGACCGTTTTGCGCCGTCCGTCACCCCCGCCCATCACCAACACTTTGGGATGTCATAAGGTTGGCTTATGAGGTCATAAAAGGGGGGCGGGTACTCACTTAGGCTTGCCTAAGCTTAGGGTGGCCGACGAGCCATTTCGTTGTCGGTCGAAGGGAAACACTCATGCCCCGCCCCCTGCGGACAGCCATCGTGGGCGCAGGCCCCGCCGGGATCTACGCCGCCGACGCGCTGCTGAAGTCCGCGGCCGCCACCGACCCCGGTGTCTCGATCGATCTCTTCGAGAAGATGCCCGCGCCCTTCGGCCTGATCCGCTACGGCGTCGCCCCCGACCACCCCCGCATCAAGGGCATCGTCACCGCCCTGCACCAGGTGCTCGACAAGCCGCAGATCCGGCTCTTCGGCAACGTGGACTACCCCGGCGACATCAGCCTCGACGAGCTCCACGAGTTCTACGACGCGGTGATCTTCTCGACCGGCGCCGACGCCGACCGGGCGCTGGACATCCCCGGCATCGAGCTCGATGGCTCGTACGGCGCCGCCGACTTCGTCTCCTGGTACGACGGGCACCCGGACGTGCCGCGCACCTGGCCGCTGCACGCGGAGAAGGTCGCGGTCCTCGGCGTCGGCAACGTCGCCCTCGACGTGGCGCGCATCCTCGCCAAGACCGCCGACGAGCTGCTGCCCACGGAGATCCCGCCGAACGTCTACGACGGTCTCAAGGCCAACCGGGCGCGCGAGGTACACGTCTTCGGCCGCCGCGGCCCCGCCCAGGCGAAGTTCAGCCCGATGGAGCTGCGTGAGCTGGACCACTCCCCCACCATCGAGGTCATCGTCGACCCCGAGGACATCGACTACGACGAGGGCTCCATCGCCACCCGCCGCTCCAACAAGCAGGCGGACATGGTCGCCAAGACCCTGGAGAACTGGGCGATCCGCGACACCGGCGACCGCCCGCACAAGCTCTTCCTGCACTTCTTCGAGTCGCCCACCGAGATCCTCGGCGAGGACGGCACGGTCGTCGCCCTGCGCACCGAGCGCACCCGCCTCGACGGCTCCGGCAACGTGGTGGGCACCGGCGAGTTCCACGACTGGGACGTCCAGGGCGTCTACCGGGCCGTGGGCTACCTCTCCGACGAGCTCCCCAAGCTGCCCTGGGACGTGGAGTCGGGCACCGTCCCGAACGAGGGCGGCCGCGTCCTGGAGGCCGGGCGGCACCTCCCCTCCACGTATGTCACCGGCTGGATCCGGCGCGGCCCGGTCGGTCTGATCGGCCACACCAAGGGCGACGCCAACGAGACCGTCGCCAACCTCCTGGACGACCACGCCCAGGGCCGGCTGCGCACCCCCTCCGCACCGGAGCCGGACGCGGTCGACGCCTTCCTCGCCGAGCGCGGGGTGCGCTGGACGACGTGGGAGGGGTGGCACCGGCTGGACGAGGCCGAGAAGGCGCTGGGCGAGCCGCAGGGCCGCGAGCGCGTCAAGATCGTCGAGCGTGAGGAGATGCTCAGGGCCAGCGGCGCGTAGGCGCGAGCCCTGGACAGATGCGTCGGCCCCCGCCGGGAGAGGCGGGGGCCGACGCCTTTCGTCACTGATCAGGGGCGGCTGTCAGCTCACCTGGAGGGTGATGTCGTCCACGACGTAGGAGGTCTGCAGTGCCTCGTCCTCCACACCGTTGAACTTCAGGGTCACGGTCTGTCCGGCGAACGACGAGAGGTCGTAGGACTTCTGCGTGTAGCCGGAGCCCGCGTCCAGGTTGGAGAAGGTGGCCAGGGTCCGGCCGCCCACCGAGACGGTGAAGACGTCATAGGCGACGTTCTCGTTCTCGTCCGTGTCGATGTGCTGGAAGAAGGAGAGCTGGTAGCGGGAGCAGCCGGACGGAATGCTCAGCGACTGGGAGACGCTGTCCGTGCGGGGCTGACCCCAGCCGTTCAGCCACGCCATGTAGGAGCCGCCGTGCGGCGTCTCGCCGGCCTGGTTGGTGATGACGCCCGAGGTGCTGGTCCACGGACTGGAGCCGTTCTCGAATCCGCCGTTGACGACGAGCTGGCGCGGGGTGCAGGTGCCGCCGCCGACGGTGAGCGTGTAGGTCGTGCTGTGGCTGACCGTGCCGGATCCGGTGACCGTCAGGGTGTACGTGCCCGGTGCGGTGCCCGCACCGACCTGCAGGGTCAGCGTCGAGGCCTTGCCGGACTGCACGGACGTCGGGTCGAGGGTCGCGGTCACGCCGCTGGGCGCGCCCGAGACCGACAGGGCGACGGTCTGCGGGTCACCGCTGACGGTGGTGGTGTTCACCGTGGCGGTGACAGTGCCGCCCGGGTTGGCGCTGCCGGAGGGCGGGTCGGTGGCGAGGGAGAAGTCCTGCGCCGGGGTGGTTCCGCCGACGGCCTGCTTCCAGATCGCGTACGCCACGCCGTCGGCGCTGCGGTCCAGGACCGTGGCGCTGATGTTGCTCGGGGTGTCGCAGGCACTGTGGTAGCAGGAGTCGTAGGCGGCGTTGGCTGTGCCGCCCCACTTGGCCGCCTGCGCCGAGGTCTTGCGGTCGCTGGCTCCGGCGGCGTAGCCGGAGGTGGCGATGCCGGCCGCTTGGAAGGACGCGTCGTCACTGCGGCCCTGGCCCTCGACGTTCTCCTCGGGAGCGAGGTTGAGCGAGGCCCAGTACGCCTTGAGGGGCGCGGCGGTGGTGGAGTTGAGGTTGTTGATGAAGTAGCCGCCGTTGGGCGAGCCGACCATGTCGAAGTTGTAGTAGCCCTTGATGGCCGCGCGCTGGGCGCTGGAGAGCTGGTTGACGTAGAACTTGGAGCCGTTGAGGCCCTGTTCCTCGTCGGTCCACCAGGCGAATCGCACGTGCTTCGTCATGGTGGGGTTCTTCTGGGCCAGGACCAGCGCGTTCTCCAGCAGGGTCGAGGAGCCCGAGCCGTTGTCGTTGATGCCGGGTCCGGCCGACACGCTGTCGAGGTGTGCCCCGAACATGACGGTCTGGTCGGCGGGGCCGCCGGGCCAGTCGGCGATCAGGTTGTTCGACGGGTAGGTGCAGCTGGTGCAGTTCTGCTCGGCCACCGTGTACCCGGCGGCCTGCAGCTTGCCCTTGATGTAGGCCAGCGACTCGGTGTATCCGCCGCTGCCCGCACGGCGGTTGCCGCCGTTCTGGCTCGCGATGGTGCCCAGTTGCGACAGGTGCGCCTGGATGTTGGCGACGTCGATGTTGGGCGGATCGGTGCCGGGCGGGGTGCCGCCGACGTTGAGCGCGTAGTCGACGGTGTGGGAGAGCGTGGTGCCCTGGCCCTTGACCGTGACGGTGGAGGGGCCGGGAGCGGCGTTGGTGGTGGCGGAGAGCGTGAGCACCGAGGACTGGCCGGACTGCACGGTGGCCGGGTTGAAGGAGGCGGTCACGCCGGACGGCAGGCCGGAGGCGGTGAGCGTCACCGACTGGGCCGAGCCCGTGGTGGTGCTGGTGGCCACGGTGGTGGTGACCGAGCCGCCCTGCTGGACGGTGCCGGACGCCGGGTTCAGGGCGAGCGAGAAATCGCTCTGGCCGCTGGGCTGGCAGGTGGGGTCACCGCTCTGCGCGGGCACGCTGATGGCGTCCCACGCGGCCTTGGTCCGGTTGAAGAGGTTGCACGTCGAGTCGAGCGACTTGGCCGAACTCAGCGTCGCCGTACGGTACTTCTTGTACGACATGCTGCTGGTCTTGAGCAGCATGCCGCCGTAGAAGATCTTGCCGGCGTTCTGGACGCCCACACCGGTCACCGTGCTCTGGTTACAGGTGGGGCTGTTGGGCTTGCCGCCGCCGGGGCTGCTGCCCTCGGCCAGCAGATAGAACCAGTGGTTGAGGGGGCCCGCGGCAGCGTGCACCTCGGTGCCGGGTATCGCGGAGCTGTAGCAGGCGGGGTCGTTGTTGACGGCGGGCGGGTTGTACATGTTCCGGATCGGGCCCCGGCCCTGGAGGTTGATCATCTCGCCGACCGTGTAGTCCGGAGTGTCGTACGGGGAGGGCTCGTTGACGTACGCCTCGGTCAGCGCACCGAAGATGTCACCGGTGCCCTCGCCGAGTCCGGCCTCCTGACCGCTGGTGCCGCCGGGGGTGTTGCTGTCGATGGCGTGCCCGTACTCGTGGGCCACCACGTCGATTCCGGCGATCCACTCGTTGGCGCTGTTGTGGCCGATGGTGACCGAACTGCCGTCCCAGTAGGCGTTGAGGTCGCCCAGGCCGACCTTGCCGGGGAAGCTGCGGCCGTTGCCGCTGACACCGTTGCGGCCGAGCCACTGGCCCAGCATGTCCCACTGCTTCTGCGCGGCGAACATCAGGTCCGCGCAGCCGGTCTCCTTGCTGGTGGGGTTGCCCGTGCCCCAGGAGTCCGAGGACTTGGTGAAGACGGAGCCCGAGCTGTAGTCGGCGCAGCTCAGGCCCGGCCGGTTGGGGTCGCGCAGCGAGTAGCTGCCGCCCGAGTTCGTGGTGTCGATGGTGAGCGGACCGGGGCCGTTCCACTTGCTGTTGGCGGTGCCCGCCTCGACGTCGTCGTGCGTGCCGAGGACCTTGCCGGTCCGCGCGTCCACGAAGACGTGAAGCCTGCTGGGCGCCGTCTTGGTACGTCCGGCGAGCACGGTCTCCCAGGCGAGGGCGGGCCTGCCGTCCGCGAGCCGGATGACGAGGCGGCTGTCGACGACCTTGTCGACCTTGGCCAGTCTGCCTCGCGAGGTGGATTCGGCCGTCTTCGCGGTGACCGACGGGGTGGTCGCCACGTCGATCCGTACGGCCGAGGCGGACTGCACGGCGCGGATGTCGCCGTCGCCGTCCGCGAGCACGACCGCGTCACCGCCGACGACCGGCAGCCCGCGGTAGCTGCGCTCGTAGGCGACGGAGTAGAGGTTCTTCACCCAGGGGGTGACCATGCGCCGTTCGTACTGCTCCTGCGGGGAGTTGACCAAGGTGTCGAGTCCGCTGCGGACCGCCTGGTCGGCGGCGGCGACGGCGCGCGCGAGAGGGGTGGGCCGCTGGTCCGGCCCTGTCTGCGAATGGGGTGCGGCCGATGCCGTACCGGCCACAGCGCCGGTCAGGCCCGTGGTCAGTGCGAGTGCTGCCACGGCGGCCGTCAATCTGAAGGGGCGCAACGTCCACTCCGATCGTGGGGGGCCTGTTCCTGGGCGCAGTATGGGCGTGGACATGGCAAAGCAGGTACATACCAGTCGCGCATAGGACGCGGGTTATGGTGCGTCGGGGGGACCCTGCGTACGCTCGGCGCTATGCAGCTGGAGCTGAGGCACTTACAGGCCGTCTGCCAGATCGCGGAAGCCGGCAGTCTGGGCCGCGCCGCCCGCCGGCTCGGGGTCTCCCAGCCCTCGCTCTCCGCCCAGTTGCGCCGCATCGAGCGGGTCACCGGGGGCGATCTGTTCGTCCGCAGCCGCACCGGCACGGAGCCGACCCCGCTGGGCCGGTTCGTCCTGGCCAGGGCGCGCCGGGTGCTCAGTGAGATGGACGCGCTGGGCACCCGGGCGCGCGCGGTCGCCACCGACGCCCCGCTGCGGCTCGGCTGCATCCTGCTGGTCCTGGTGGACGGGCTGCTGGAGCAGACCGGCCTCTCGCTCTCCGGTCAGGAGATCACCGTGGACCTGGAGCACTCGGTGACCGCGCTGACCCGGATGCTCGGCGCCGGACGCTATGACGCCATCGTGTACGGGGAGGTGAACGACCACGAAGTCCCGCTCCCCGAAGGGGTCCTGGCCAGGACGCTGATCCCGGAGGAACCGTTCTCCGTCCGGATGCCCGCCCACCACCCGCTGGCCGGGCGGGAGTGCATCGAGCTGGCCGACCTGGCCGACGAGGCGTGGATGAGCCTCGTGGAGGACGACGACGGCGGCCCGGAGGCCTTCGCCGAGGCGTGCGCGCGCGCCGGGTTCGCGCCCCGGCTGCGGCACCGGATCGCGGACCGCAAGATGCAGTACGCGTTGATCGCCGGGGGCCGCGCCGTCGCCCTGAGCCAGCCGACCGCGCCGGGGGCGGAGGGAACCGTGATACGCCCCCTCGTCGGCGCCCCGCTCACCGGACGCATCCGGCTGGCCTGGAACGGCTCGGCCGTCCCGGCCCGGCAGGCAGAGCTGCTCTACCGCGCGGCGGTCTGCGCGTATCTGTCCAATGTGGACAACAACGCCTTCCACCGCGCCTGGTGGGACACCCACCCGGAGCTGCACCCGCCGTACGAGCGGCACGAGCTCCAGTCCTCGGACACCTGAGGGCGCGGCCGTGCCCCGCCGCGGTTCACTGAGCCAGCCAGTCGGCGACCGCCGCGGCTATCGGCTGGCCCGTGTCGAGCTCGACGAAGCCGAACTGGCCGCCCTGGTTGCCCTCCAGGAACCACCACACCCCGTCCGCGTCCTCGGCGAAGTCGAACGCCGCGTAGGCGAGCCCGGTGCGGTGGGTGTACGCGTGCACCGACTCGGCGATGCGGCCGGGCACCCCGGTGGGCTCCCAGCGGCGACCGCTGTCGTCGTAGCGCCCGTCCACCTGGTCGGGATCGCAGACCTTCCGCGCGGCGAACAGCTCTGCCCCCACACAGGTCAGCCGAATGTCCGCCTTCTTGGGTATGTAGCGCTGGAGCAGCACCGGCCCGGCCCGGACGCTGGAGAAGTCCGCGTCGGGCCCGATCAGCGTGGTCGGCAGCGCCATCAGCGGCTCGTCCGGCGGCGGCCCGGCGGCGCTCTTGACCACCACGTCCCGGTACTCCTGCGCGAACTGGTGCGCCACCCGCGGAACCGTCGTGACGACCGTCGGCGGCACGGCGAACCCGCTGGCGTGGGCGACCCGTAGCTGCCAGGGCTTGAGGCGGGCCTGTTCGGCGTCGCGCGGATGGTTCATCCAGCGCGCCGACGCCGAGTACAGCATGCCGAACAGCGCCTGCCGGACCTCGGCGGTGAGCCACTGGGAGGGCTCCGGCGCGTGGGTGGCGGGCTGCCCCGGCCGGCGCACCCAGACCGAACGCAGCCCCGACATGCTCACCAGGAACCCGTCGACCGACAGGTGCCCGGCGAAGTCCCCGTGGGCGTACTCGGCGGACAGCACCGCCCTGCCGGGCAGATCGGCGGGGTCGAGACGGACCAGCGGGACGCCCTGCTGGTGCAGATGGGTCACCACCATGTCGGTGGTGACGTCCTGCTCGCAGGTGAGGATGAGAACCGTCATCCGACTGCCGGGCCGTCAGTCGTCGAAGTGCGTCTGGGAACCGGCGGTGGACGCGGTGGTGCCGGCCGCCCTGAGCACCGCGCGGTCGGCGACGGCCGGGCGCCCGTCGGGCAGCACGTTCAGTTGCCGTGACGCGTCGAAGCGGTAGGCGACCGCCCGGTCCTCCGGCTCATGCGGCACCGTATAGCGCAATGTGAACGGCCTCATGAGGAACCTCCCGCAGCGACGACACCCGAACCTTGTGCACACCTGTACGGAATGCCCCTGTAAGGAATTCATCACGTACCGCCACATCGACGTGAAGGACGTCACACGGACGTCGCGCACCGGCAGTCGGGTGAAGGGAGGTTTCGCCACCGCCCGTAACGGTGATCGCTCAGGACGTCATGATCCGCCTCCTACCCCCACAGGAGCATCCATGCGTTTGCGCACCACATTCACCGCGAGCGTCCTCGCCGTCGGCATCGTCTTCGGCGGCGCGGCGACCGCGCTGGCCCACGACGACGACGACCACGGCCGCAACCACGGCTACGGCTACGGCCGCGACGACGACCGCGAGCACGGCCGCGAGCACGGCCGTGACGACAACCGCGAGCACAGTCGTGACGACAACCGCGAGCACGGTCGTGACGACAACCGCGAGCACAGCCGCGACCACGGCTACAGCCACGACCGTGACCGCTGCTACGGCCATGACGACGACCGTGAGCACGGCAGCGGCCATGGCGAGAAGGGCGACAAGAAGGGCCACAACGACACCAACTGACCGGACCCGGTCGCGTGTGGCGCGGGAGCGACGGGTTGGCCCCCGCCCCGCGCCACACGGCGCCCCTCAGCGCGCGGCCCCACGGCGCCGGCGCAGGCTCGCCAGGAGTGACTTCTGGGTGAGCAGGGTGAGGACGCCCGCGAGGACGATCCCGCCCAGGTTGGCGAGGAGCTGTTCGGTCGAGCCCCACGTCTGGGCGTACTCCTCGTAGCTGAACGCCATGGCGGCGTTGGCCGCCGCCGGGACCGTGGTCACCGAGATGGCCACCCCGATCAGCGCCCCGGACTTGGCCGAGGTGAGCGAGAGGGTTCCGGCGACGCCCGCCAGGAAGGCGACGACGAAGGACATCCAGTCCGGCTTCCAGATGAAGGCGGTGTTCGGACGGCCCGCCTCCAGCATGGCCTTGTCGAAGAGCCCCACCTGGTCCAGGAGCCAGCCGAACCCGGCCGTCAGCACCATGGCCGCGGCGAAGCCCACCACCAGCGCGGTCAGCGACCGCCACACCAGGCCGGGCGCGCGCTGGACGAGCGCCGTGGAGATTCCGGCCAGCGGCCCGAACTCGGGACCGACCGCCATCGCGCCCACGATCAGAATGGCGTTGTCGAGCATCACACCGCACGCCGCGAGCATCGTGGCGATCGCCAGGAACGCCACATAGGTGACCGTGAGCGTCGACTCCTCGTGGGTGGCGTCCGTCAGTTGTTCCCACAGCACCGCGTCCACGCCCTCGCCCGGCGCCTCCGCCTCCGCCTTCTCGGCGCGCTTGGACAGCGACAGGTCGATGTTCTCGACGGCGATCGCCCCGGACCGGTCGAGGCCGAGGGCGCGCAGGCTGCCGAGGAGTTCGTCCCCGGCCTCGCGGGCGACGTCGCACAGCACCAGATCGCCCGCCGGGTTGCGGGAGGCCCCCGGGACGACGGCCAGATGGGCGGTGCCCACCGTCGCCTCCAGGGTCCGCACCACCTCGTCGGTGAGGCCGGCGGGAACGTTCAGACGCAGATGCAGCAACAGCCCTACTCCAGGCATCGGTTTCCCCGGGGCCGGCAAGGCGCCGGTCCCCTGATTCCCGTGCAGGATACGGAACTCCCAGGAACAACGGCTTCCCTCCACACCCCTCCCGGTGTGATCCTCCAGAGCATGGGACGTACGCGTGGGGCGGCGCTGGCGGTGGCTGTGGCGTTCGCCGTGGCGGCGGCCGGGTGCGACGACGCGAACGGGGGCGGCCCCGGGAGGCCGTCCACGTCCGCGGCGCCGAGCCTCACCCAGGCGCTCAAGACCTACCAGGCCACGGCGGACCCCCGGTGCACCACGGCCGACGAGTGCCGGCAGGTGGCGGTCCGCAAGCTCGCCGCCGCGGCCGCCCTGCGCGGGGCGATGGAGGCGAAGGATCCGGCCGGATTCGCCGAGCCCATCCGGCTGGTGAAGCTGGCACAGGAGCGGGCCGACACCTACGGCCGGGCGGCCGGGCTGGGCGTCCGGAGCAACTTCCTCACCATCGACGAGCCGCTCCAGCAGATGGAGACCTGGTTACGGACCCGCTCCCTGCTGTCGTGAGGCGGCGCGCCAACCCAGCCAACGACATCCGGCCACGGCCGAAACGGAGTCGTCGGGCGAGGAATATGCCGTACGGATACCCGCGATCCGGCGCAGCACCAAATACCAGGCGGCGGCACGGCCGGGACCAACCCCATTCGGCCCGCCCATAAATGACAAGGAACCAGATATTCCGGGCGACGAGTTTCGATACGACTTAATGATGAGTAAGGTGTGGCTCGCTGTCAGTGAGCCTGCGTAGGGGGTTACATCCCCTGGCCGAATTCGCCATGGCCGGAATGCGCATGCGGGGTGGCGTCGTCTTCGGGATGGAGAGGGGATCGTGACTGCTGGCTCGTTCGAGGGGCAGTACGTGTGGCATCCAGCGGCCGACGATCGCGAGTTGGCGCAAGCCTGCACGGACGTGAGGGCCGGTCGGTATCTGAGCGCGTACAACGTCCTCAAGGACGCACGCACCGCATTCGAGGTGCGGGCCCACCGCTCCCTGGTGCTCGCGTCCGAGGCCGCCGACTCCGACCTCGCCGAGCGCTGGCTCGCCGAGGAACCGAGCGCGGAGGCCGCTCTGTTGGCCGCGCGGGTCGCGATGGTACGGGCCTTACGCATGGCCGACGCCCAGGACGGCCGAGCCGGCGCACTGGTGCGCATCGCGACGGCCGCCTGCGGACGCGCCGCCAAGCTGCTCCCCCAGGACCCCACCCCGTGGGTCGCCCAGCTCGCCCTCGCCCGCTTCGAGCGCTCCCACGACCCCGCCCCCAAAGGGCTGTTGACCGCGCCGCCGGGACCCTGGCAGCTCTTCTCCCACATCCTGCGGCTGGACCCCTGGAACCGCGAGGCCCACCACCGGTTCCTGGCCTTCTTCTTCACCCGCCACGGCGGTTCGGCGAGCGCCCGCTGGGACGTCGCCTCCTTCCTCAGCCACCGCGCCCCGCTCAACTCGGCGCTACGACTGCTGCCACTGGTCGCGTTGGTCGAGGACTACGATCCGTCCGCGCTGCTCGCCGACAGCACCTGGCTGCAGCCGCAGTGGACGGCGACGGCGCTGGGCATTTACCAGAACTGGTTTCCCCACACGGCCCGTTACCGCTTCACCCCGGTCCTGGACCTGGCGTATCTGGCGCACGCGCTGTACATGGCGAAGCGCGAGTTCGAGGCCCGGGAAGTACTCACGGCCATGGGGCCCTACGCCTCCCGCATGCCCTGGAGCGCGTTCGGCGACCCCGAGGAGCGGCTGACCAGGGCCAGGCGGTCCTGCGGACTTCCGACCCCCGGCCCGGCCTGATCCACCCAAACGGCCGTCCGGCCGCGCGGCATCCGTACGAGACTCGACGCGTCCTGTCCACCCCCACCCCGGAAAGGCTGCCACAGTGTCCGAGCGCACGTCCCCGCTCCGCTCGAAAGCCCCGCACCGCGAAGCACCCGTCGCCCTCGACGACGACGCGACGCTGCACGCGATGGGCTACCCGCGGAAACTCACCCGCAGATTCCACGCGTTCGACAATTTCGCGATATCTTTTACGATCATCAACATCATCTCCGGCATATTCTCCGCCTTCGGATTCGGAATGGGCGCCGGCGGACCGCGCATCCTCATCTTCGGCTGGATCGGCGTGTCGGTGATGGTGCTGTTCGTCGGCGCGGCGATGGGCGAGATCGCCTCCGCCTACCCGACCAGCGGCGCCCTGTACTTCTCCGCCGGCAAGCTCGCCAAACGGCACCGCGGCGCCTGGTCCTGGTACACGGGGTGGCTGAACTTCGTCGGCCAGGTGGGCGGCACGGCCGCCACCAACTACGCGGCCGCGACGTTCATCCAGGCGTTCGTCTCGATGCAGTGGCCGTCCTACGACCCCACTCCCCAGCAGACCGTCGGCATCGCCGCGGTGATCCTGGTGGTGCAGGCGCTGGCCAACACGTACACCGTCCAGCTGGTGGCCGTGGTGAACCGGATCTCCGTGTGGTGGCTGCTGGTCGGCATGGTGGTCATCGTCGCCGCCCTGACCTTCAAGCCCTCGCACCACCAGTCCGCGTCGTTCGCCAACCACTTCGTCAACACCACCGGCTTCAACAACGGCCTGTACGCGGCGATGCTCGGGCTGCTGGTGACCAGCTGGACGTTCACCGGCTTCGACGGCAGCTTCCACATGTCCGAGGAGACCGTGAAGGCCACGGTCAACACGCCCAAGGGCATCATGCGCGCGATCATCTACTCGGCGCTCGCCGGACTGGTCCTGATGCTCGCCCTGGTGTACGCGATCCGCGACTACGCGGGCGAGGCGAGCGCGGCGGCCCCGCCGGTGCAGATCCTCGTCGACGCGCTCGGCATGGGCACCGCCAAGCTGCTCCTGCTGATCGTGATCGGCGCCATGCTCTTCTGCGGCCTCGCCAACATGACCAGCAACACCCGCCAGATCTTCGCCTTCTCGCGCGACGGGGCGATGCCCGGCTCGCGCTGGTGGCATTCGGTCTCGCTGCGCACCCGCACCCCGGTCAAGGCCGTGTGGCTCGCCGCGGCCTGCTCGCTGGTGCTCATCATCCCCGGCTGGTGGTCGCACACCACCTTCACCGCCATCGTCAGCGTCAACGTCGTCGGGCTCTACCTCGCCTACGGGGTGCCCATCTTCCTGCGGCTGCGCCTGGACGACTTCGAGCCCGGCCCGTGGAACCTGGGCCGGTGGGGCAAGCCCGTGGCGGCGATCGCCGTGGCCTGGATCGTGATCAGCAGCGTGCTGTTCATGCTGCCGCAGACCTCGCCGATCACCACCACCTCGTTCAACTACGCGCCGATCGCGCTGGGTGCGGTGCTGTTCATCGCCACCCTGTGGTGGTTCGCCACCGCCCGCCGCCGCTTCCAGGGCCCGGTCAGCTACGGCAGCCCGGACGAGGTGGCCGCGATGGACCTCATCTGACGCCGGCCGTCCGCGCCTGACCTTCCGGGCCGTCCCCCGCCTCTTCGGAGCGGGGGACGGCCCGTGTACGTGGCGGACACCTGGCACCCGGCCGGACGGCGGTCACACGGCGCCGAGCGCCGTGGACCCCGGCGCGCCGTCGTTGCGGATGAGGCGCCTGTGGTCACGGCGGACACGTCCGCCACCGTGCGCTCCCCGGGCGCCATTCCCCCGGTCGCCACTTCGCAGGATGATCCTGCCTTCAACGTCCTACGCGCCCGGTTCGTCCGCCTTCTGTCCCCCGCTCCGCGCTCCCGCCGTCACGCCGGGGCGCACGAAAGGACTCCTCATGTCCGGAACGCGAATCACCTTCCTCGACGGCCAGGCCGGCCAGCCGCAGGCTCTGGAGCGCGTGATCGCCCATGTGCGGCGGCAGTTGGACGGTCCCGTCGGTGACCGGCTGCGGGGCGTCGAGCGCCCGCTCCTCGCCGGCATCGGTGCCTCGTACGCGGCCCTCGCCCTGCCCGTCGAGGTGCTGCGCGGCCACGGTGTACCGGCCCAGCGGGTCCTCGCCAGCGAGATCGAGGACGGCCTGGCCGGCTTCGAGACCGATCTGCTCATCGGCGTGTCGCAGAGCGGCCGCAGCTCCGAGACGATCGCGGCGTTCCGCGCGGCGCGCGACGTTCCCACCCTCGCCGTCCTCAACGTCACCCCCTCCTCCCTCGGCGCCCTCGCCGGGCTCACCGTCGACCTGGGCAACGAGCCCGACTCCTGCGCCTCCACGGTCGGCTTCACCGGTACGGTCGTCGCCCTCGACCTGATCGCCGGGGTGATCGCGGGCCGCGCGGGGGACGCCTGGGACGGCGTCGCCGAACAGGCCCGGACCGTACGGACTCGCGCGGCCCACGCCGTCGCCTCGCTGCGGGTCCGCGCCGCGCGGTGCGCCGCCGCCGACTGCGTCGCCTCCGGGGCCTCCCGGGTCGCCGCCGAGGAGGCGGCGCTGCTGCTGCGCGAGGTGCCCCGGATGCCGGCGGCGGCCTCGGTCACCCGCAACTACCTGCACGGCGAAATGGAGTCGGCGGGCAACACGCTGCACCTGGTCTTCGGCTGCGGCCGCGAGGTCGCGCTCGCCCGCTCCCTGTCCGCCGCGGGCCATCTGACCCTGCTGGTGACGACCGCGCGGGTCGAGGAGTCCGAGAACCTCGCCGTCGTCCGGCTGCCCGACACCGCGCCGAGCGCCCGGGTCGTCCTGGAGACGGTCGTGACACAGGAGCTGGTGGCGGCGCTGAGCGACGAACGGAAGGTACCCATCGAGTCGATCGTCTTCATCAACGACGACACCAAGGAAGGCGGCGTCGTCGTCGCGGACTTCGAGCGCGGCGCACCCGTCGCGGTCCTCTGACACATCTCCGCTTTCGGCGGTGGAGGGGCGAGACATCCCCCTGCCCTCGGTGTCATGAGGATCGCGTACGACACGCCCACCCGTGCCCGGCTCGGGGCGGCCACGGCCGTGGCCGCCCTCCTCGTGCCGGCGGCCGCCGCCCGCCAACTCCCCGCCCGGGCCGGGCCCGTGCGTCAGGTGCCGTACACCTCCAGCTCGTAGATACGGGCCGCGCTGTTCGACGTGTTGGCCGGGCTTGTGATCATCAGCCGGACGTAGCGGGCCGTGCGGGCGGAGACGGGGTGGTAGGTGCGGCTGGAGCGCGAGCCGGTGACCGTGGCCGCCGTGGTCCACGAGGAGCCGTCGGCGCTGATCTGGATCTGGAAGCCACCGGTGTTCCAGCCGGTGTTCTCACCGCCGAGACCGGCGTGCTTGACGACGAACGACGACACGGTCCTGGCCGATCCGAGATCCACCCGGAGCGAGGGGCTGCTCGCGGCCGAGCACCACTTGCTGTTGTTCTTGAGCGAGCCGTCCACCGCCTTGTCGGGCGACTCAGTCGCGGCGCACACCGCCGATCCGGTCGCCGCCGCGCCCCGGGCGAGGTCGGCGCCGAGCTCGGGCGCGGCCGGTACGGGAGTGGCACCGTCCTGGAAGGAGGGCGGCACGTCCAAGGCGCCGGTGCCCCAAGTGGCGCTGGGGGCCGTGCCCATGGTGTACGTGAGGGTGGCACCGGCCGCGAGGTCCGGATAGCGCAGATAGCTGTGGCTGGTGGGACTGCCGTTGACACCGAGCCCCTGCACATACGGACCGGAGCCGGAGGTGTTGATGGTGATGTTGCCGGCCGCGCGCTGGATGAGGACGGAGGGGAACTGCGGGCCGTGCAGCGCGAGCGTGTCCGCGCCGGGCGTGGCCGGATACATGCCGAGCGCCGCCCACACGTACCAGGCGGAGGTGGCGCCGAGGTCGTCGTTGCCGGGCAGGCCGCCCGCGCCGGTGGTGAAGGACTCGGCCATCACCTTGCGGACCGCGTCCGAGGCACCGGCCGGGTGGCGGGCGTAGTTGTACGCCCACGGCACACCGTGCTCGGGCTCGTTGCCGATGTAGTAGTAGGGCCTGCTCTGACCGGCGTTGACCTCGGTGAAGTGGTGGTCCAGGCGCTGCACGGCGGTCTGCCGGCCACCCATCGAGTTGATCAGGTCGGCGAAGTCGTACGGGACCATCCAGGTGTACTGGGAGGCGTTGCCCTCGGTGAAGGTGGACTGGCTCGCCGGGTCGAGCGGCCAGGTCCAGGAGCCGTCGGTCCTGCGCTGCTGCACGTAGGACGACTCCTGGCTGAACGTGTTGCGCCACCACTGCGCGCGGCTCATGTGGGTGGTGTAACTGGAGGTGTTGCCGAGCGCCTTGGCGAACTGGGCGACCGCGAAGTCGGACGCGGAGTACTCGAGCGAGTCGGAGGGGTCGTCGAGATAGTGCAGGTTCGTGTACGTCGACTGGCGGCCACGGATCGCGCTGCCCTGGGCGGTGCCGCCGTTGGACGCCTTCTCCATCAGGGCGAGCGCCGCGCTCGTGTCGAAGTCGCGCGCCCCGAACGCGTACAGACTGGCGACGATGATCGGACCCGGGTCGCCCGTCATCACGAAGTCCTCGTTGGTCTGCTGCGACCACTTCGGCAGCAGCCCGCCCTGCTGTCCGTCCAGGACCATCGACTTGGCGATGTCACTGGCCTCGGTGGGCGCGATCAGCCCTATCAGCGCCGCCCAGGAGCGGTAGATGTCCCAGCCGGAGTAGTTCTGGTACACCGGCCGGGCCGAGTGGTGCACGGCGTTGTCGAAGCCCCGGTAGTCGCCGTTCACATCGCTGGAGACGTTGGGGCTCTGCAGGACGTGGTAGAGCGAGGTGTAGAACTTCTGCCGCTCCGCGGTGCTGCCGCCGGAGACCTGGAGCCGGTTGAGCATCTGGTTCCAGGAGCCGTCGGCCGCCGTACGGACCGCGCCGAAGTCCCAGCCGCCGTTCTCCGCCGCCACATTGGCCTGGGCGCCCGCGACGCTCACGTACGACAGGCCCACCTTGAACTGGACCGTGGTGTTGCCGGTGGTGTCGAAGGTGACGTACGCGCCGGTGTTGGTGCCCGACGCGTTCGCCGAGCCGTCCGTGACGGTGGCGCCCGACCAGGTGCCGAAGCCGGTCGGGGTCCGGTCGAAGCGGATGTCGAAGTAGATCTGGTACGTCTTGGACGAGCCGCAGAACCCGCCGGCGGTCACGCTGCCCGTCAGCTCGTCGCCGCTGACGTGCACGGTTCCGGCGCGGCTGCCGGTCGCGCTGCGGCCCGTGGCGACCAGCAGACGGGAGGCATTGGAGGCGGGGTAGGTCAGCTTGCCCATTCCGGTGCGGGTGGTCGCGGACAGTTCGACGTCGGTGGCGTAGCGGTCCAGGCGGGTCTTGTAGTAGCCGGGCCGGGCCACCTCGTTCGCCTTGGCGTAGCCGGACGCGTAGCCGGTCCAGTTGGAGCCCGGTGAGGTGCCGAGTGCTCCGGTGACCGGCAGCAGCGGCAGGTCCTCGTTGTTGGCGCACCCGGCGCCGTCGAAGTGGCTGAGGCTGAAGTCCTCGACGGAGGCGTCCTTGTAGCGGTAGCCGGACGGGGAGGCGGTGGGGGTGTCCGGGCCGAACTGCACGCCGCCGAAGGGCACTACGGCGCCGGGGTAGGTGCTGCCCCCGGCGCCGCCCGGCACGGGGTTGGGGGCATTGCTGTCGTCGGTGCCGATGAATGGGTCGACGTACTGGGTCAGCGGCAGCACCGCCGCGTGGGCGGCAGGCGCCGAGGCGAGGCCGACGAGGCCCGAGGCGGCCAGGGCGAGGACGCTCAACGCCGCCGCGTACCGGGAGCGGAGCGGGGATCTGGAAGGGTGCACGGATCGGAGCACGAGGGGGGACCACCTTCTCGCGGAGGCCCGCTCGCCGTCCGGCGGGCTGCCTCGGGGACGGGGATGCTCGGAGTGCGGGTGAGGGGTGGGCGTGTGAACGTTACCAGTCAACTCAGGATTGTTGAGGTGTTCCTGACGACTCGTCAAGGGCCCGGGACGTGAACGAGCCCCGATCCGGCCATTGAGGATGGGAACGTTACCAAGCCGGGCGCGCGCCGAAGCCCAGGCCGCACCAGCCGCACCAAGGTCCCCTCATCCGGCCTGACATGCGGCGCCTTCTGCAATCATCGACGTATCGCCGTGCCCGCCCCCAAGGGGGATCAGCCGCTGAGGAGGCCCGTGAAGCGCCCGACGATGAAGGACGTGGCCCGCGCCGCCGGGGTAAGCCCCATGACCGTGTCGCGGGCGGTCTCGGGCGAGCCGGGCGTCTCCCCCGGGACGGCCGCCCGAGTCGAGCAGGCCGTACGGCAGTTGGGATACCAGCGCAACGACAACGCCCGCAACCTACGGCGCAAGAGCCCCGGCACGTCCACGATCGGGCTCGTCGTCGACGACCTGGCCAACCCGTTCTACGCGCTGATGGCCCGATCGGTGGAGGACGAGGCGCACCGGCGCGGCTGTCTCGTCCTCGTCGGCAGCACCAACGACGAGCCGCGCCGCGAACGCGAGGTCATAGCGGCCTTCACCGCCCGCCAGGTGGACGGCCTCCTGCTGGTCCCCACCATCGGCGGCCACGGCTTCCTCAAACAGCCGATGGAGGGCGGCACGCGCGTCGTCTGCGTGGACCGGCCCGCCAAGGGCCTGGCCGTCGACACCGTCACGGTCGACAACCGCGCGGGCGCGGAGCGGGCCGTACGCCATCTGCTCACGCAGGGCCACACCCGTATCGCCTACCTCGGCGACCGGTTCGGCATCTGGACCCAGCGCGAGCGCCACGCCGGCTACCTCGACGCGCTGGCCGCGCACGGCATGTCCGAGGACCCCGCGCTCGTACGGCACGATCTGCGCAGCCGGGCGGACGCGGCGGCGGCGCTGGCCGCGCTGCGAGCCCTGGACCGGCCGCCCACCGCGCTGTTCACCACCAACGACGTGATCACCATGGGGGTGATGGGCACGCTCGGGCCCGCCGACCGCGTCGCCGTCGTCGGCTTCGACGACTTCCCGCTCGCCGACCGACTCAGCCCCCCGCTCAGCGTGGTCAGCCAGGATCCGGTCGCGCTCGGCGCCACCGCCGCCCATCTGCTGTTCTCCCGGATCGACGGCGACCGCTCGGCGCCCCGGTCCGTGGTGCTGCTGACCCGGCTGATCGTGCGCGGGCCGGGACAGCAGGGCTCCTGACGCCCCGGCGGGCCTCACGCGGTCAGGGCGTGTCGCCCGCCCAGTCCCAGTGCCGCGGATCCCCTGGCCTCGGGCCGTACCAGGCGCGGCCGCCCGGACCGTGGGAGCCGATCTCCGTGGCGAGCGCGGCGCCTTCGCGCAGCTGCCCGTCGGTCCAGCCGGTGACGTCGAGCAGCAGCCCGTCCAGCGGGCCCGCCACCAACTCGCGGTAGACACGCCCCGGTCGCGGCCCGGGGTCCGGATCGTCGTGGTCGGCCCCGTAGACCCGGCGCCGTATCAGCTCGTCCATACCCGCCAGCGTGCCATCCACCACTGACAACGCCGGGTGCGGGCGGGGTGCCCCGGGTACGCCACCCGGAGTGCGGGCATGCGCACGCCACCGGGGCGGGAGCCCGGCCGGGAGCTACGGCCTGCGGTGGGCCGGGTGGTCGCCCGCCAACGCGTCCGTCACCAGGCGCACCCCGCGGGCGAGGCGGCCGAGCTGGTCCAGTTCCGTCGCGTACATCCGGATGGTGTTCTCGATGACCGCCTCCGCCACGCCCAGCGTGGGCAGCTCGGCGCGGCTGGTCTGGAGGGCCACCCGGACCGCGCGCATCTCGTGCTGGAGCTGGAGCTGTGCGTGCCGGGCGAGGATGACGTGGTGGCGGGTCAGCGGGGAGTAGCCGGCGTAGCGGGCCGGCAGCAGGTCGCGCAGCCAGCGGGTGGCGGTGCGTTCCCAGTCCCGCGTGCCGGGTTCCTTGACCTGACAGGGCCAGTCCGGGCTGAGCGCGATGGTGGGGGCCGTGTGGGGCATTCTCGTCGCTTCCGAAGTTGTCGAACTCTGATCGAGAGGTGGGAGGGGGCGGCCCCGGCCTAGGGGTTGGCCAGGGCCGCCCGTGGGCGTCCGCCCGGATCCGAAAGCCTGGATCGGACCTCCGGCTGACGCGAGGAGGGGGGCGTCACGTCGGCTGTCCGCTCTGGGAGGGCGTGGGGAAGCGCCTTCCTTGGCATCTGGGGGATCGGGGGGATCGCCACCGCCTCAGTAAACATATATACCGTTGAGTAAACAAGGGTATGAAAAAATTCATGCACCCGTAAGGTGTGAAGATCCCGGGGAGCCCGGCGGGCGAATCGGGACCTAGAGGAAGAAACCGTGCTGGTCAGCGGCCTGCTCGTACTCCTCGAGCCGCGCCTGTGTCCGCTCCGGATCGGCGTCCGCCATCGCCTGGAGGAGAGCCGCGGCGAGCATGCTCGGTGCCGCGTACGAGTCGAAGACCAGCCGGGACCCGGTGCCCGCGGTCAGGGCCACATCGGCCTCGTCGACCAGCGGCCCCAGCGTGGTGTCCGTGATCAGCGCGATGCGCAGCCCCGCACTGCGGGCCGCCCGCAGCGCGGCCAGGGTCTCCTTGGCGTGCCGGGGCATGGCGAAGGCCAGCACCCAGGTGCCGCCCGCCGAGCGGGACTGCAGCAGCGCGTCGTAGGCGACGCTGCCGCCGCGCGTCACCAGCCGCACATCGGGGTGGATGCGCCGGGCCGCGTACGCGAAGTACTCCGCGAGGGAGACGGAGATCCGCAGTCCGAGGACGGTCAGCGGCACCGAGTGGGCCAGTTCGCGGCCGATCTCCAGCACCTGGTTGGTGTTGGCGACCAGCCTGCGCACGTTCTCCAGGTTCTCGATCTCGGCGTCCACCGCCGCCTGCAGCTCGTTGTGCCGGATCTCCTCGCGGGTCTCCGGCGACCCCGCGACCGCGCTCAGGGCGATCGGCTGGAGCACGTCCCGCAGGGCGGGATAGCCGCTGTACCCGAGGGAGACGGCGAAGCGGGTCACGGACGGCTGGCTCACCCCGGCCCGCTCCGCGAGCTCGGTGATCGAGAGGAACACGGCCTCGGTGAGGTGATCGATCAGGTACTGGGCGATGCGCCGCTGCCCCGGGGAGAGGCGGTGGCCGTCGAAGAGGGCGCGCACCCGGTCCGCCGCGGGGCGCTCGTGGTCCGATGCCTGCCCGCTCGGCGTGATCGCGGCCGCCTGGGCGCGTGCCTTCTGCCCCGATGACACCGGCGGGCCTCCTTCTCATGCCATGTGTGTTCAAAACATAGCTCACCGCCGCGGCGGCCCGGCGCCCGTGCCACCGGTGGCGCCGGGCGCATGCGAGACCGCGTCCCGGGGGTTGGCGCCTTGCTGGGGGCAGGCCCCACCCCGGGGGCGACCTCTGGAGGCCGGTGCGACGCAGCCGACGGGCCGACCGTCCCCCGGTGGACCGGCCACGCCCCGAATGGGCCCCGCTGGGCACCACGACGAGCGCCGTCGCGGCCGTGTGAGCGACCGCGGTGCTCAACCGCCCTTCCGCACCGCCTAAAATCGTGCCGCCGGCGGGACTCGCCGGCGGCCAGGAGGGACAGCGCGCGGTGAACAGCGACAGTGACGTACCGATCTACGCCCAGCTCATACGGGAACGGGGTGACGTCCCTGGCGACGTGCGCCGGGAGGCCGAGCAGATCCAGCGGAGCCTGGAACGGGTGATCATGCCGTTCCGTTCGGGCCTGCCGGCGCCGACGTCCGGGTTCTTCCGCTGACGAAACCGGCGAAGTGAGCGGCGATCTCGTCGCTCATCCACCTGAGCCTGAGCTGATTGCTCATCAACTCTCACCTTATGTCCGCCACTTGCCGCTGTGATGGGCTGCCATACCGCAGGGTGTGTCAGAGGGTCAGCGGATCACCTTCTTCGGGCACAGCACCCTCGGCTGCCCGTCGCCCTTGAGCTTCGCGCTCACGCAGCCGGCCGGGACACCGTGGGACGCGGTCGCGCCGAAGTTGGCGGTGACGGTCAGCACGCCGTCCCCGAAGACGGTGCGCTGCACGGCGCGGTCGGCGGTCAGCCAGCGGAAGGACGTCAGCCGCTGCGTGCCGGCCTTCTCGTGGAGCGGGGCGAAGTACCTCTGCAGGGCTGCCAGTTCGGGCCCGTCCTGCTTCAGGGTCGGCCCGTCGAGGACGTAGTTCAGCGGGATGTTGTAGAGCATCGCCAGCATCGCGCGGGTCTGCTTCTGCTGCGGCAGTTTGCCGAAGGACAGCTCCCAGCGCTCGACGTTGACCACTGAGCCGTGCAGGGCGGTCTCGTACAGCGGGATGCGGTACTTGGGGTCGTACATCTCCCGGGCGAGGTCGGTGGGCAGGTCGACCGGCTTGAAGAAGGTCTTCGGCGCCTTCTCCGGTGCGTATCCGCCCCACACCTCCTTGGTGCGCTGCAGCGCCCACAGGCCGTTGCCGACCGGGGTGGCCGAGCCGTGGTTGAAGGCGACGACCTGGTTGGCCCACGCTCCGGCCGACTCGGAGCCGAGGACGAGCCCGCCGTCCTGGAGGCGCTTCATCCGGGCGAGGCGGTGGGCACGGTCCTGGGCCTTGGTCATCCGGTGCCGGGGGCTGTGGTCCCGGAAGAGGTCTCCGGCCGCGTCGACGTCGAGGAAGTAGCTGTCGGATCCGTTGGCGACCGTCCGGCGCGTGCGGTCGGCGAGGTAGTGCTCGCGCGGCTCGGCCTGCTCGAACGCCTGCGAGCTGAGGTAGCAGCCCCGGTTGCCGAACCCCGTCTCCGGCTTGCCCTTCGCGTCGATCACGCAGTAGTCGGGGTAGACGCGGCCGGGCCACGCCGAGCTCGGCGAGTCGGCGGTGGCGGCGTCCTGCCCGTTGGCGAAGGAGTCGTACGGCCCGACGAGGTAGCCGTTCTTCCTGGCGGCGCTCACGGCCTCGGCGCTCATGGGGTCGTTTCCGGCGTCGTAGCCGAGCCACATCCGGCTCACGCCCAGCTTGCGCAGCTCCGCCATGCCCTGCGGCGTACGCGCGTCGCCCCACAGATAGGCGTGGAAGGCGCCGAGCAGTTTGCCGTCGGCCGGATTGGCCTTGATCTTGTCGCGCAGACTGCCGAGGCGTCCGTGCTCGGAGAGCCAGTCGCGGTAGTCGACGGCGGGGGCGACCGGGTTCCCGTCGGTGAGGGCGAAGGTGACGGTGTACGAACGGGTGTCCTCGCCCCCGTCGAAGGTGTGGGTGGCCGTGCCGCGCAGCCGGCCGTGGTCGGAGGCGAACCCGAGTGAGGTGCCGATGTCGGTGGGGACGAGATAGCTCGCGCCGCGCTTGCCGTACGTATAGCCCCACATCGGCATGGTGAGGGCGCCGGAGCCCAGGTCCATCGGCTCACCGGTGAGTCCACGCTCGGGCGCGCTCCAGAACGCGTCGCGCACGGGGATGTTCAGACCCTCGCCGCGCGGGAGCTGCAGGTCGGAGGCGGACGCGTCGCTGCCGGTGACCGGCCACCGCACCTCCCCGTCCCGCCGCGCGGCCATGCTCACGCGCAGCCGCCCGTGTTCCGCGACGGCCGTGACCGTCAGCTCCTTGGCGGGGTACGTCCAGCGGGCTCCCCCGCGGATCTCGGTGACCGGGCCCGGCCGGCCGAGGTCGGTCGCGGCCGGGGCGGACAGCTCCAGCTCTCCCCCGGACGCCGGGCGCGCCCGTACGGCGAGTGACGCGGTGTCGATGACGGCGGTGCCGCCCCGGACGGGAACGGAGACCTCGCCGTTCCCGGTACGGGTGGCGGGGGCCTCGGCGCCGGCCGCGGAGGTGCACCCGGCGAGCGCGGCGAGGGCGAGGGTGACGGCGAGGCCGTGCACGGCGGCGCGGCCCCGGGTGCGGCCGGGGGTCCGGCCGTCGGTCCGGCTGTGCGTCCCGCTCTGGGACGAGGAAATTGATCTCATGCGTCGTGAATAGTCGTGAACCATAAGAGGGTTCTAAGAGTCCCGGTGCAAACCGCACGGCGACAGCGATCCGCGCGCCCTGGAGCGGCTCGTCGCCGCCGCGGCGGCCATGCCCTAGGGAAGGGTGACGTCGACGCTCACCGGCAGGTGGTCGGAGGCGTCGCTCTCGATGACGTCCGCCTGCTGGGCGACGATGCCGGACGAGGTGAGTACGTAGTCGATGCGCTTGCGCGGGCTGCGGGCGTCGAAGGTGTAGCCGGCGCCCTGCCCGACCGCGCGCCACGCGTCGCGGAGGTGCCGGGTCAGGACGCGGACCTCGCGGGTGCCCGGAGTGGCGTTGAGGTCGCCCACCAGTACGGTGGGACGGCTGGAGCCCTCGATGACGCTGTTGATCGCGCCGGCCTGGGCGAGGCGCTCTGTCTGCGAGGTGTGCTCCAGGTGGGTGGTCAGGACGCGCACCGCCGTGCCGTCCACGTTGATGTCGGCCTCCAGCAGGCCGCGTTGCTCGCCCCCGCGCGGGCGGGGCAGCCGGGTGTTGTGGGCCTCGACGACGGGGAAACGCGACAGGATCGCGGTCCCGTACTCGCGCCGTGGCGCCCCGGACCGCGGCGGGCCGAGGTTGAGGTTGGCCCCGTAGACCACGTGCATGCCGAGGCGGTCGGCGAGCCAGGCCGCCTGGTCCACGAAGTCGCTGCGCGCGTCGTAGTGCCGGTCGACCTCCTGGAGGCCGATGACGTCGGCGCCGCTGTCCTTCACGACGCGGGCCACCCGGTCGAGGGCGAGGGCGTCGTCGCCGCCCTCGCCGTGGTGGATGTTGTAGGTCAGCACGGTCAGGGTCTGACGTGCGGCCGCCGACGACGTCGGCGCGGCGGCCATCGAGATGAGCATCAGGACGAGAGCCAGTGCGGACCTGGCGCACACACGGATCACTGAACACCTCTGTCTTCTTCGAACGTCTGCTGAGGACGTCTTGGACCGTCGGGCGACATCGGTGAGGACGGGGACGGGGACTGCGGCTGCGGTACCGGCTTGGGGGGCTTGTTGTCTAACTCCCCACTTACCGAGCAAAGTTGACAAAAACCATCCGATTGGATGGAAGTTCGTCCCACATGACGCGCCCCCGCTTCCGGTGCGGTGACATAACGACGCCCGGGCGTCCGCTCCCTGCGGGGTGCGGACGCCCGGGCTTTTCGCAACAGCCTCCTCAGAAGGTTCAGAGGCTCACAAGGCCCAGAAGGCCCAGCAGGTTCAGCAGGTTCAGAACGTGAGGTTCCAGCTGTCGATACGGCCGGTGTCGCCGCCCGCGTTGTCGTTCACGCGCAGCTTCCAGGTGCCGTTGGCCACCCGTGCGGAGGCGTCGACGGTGTACGTCTGGTGGATGTCGTCCGCGCTGCCGCCGGTGTGGTTGTGCAGGGTGTACACGGTGCCGTCGGGGGCGACGAGGTCGACCTTCAGGTCACCGATGTAGGTGTGCACGATGTTCACGCCCACCTTGAGGGTGGCCGGGGCGTTGCCGGTCACGCCGGTGACCGTCAACGGGCTCTCCACGGTGGTGTTGTCGTTCACGGCGACATCAGCCGTGTTCTCGAAGTACTTCCCCGGCGGGGTGGTGGCGCCGACCGCCTTCAGCGCGTCCACCTGGCCCTCGCCGAAGAACGCGTTCTTCGCGGTGGTGCCGGTGCACCGGCTGTCCGACGGGCAGGCGACGTCGTTGGCCTGGACGGCCAGCTTGTCGCGGAGCTGGGCCGGGGTGATGCCCGGGTTGGTGCTCGCCAGCAGCGCGGCCACGCCGACGACGTGCGGCGACGCCATCGACGTACCGCTCTTGGTGCCGTACTTGCCGCCTGGCAGGGTGGAGTAGACACCGTTGGAGCCGTCGCCGCCCGGGGCCGCGACGTCGATGACGCCGTTGCCGAAGTTGGAGTAGGACGCCTTCACGTTGCCGCTGCCCATCGCCGAGACGGTGACGACGCCCGGCAGCTCGGTCGGGATGTCGAGGCAGGCGTTGGTGATGCGGCGGGTGGTCGGGGTCGAGTCGTTGGGGCTCTCGGTGTCGGTCGTCTTGTTCGCCAGGTCGTAGTTGGAGTTGCCCGCGGCGGCCACCTGGAGGGAGCCCTTGCCCTCCGCGTACTCCTGGGCGCGGCGGACGCCCTCGATGATGGCGGCCTGGTCCACGTTGTCCGGGCAGTTGAACTGCCAGGGGTCGGTGTAGTAGCTGTTGTTGGTGACCTTGAAGCCGTGGTCACCGGCCCACACCAGACCGCAGACGGTGTTCTCGGCGTAGAAGAGCGTGGAGCCCGGCTCGGCGAGGCGGACCGAGGCCACCTTCACTCCCGGCGCGACGCCGACGACGCCCTTGCCGTTCTTGGCGGCGGCGATGGTACCGGCGACGTGCGTGCCGTGGCTGTCCACGTCGCGCCAGGCACCGGTGCGGGTGTCCGGCTTGCCGTAGGCGCAGGAGACCGAGTCGGCGGCGTCGAAGTTGGCCGCCAGGTCCTGGTGCTGGTCGTCCACGCCGGTGTCGAGGATGCCCACCTTCACCGAGGCGGATCCGGTGGAGACGGCCCAGGCCTGGTCGGCCTTGATCTGGCTCATGTCCCAGCGGACCGGCTCGCCGGCCGGGGTGGTCGACTGCGCGGGGTTGTTCGGCAGCGCCGGGTCGTAGGCGTCGGCCGGGACGTCCGCGGTGCGGGTGGCGCCCACCTGCTGGACTCCGCCGACGCCCCGCATGGTGGTGGCGAAGGTGCTGGAGGCGGAGTGGGCGACGATGACGCCGATCGCGTCGAAGTACGAGAAGACCGTGCCGCCGTTGGCGGTGACGGCCGAGCGCACCGCCGAGGTGTCACCGGGAGCGGTGATGACCAGGTAGGCGCGGGTACCGGCGGCCCAGGCCGCGCTGCGGGCCGGGGCGTTGGCGGCCGCGTGGGCCGGGGCGGCGGCCGGGGCGACCGGCTGGGTGCTCGCGAGGGCGGGAGCCGCGAAGGTCAGCGCGGCTCCGAGGGCGGCGGCCCCGGCCAGGAGGCGTCGGGAGCGTCTGGACATACGGGGTATGGGGGGTATCAATGCGTCCTCCGATGACCCGGCAGGTACGGGTGGCACCTGCCGGGTCGTACGAAACGAGTGGTGGACGCAAGATGTCAGATGATCAGCCGGGGAGGGAAGTACCTTTCACCGTAGGGGTGTTCCGGCGGGGCGGGTGAAACGTGCCGGAAACATGATCGTTGCCGACACCGCCGCTGAGGGAACCCGGCGGTCAGAGCGTGTGCCCGGTCGTCGCGTCCACATGGGCGGGCACCTCGTCGTGGCGGTCGCCGACCGTGAGGGTGCCACTGGGCTCGAAGAGGAGGATCGAGGCACCGGACGGCGCCGACGGCTTGTGCTCGGTGCCGCGCGGCACGGTGAAGACCGAGCCGGTGGCCAGGGTCACGGTCCGCTCCCCGTCGGCCTCCCGCAGGGCGATGCTCAACTCCCCGTCGAGCACCAGGAAGAACTCGTCGGTGTGGTCGTGGACGTGCCAGAGGTGCTCGCCCTCGACCTTGGCGACGCGTACGTCGTAGTCGTTGACGCCGGTGACGATGCGGGGGCTCCAGAGGGCGTCGAAGGAGGCCAGGGCCTGGTTCAGGGCGATGGGGTCGTTGCTCATGAGCTCATCCTGGGCCGTGGTGTTCCACGGCCGTGAGTGCTAGAAATCGCACATGCCGCAAGATTCCTCGCACGCGACCCGCGCAGCACACACCCACCGGGTCGTCGTGATCGTCGACGAGAACTCCAACCCCTTCGAGCTGGGCTGTGTCACCGAGGTGTTCGGGCTGCGCAGGCCCGAACTCGGCCGTGAGCTCTACGACTTCGCCCTGTGCGCCCCCGATCCGCACACCTTGATGCGGGACGGTTTCTTCACGCTGACGGGCGTCGCCGGGCTGGACGCGGCCGACACCGCCGACACCCTGATCGTGCCCAACCGGCCGGACACCGACGTGCCCCGGCGCCCCGCCGTCCTCGACGCCGTCCGGCGGGCGCACGCACGCGGCGCCCGCCTGGTGGGGATGTGCAGCGGTGCCTTCACCCTGGCCGAGGCGGGGGTGCTCGACGGGCGGCGCGCCACCGCGCACTGGCAGTGGGCCGACTCGTTCCGGGCCCGCTTCCCCTCGGTCGACCTGCGGCCGGACGTGCTGTTCGTGGATGACGGGGACATCCTCACCTCGGCCGGCAGCGCCGCCGCCCTCGACCTCGGACTGCACCTGGTCCGCCGCGACCACGGCGCCGAGGTGGCCAACTCGGTGAGCCGTCGGCTGGTCTTCGCCGCCCACCGGGACGGCGGGCAGCGGCAGTTCGTGGAGCGGCCCGTCCCTGACACCCCGGACGAATCGCTCGCGCCGGTGCTCGCCTGGGCCCAGGAACGGCTCGGCGACCCCCTCACGGTCGCCGACATCGCCACCCGCGCGGCCGTCAGCCCCGCCACCCTGCATCGCCGCTTCCGCGTCCAGCTGGGCACCACACCGCTGGCCTGGCTCACCGGCGAGCGGATCGCCCTCGCCTGCCGCCTCATCGAACGCGGTGAGCAGCGGCTCGACGTGGTCGCGCGGCGCAGCGGACTGGGCACCGCCGCCAATCTGCGCGCCCGGCTGCGCCGTGAGACGGGCCTGAGCCCGTCGGCGTACCGTCGGCGCTTCGGCCCGGAAAGCCCGGAAAGCCCGGAACCGGCGCTCGCGCCACGCTGACCTCACGAGCGGTCGGCGGCCGGGGTCGTACAGGGGACATACGAGGGGCGTACGGGGGGGGCGAACGGCGGGGGTACGGCGGGCATACGGCCCACACCTCCGGCCGCTTCGCCGTTACGACGACGCCCGCGGCGAGGGCGGCCACCGCGCCGCCCAGGGCTATGAGGCCGCATACGGAGTAGTCGCCCGCGGGGGTTCGCCGCCGCCGGGCGGGTTTGACGGATAGTGGAGGCACGCCTCGGCGCCCCACCGCAGGCGACCCGCAGGCCCACAGGTCCGCAGGCCCGCAACAAGCACGTCGTGTGCCCAGAGGAGCGGTCATGGTCCGTCATCCCCCACCCCACGAGGAGCAGCGTCCGGGGCCCCTCGGGCGCCGGGCGCTGTTGCTGGGGACGGCCGCCTGGTGCGCCTGTGCCACGGGCTGCTCAGACGGTACGAAGACCCCGCAGACCACCGGCACCCCGTCGAGCCGCGTAGTACGGAAGCCGTCCACACCCACGCCAACTCCAGCCCCCAGCAGGGAGGTTGGCACGACGGCGGCCTTGCCCTCACCCGTCCCCTGGCGGCCGGGTCCCAACGAGGTCACCCCCGCCGCCAAGACCGCCGCCGTACGTCTCGTCGAAGCGCTCGGGACTTGGCAGGCCGGGCAGGGCGGTGCGCGCGGGGCGGCGGACCGGGCCGCCGCACTCGGCATCCCCGCCGCCTCGGCGACCCAACTCGCCGCCGAGGCAGGGCCGTTGACGCCCTCGGCGGACGAGGCGGTGGTCCGGGTGATCGACGCCCAGTACGGCGGGATCCTGTCCGACTCGGCGAGCGTGCTCGTCGTGTGCGAACAGAGCACGCGGACCGGCACGTCCGTCCAGCATGGCGGAACCACCGTCGACGTGCGGCTCAGCCGTGCCCCGTCGGGCTGGCGGGTCACCTCCCTGCACCCCGCCGACCCGGGCCCCGCCGGTCCCCTCAGCGCCTCGGCGAAGGCGGTGCTCGCCCAGTCCCGGATCGAGCTGCCGCCCGCCTCCGCCGCCGACGTCCGCAGCGGAAAGGTGCACGAGAGCGTGCTGCGGGCGATGCTCCGGCTCGCGGGTGACCACCGGCTGTCGGTGAGCGTCGTCCGCTCGGGGCACCCACTCGACGTGTTCGGTACGAACCGCCCCAGCGACCATCCGCCGGGGCGGGCCTTCGACGTCTGGCGCATCGACGGGCACCCGGTGGTCGACCCGGCGACCTCACGTGGGCTGATCACCGGTTTCATGCGCGCCGCGGCCGCGGCGGGCTCGTACAACGTCGGCGGACCGGTCCAGCTGTCGGGCGGTGCGACCGCGAACCAGTTCTTCTCCGACGCCACCCACCACGACCACGTGCACATCGGGTTCACCGCCTGACACACCCGCCGTACGGCCTTGCGTGGCGGGCGGTCAGCTCGCGCAGTACGTGTCCCGCTCCGGACGCACGCCCGCGGTGAGGAACGTGGTGACCGCACGGTCGCCGCACGCGTTGCCGTTGTCCAGGTACATCCCGTGGCCGCCGTGGTCGACGGTGACCAGGCGGGCCCGGTCGCCCCACGCCGCACGCATCTTCAGAGCGCCGAAGTACGGCGTCGCGGGGTCCCGCAGGCCCTGGATCATCAGGATGTTGGACGGGCCCTCGTCGGTGATCCGGACAGGCTTCTCGGCCGGCGCGTCCTTCATGAAGGTGCAGGGCAGAACGTTGACGGGGCTGCCCGCCGTGAGCGGGTGGCGGATCCGGTCGGCCGCGACGGCCCGCTCGTACGAGGGGACCGACTTCGGCCAGCTCATGTCATTGCAGAGCACCCCCACGACGCCCGCGGCCTCCTGGTCGCTCATCGGCTCGGCGAGCGGGGCGGGCAGGACCGGAGTCGCGGCGGGGTCCTGGGCCGCCTTGATGAGCCGCGCCAGCATGGGGAAGGAGCCGTCCGAGTAGAGGGCCATCTGGAGTGCCTGGCGCAGTTGGTTGCCGGTGAGCGGGACGCCCTCCTTGGCCGTCTTCCTCGGCTCCACGTCCAGCTTCGCCGCCAGCGCGATGACCAACGGCCGTACGTCCTGGGCGTGTTCGGCCAGCCGCAGCCCCTTGGTCTCCCGGGCCGGGTCGGAGGCCCAGGCCGCGAAGTCCGGGAAGCGGATGTCGGCCGCCGGTGCCATGTTGGCCAGCCAGCCGCGCTCGACGCGGCCCGGGTCGGGGTCGCCGTTGCTGTCGAGCACCCAGCGGTCCGTGTGCTGCGGGAAGAGCTGCGCGTACACCGCTCCCACGTAGGTGCCGTACGAGACGCCGTACGCCGACAGTTTGCGCTCGCCGAGCGCCTGGCGGAAGCGGTCGATGTCACGGGCCTCGTTGCGGGAGGTGAAGCTGCGCAGCACCGCGCCGCCGTTGCGCCGGCAGGCGTCGGCGACGCGGCGGGACCTGGCGATGTTCTCGCTGATGTCGCCGCCGGGGCCGGGCCAGGACCGGAGGTTCACCATCATGCGGTCGTCGTCGGAGAGTGCGCAGCTCGCCGTGGTGCTGGCGCCCACGCCGCGCGGGTCGAAGCTGACGAGGTCGTAGGCGCCTCCCGTCTCCTCGCGCAGCGCGGCCCCCTGCTCGGCCAGCTGTCGCAGCCCGGACCCTCCCGGCCCGCCGGGGATGACCAGCAGCGCCCCGCGCCGCTTCTCCGGGTTCGCGCTGCGCAGCCGGGACACGGCGAGCGTGAGGCTCGGGCCGTGCGGGTCGTCGTAGTCACGCGGCACGGGCAGCGTGGCACACTCCCGACCGGTCCTGGCGGTGTCGTCGGCGCAGGGTTTCCAGTCGAGTACAGGCGCCTCGGCGCTGCCGGAGCGGGCCTGGGCCGCCGGGACGGCGGTGGCGGTCAGGGCCGTGGTGGCGGCCGCGAGGGAGAGGGCGATCGCGAGGCCTCTGTGGCGGTAAGTGGTCATGGGACAAGGGTGGTTGAGCGATACGCGCGATCCCATCCGGCAGGCACGACGGCCGGGGTGGGGGTATCCCCCCGGGCGCACACCCCCGCGTCACTCGGTGGTGTGTTTGTGGAGCGCCTCAAGGTAGAACCGGTCGCGGTCCGGCACGCGGTTGTCCCGGCCCGGCATGCCGAACACCGCACAGACGTCGGCGGGCCGGGTCCAGATACTCGACTGCTCGTCGAAGGTCAGGAGGCTGTTGACCTCGTGGTGGCAGCCCGCCTCGTCGAGCGCGGCGAACAGGTCCTCGCGCGGCACGGTCGCCTCGTGCGGCCCGGCGTCCGGCAGGACGAGGGGCGGCATCGAGACCGTCGAGCCCGGCCAGAGCCGGATCCAGATGCCACTGACCAGGCGTCGGGTGACGACGAGCTCCAGGTCGCCCCAGGCGTACGGATAGCCGTCGGTGTCCGGGCCCTTCATCCGGATGACCGGATGGGGCCGCCCGGGGCCGAGCAGCTCCTCGGCCTCGGTGAGGGGTATGCCGCAGTGGAGCGGCCCGATGCGGCCGGTCGTGGCGAAGTCGACGAGGAGGGGGAGCAGGGTCACGCGGGTGACTATGGCAGCCGACGGGGCGGCCCGCACCCCGCTTTCGCGACGACCCGCCCTGCTCAGGGGCGTCGAAGACGGGTCGTCGAAGACCGGCCTCGAAGGCGGGTCGTCGAAGACGGGTCAGCGCACGCTCTGGTCGCCGGCTCCATCACGGCGGTGACGATCCCGGCAGAGCCCCGGGGGACGGTCGGGGCGAAGATCCACGGGTATCGACAGGAGACGCGTGGTTCGTACACAGTGGCCTCTCGCCCGTCGTGACCGAGCCAGCAGCGCCGAGGAGCCGCCGTGACCAAGTGGGCAGGCCGGACCGCCACCGAGATAGCCGAGGCCGTACGGCAGAAGGTGGTCACACCCCGCGAGGTGGTCGCCGACCATCTGGCCGCGATCGCCGCGCAGAACGGCCGGGTCGGCGCGTTCCGCGTGGTGCGCGCCACGGCCGCCCTGGCGGAGGCGGACGCGGTCGGGGCGCGCACGGACCTGTCCCGGCTGCCGCTGGCCGGAGTTCCCGTCGCCGTCAAGGACAACCTCCCCGTACGGGGAGAGTCCACCCGCAACGGCTCCGCGGCCACCCCGGCGACCCTCGCGGCCGAGGACCACGTCACCGTCGCCCGGCTGCGGGCGGCGGGCGCGGTGGTGGTGGGGCTCACGCACGTACCGGAGTTGTGTGTCTTCGGGACCACGGACGGGGTCCACGGGATCGCCCGCAACCCCTGGGATCCGTCGCGTACGGCGGGCGGCTCCTCCGGGGGCAGCGCGGCCGCGGTCGCGGCGGGGCTGGTGCCGCTCGCGCTCGGCAACGACGGCATGGGCTCGCTGCGGATCCCGGCGGCGCACTGCGGTCTGATCGGCCTCAAGCCGGGCACCGGACGGGTGCCCGCCGGACTCGGCGGTGCCTGGTTCGGGATGTCGGAGAACGGCCCGCTGGCGACGACGGCGGCAGACGCACGGCTGATGTTCTCGGTGCTCGCGGGCGAGACGGATGAGAGGGGCGACACGGACGAGGCGGGCGAGACACGGCCCGGCGCCGACGAGTCGGCCGATCCGCCGCGCGCCCTCAGGATCGCGGTTTCCACGCGCAGCCCGATCGCCGGAGTGCGCGTCGGCGGCGCGTACGCCTCGCTCGCCCGCCAGGCGGCCCGGGCGCTGGTGGAGGCCGGGCACCGGGTGTCGGCCGCCCATCCGCCCTATCCCCTCACCTTCGGCACGGTCATCCTCGCCCGCTGGACGGGAGGCACCGCGCAGGACGCCGAGGGGCTCGACCCGCGCCTGCTCACCCCGCGCACCCGGCGGCACGCGGCGATCGGGCGGGCCGCCGGGCGGCTCGGGATGCTGCGCGCGGATCACCGAGGTGCGCTCAACAAGCGGCTCGCGCCCTTCTTCGAGGAGTACGACGTCCTGCTCACGCCCGCGCTGGCCCGGCGCGGCCCGGCGGCCGACGCCTGGCACGAGCGTGGCTGGTGGGCCAACGTCCTGGTCAACACCGCCTGTTCGCCGATGACTCCGCCGTGGAACCTCTCCGGCCACCCCGCCCTCGCGATGCCGTTCGGCTCGCTGCCGACGGGCCTGCCCGGCTCCGTCCAGCTCGTTGGCCGTCCCGGCTCGGAGCTCCAACTCCTCGCCGTCGTGGGGCAGTTGGAGCAGGCACGTCCCTGGACGCGCACCGCGCCGGCTCCACCCGTCAGGGCCGTGCTTGACTGAGAGCGCACTCCAATTCGTAGCTTCTCCGGCATGACGACGCGCACGACATCTGACACGACCGACACGACTCGAACGACTACTCCTCAGCACAGGATCGGATCCGGGCACGGACCCCGCAGCACCGCACAGGAGGTGCTGGAGGGCATCGACCTCACGGGGAAGCTCGCCCTCGTCACCGGCGGCTACTCGGGCCTCGGCCTGGAGACGACCCGGGCGCTGGCAGCGGCCGGGGCCCATGTGGTGGTGCCCGCACGGCGGCGCGCCGCCGCCCAGGAGGCACTGGCGGGCCTCACCGGCGCCGACGGCGGTGTCGGGCCCGGCGTCGAGGTCGACACCCTGGACCTCTCCGACCTCGACAGCGTCCGCGCCTTCGCCGACCGCTTCCTCGCATCGGGCCGGGGCATCGACCTCATGGTGAACAACGCCGGGGTGATGGCCTGCCCCGAAACCCGGGTCGGGCCGGGCTGGGAGGCGCAGTTCGCGACCAACCACCTCGGCCACTTCGCGCTGGTCAACCACCTCTGGCCGGCGCTGGCGGCGGGCGGGGCGCGGGTGGTGGCGGTGTCCTCGCGGGGCCACCAGCTCTCCGGCATCCGCTGGGACGACGTGCACTTCGCCCGGGGCTACGACAAGTGGCTGGCGTACGGGCAGGCCAAGACGGCCAACGTGCTCTTCGCCGTCCACCTCGACGCCTTGGGACGGGACGCAGGGGTGCGGGCGTTCGCGCTGCACCCCGGCGAGATCCTGACGCCCCTCACGCGCCACGTCCCGCGCGAGGAGATGCTCGACGCGGGGTGGGTCGACGAGGAGGGCAACGTGGCCGACTCGTTCAAGACGCCGGAGCAGGGTGCGGCCACCCAGGTCTGGGCGGCGACCTCGCCCCGACTGGCGGGCCTGGGCGGTGTCTACTGCGAGGACTGCGACATCGCGGAGCCCGCGGGCCCGGGTGACGACGGCCCCGCCGACGGCGAAGTGCCGCGCGATGAACTCACCACCGGTGTCAGCGCGCACGCGACGGACCCCGCACAGGCCGCACGGCTGTGGCGGCTCTCCGCCGAGCTGACCGGGGTCGACGCGTTCGCCGAGAACGCCTGACGCAGGAGTGGGGGCGGTTGGGGGCTGCTCCCGGCACCCCGAACCGCCCCACCGACGTATGCGCCGCCCCCACCCCACGTGAATGCCGCTCCCACCCACGTAAATGAAGCTTCAACCGTCCTGTGTCACAGGCGAGTTGGCGGGCAGTCAAGGTGACTGGCACCGGGCGCACATGGCATGATCGGCCTTCGCGTTACTCCCAAGTAACGACCCCCCTCCTCCCATCCGAAGGTCACATCCACGTGCGCACGTTCACCACACGCCTCCTGGTGCCCGGCCTGGCCGCCCTGGCCCTCGCCGCCACCGGCTGCTCCTCGACCGGGCACAGCAGCGCGGCGCAGCCGGGCAGCACCGCCACCACCGCGGCGGCCGCCGACGACACGCAGCAGCTCGACGTGGCCGCGGCGCCGCAGGAGGCGTCCGCGCCGACGGCCGTGGCCCGCACCCGTACGGGCAAGGGCCGGCCGGAGAAGTCCTCGCTGAAGGTCGCCTCCTACGACAAGACGAGCCGACGGGCCGTCATATCCACGGCCCCGCAGGGGCACAGCAGCGCGCCCAGCCACTCCCCCGCACCCGACAAGCCCGTCGCGGTCGGCGACGTCATCGCCAGCGCTCCGGCGCCGGGTGCCCCCAACGGCCTGCTCGCCAAGGTCACCGAGGTCGTCGGGAAGACCGACCGCGGCACCGAGGTGAAGACCGCCTCCACCACGCTGGCTTCGGTCCTCAAGGACGACAAGGCCGACGGCAAGGTCCCGGTCGACCCGTCCTCGGTGAAGGTCGAGCCCCTGATGAAGGGCGTCACCTTCTCCTGGGCCAAGGGCAAGGGCCTCACCTTCGGGCCCAAGGGCGCCAAGCTGCCTCTCGGCAATCTGCGCCTGGACGTGAACGCCGCGGTGGACACCGCCAAGGACGCCCCGGCTTCCGCCGGCGCCTCGGTCTCCGGCTTCGTCCAGCTCGCCCCCGAGGTGGAGTTCTCGTACGACGGCAGCTCGGGCGGCCTCGCGCCGCGCTCCGCGTTCCTCGGCATGAGCGGCGACTGGTCCTCGCAGTGGGCGCTCAAGGGCCGCGCCGCCGCGAGCACCGGTACGCCCAAGCGCATCCCCTTCGCCAAGCTGCACAGCGCGCCCGTCATCCAGGTCGGCCCGGTCCCCGTCGTCGTCAACCTCGACCTGACCTGCTACGTGCAGGTCGAGGCCGACGGCCACGTCACGCTCGACGTCCAGCAGGACGTCAAGGGCGACTTCCGTGTCGGCGGCAGCTACGCGTCCGGCAAGGGCTGGACCCCGGTCAGCACCTCCGCCGTGCACAGCTCGCCGGTGACGGCCACCGTGGCCGCGGCCGGGCGCGTCAAGGGCGCGCTCGGTGCCGAGGCGTCCGTCGGTCTGTACGGGGCCGTCGGTGTCAGCGCCGACTTCGCCCCCTATGTGCGCGGCGAGGCCGACGCCAAGGCGACCGCGTCCACCGACGGCAAGGTGTCCGTGTCCGGCGCCTGGGCCGTCTACGGCGGCTTCGACCTGAGCGGCCAGCTCCACTTCCAGCTGTCCCTGTTCGGCACGCCGATCATCGAACGCCGCATCCCGCTCGGCGCCCTCCACCGCGAGTGGCCGCTGGCGAGCGGGCACGCGGAGAGCTAGGTCCTGTCCCCACCCCCGAAGAGGGGTGAGTGGGCCGGAAGGCGGGTCGCCTTCCGGCCCACTCGTGTATACGCGTATACGCGCCCGGGGCGCGCGGAGTGTCAGAGCACCGTGATGCCGAGCATCCGCGCGCCGCTCTCGCTGCGCGGCCGGTGGCGGCTGCCGGGCGCGAACACCACGTAGGTACCGGCGGCGTGGCGCTCCTCCCCCTCGATCACCTCCCCGCTGAGCACGTAGTAGCGCTCCTCGGTGGCGTGGACGTCGATCTCGGGCCACTCACTGCCCGGCGCGAAGTCGATCAGCCAGCCGCGCGCGTGCTCGGTGATCCCCACCCTGCGGCGCACGATGCCGGGGGCGACGTCGATCGGCTCCACCTCCTCGACGCGCACGACGGTCTTCAGCGGTCCTGTTCCGGTGATCTCGCTCATGGCACCACTGTGGATCACATCGGATCCGCTCCCCGAGAGTCCAGAAAGACATCTGCGGGTACATTCCTGCCATGGACCGTCACCGTGTCGTGGCCCTGATCAACCCACCGCAGTCGCCCTTCGAACTCGCCTGCGCCGCCGAGGTCTTCGGCGCCGTACGCCCGGATCTCCCCGACGCGTACACCTTCGAGGTGTGCACCGAGCGGCCCGGGCCGGTACCGACCACCGTCGGCTGCCCGATGCTCGTCGAGGCCGGGCTCTGCGCGCTGGAGACGGCGGACACCGTGGTCGTGCCCGGCTGGCAGCCGGTCGACGGGGCCGTGCCGGAGGCCGTCCTGGACGCCCTGCGGGCCGCCCACCGGCGCGGCGCCCGGATCGTGTCCATCTGCACGGGCGCCTTCGTCCTCGCCCGCGCCGGGCTGCTCGACGGCCGCCGCGCCACCACCCACTGGCGCCGCACCGACCAGCTCGCCACCGAGCATCCCGAGGTCGAGGTGGACCCGGACGTCCTGTACGTCGACCACGGCGACGTGGCGACCAGCGCCGGGAGCGGCGCCGGGATCGATCTGTGCCTCCACCTCGTGCGGACCGACCACGGCGCGGCCCACGCCGGCCGGATCGCCCGCAGCATGGTCCTGCCGCCGCACCGCGAGGGCAGCCAACTCCAGTACGCGGCCCCGCCCGTGCCCGCCCGGGCCGCCGACGAGTCACTGGCGCCACTGCTCGAATGGGCCGACGCACGCCTGCACACCCCGCTCACCCTCGACCGGCTCGCCGCACACGCGGGGCTCTCCGGCCGCACCCTGGCCCGGCGCTTCAACGGCCAGCTCGGCGTCAGCCCCGGCCAGTGGCTGCTGCGCCGCCGCATCGACGCGGCGCGGGTCCTCCTGGAGGAGACCGGCCTGCCGGTCGAGGCCATCGCCACGCGCGTCGGCCTCGCCTCCGCCGTCAACCTCCGCCGCCGCTTCCGCGCCGCGCTCGGGACGACACCGGGCGCCTACCGCCGTACGTTCGGGGAGGCACCGGGCGGATCCTCGGCCCGCGCCGCCCCCTGAGCCCCAGGGCTCCGGCGGCCCGGCCACCCGGGCGCCACGCACGAGGTGCGGGCCCCCGGCCCCGTGGCGCATTCTTGCTGTATCACCTACCGCGCGGCGCGCGGACGAGGGCAGACCGATGACTGAGAGCGCCGAGAGCCAGCACTGGGCGCCGGAAAGACTGACCGCACTGCTCACCGGGGCCGTGGCGGAGGCCATGCGCGCCGTCAGCGGCCACGTCGGCGGCGTGTACCTGCGCTCCAGCACGCCCGGGCTGCTGCGGCTCGCCGTGCTCGCGGGACTGCCCGGACCGCTCTTCCGCCCCTGGTGGCGGATGCACGTGGACCGGCCGTTCCCGGTGGCCGACGCCCACCGCCTCGGCGTCGAGATCCAGCTCGCCGACCTCACCGAGACCATGCGCCGCTACCCCCAGCTCGCGGCCGGCCTGCCGTTCCGGTTCGGCTCGGTGTACGTGCCCGTGGTGGGGGCGTCCACGGCGTACGGGGTCCTCACCGTGCTGCGTCCCGCGGCCTGGGACCCGACCTCGGCCCCCCAGGACCGCGACCGCCTCACCGAGGCGGCACAGGCCCTGGGCGCCGCCCTCCACGAACTGGAGGCGGACGGCCCCGAGGTCCTCTGGGACGGCGAGCCGCTGTGCGTACAGCCCCCAGCCAACGGCGCTTCCCCGCGGCACGCGGGCCGCGGCACCCCCGGGGACGGCGCGGCCGATCTGCTCCCCGAGGGCGTGTTCACGCTGGACCGCCTCGGGCTGTTCAGCTACGTCAACCCGCGCGCCGCCCTGCTCCTCGGCCACCCGCCCAGCGAACTGCTCGGGCGGTCCCTGTGGCACGCGGTGCCGTGGCTGGAGCAGCCCACGTACGAGGACCATCTGCGCGGCGCGCTGCTGTCGAGGGACCCCGTGCACTTCCAGGTCAGACGCCCGCCGGCACCCGGTGAGGGGCCGGGGTCCGGGGAGCGGTACGGCGACGGCGACCGGTTCTCGCTGTCCGTCTACCCGGGCCCCGACGGGCTGACGTTCACGGCGGTCCCGCTGGGCCGGGAGGCGGAGGCCGCCAAGGCCGCCCCCCTCCCCGGCGGGACCGACCACGACGGGCACGAGCGCGACGACCCCCCGTTCGACCCGCTGGCGACCCCGGCGGCGCTCGCGGACGTCCCGGCCGCATCCGCCGCGCGGGCCGGCGGGGCGGACTCGCTCTACCCCCCGGTCTTCCTCGCCCTGGCGCTGAGCGAGGCGGTCACCGCCCGCCAGGTCTCCGCCGTGGTGATGCAGGAGCTCCTGCCGGCGTTCGGCGGCCGGCGCCTGGCCATCTATCTCCTCCAGGACCGCCACCTCTACCTGGCCTGGGAGAGCGGCTTCCCCAAGGGCTTCCTCGACCCCTTCGACGGCGTCGCGCTGGACGTGCGGCTGCCCGGTGTCGAGACGCTCACCAGCGGCCGTCCGCTCTTCTTCGAGTCCATGGAGCAGCTCTCGGCGGCCTACCCCGGCATCCCCCTCGACGCCGAGGAGGGCGCCCGCGCCTTCCTGCCGCTGATCGCCTCCGGGCGGCCGGTCGGCTCCTGCATCCTCGGCTTCGACCGGCCGCGCGGGTTCAGCCCGCAGGAGCGCACAGTCCTCACCGCGCTCGCCGGGCTCATCGCCCAGGCCCTGGAGCGGGCCCAGCGCTACGACACCGAGGCCGCCCTCGCCCGCGGCCTCCAGGCGGCCCTGCTCCCCCACCGCCTTCCCGTACATCCCCAGGTGGAGACGGCGGGACGGTATCTGCCCGGCACCCAGGGCATGGACGTGGGCGGCGACTGGTACGACGTCGTCGAAGCCGGGGACGGCCTCGCCCTGGTCATCGGCGACGTCCAGGGACACGGGGTGCAGGCCGCGGCCACCATGGGGCAACTGCGCAGCGCGGTAAGGGCCTTCGCGCTCGGCGGGCATCCGCCCGAGGAGGTCATGAGCGGTACCAACCGGCTGCTCATCGACCTCGACCCGGGCCAGTTCGCCAGCTGCTGCTACATCAGGCTCGACCCGCTCACCGGCGCCGCCCGGGCCGCCCGCGCCGGACATCCGCAGCCGCTGCTGCGCCACCCCGACGGCCGCACCGAGGTCCTGGACCTGCCCGGCGGCGTGGTGCTGGGGGTGGCCCCGGACGCCGTGTACCCGGTGGTGGACCTGCGGCTGGAGCCGGGTGCGGTGCTCGCGCTGTACACCGACGGGATGGTGGAGCGGCCTGGCACGGACATCGACGAGGGTGTCGAACGGCTCCGCGCGGCCCTGTCCCGCGCCGCCACCCCCACCCGCCGCACCGGCCCGTCCCTGGGCGGCACCGCGGACCTGCTCATCGAGGAGGCCCGGCAGGCCACCGACCGGCCGGACGACATCGCGCTCCTGCTGACCACGCGCCCCGCCACCCACGCGGACCGGCCGTGACCTTCGCCGCAAACCGTGTCCGCCCGTTGTGGACCGGCCCGGGGAACTGATCGAGTACGTACGACATCACGTACGCACGACATCACCCACCAGCGCCGCGAAGCCGCTCCGCCGGGCGGGAGACCAGGAGAACGCCCCATGACGACCGGGTACTTCACGTCCGTGGACGATGTCTCCGCCCGCCTGGCCGAGACCGGCTATCTGGCCTCCCCGGCCGTCGCCACCACGGTCTTCCTCGCCGACCGGCTCGGCAAGCCGCTGCTCGTCGAGGGCCCGGCGGGCGTCGGCAAGACGGAGCTGGCCAAGGCGGTGGCCCAGGTCGCGGGCGCCGAACTCATCAGGCTCCAGTGCTACGAGGGCGTCGACGAGTCCCGCGCGCTGTATGAGTGGAACCACGCCAAGCAGCTGCTGCGGATCACCGCGGGCCGCGACGAGTCGTGGGACGAGACCCGCACGGACATCTTCGGCGAGGAGTTCATGCTCTCCCGCCCCCTGCTCACGGCCATTCGCGGCAGCGACCCCAAGGTCCTGCTGATCGACGAGATGGACAAGGCGGACGTGGAGGTCGAGGGGCTGCTCCTGGAGGTCCTCAGCGACTTCCAGGTCACCGTGCCGGAGCTGGGCACGATCACGGCGACGCGCCGCCCGTTCGTGGTGCTCACCTCCAACGCGAGCCGCGAGCTCTCCGAAGCCCTGCGCCGCCGCTGCCTCTTCCTCCACATCGGCTTCCCCGAGCAGGAGTTGGAGCGCCGGATCGTGCGGCTGAAGGTGCCCGGCCTCGACGAGGCGCTCGCCGCGTCGGTGGTGCGGGTGGTCGGTGCGCTGCGGGCGATGGACCTGCGCAAGGTGCCGTCGGTCTCGGAGACGGTCGACTGGGCCCGTACGCTGCTCGCGCTCGGCGCCGGCACGCTCGACGAGAACGTCGTGCGCGACAGCCTCGGCGTACTGCTCAAGCACCAGGACGACATGGTGAAGGCCGCCGCCAAACTCGACCTGGACGCCGTGTGACCGCGCTCCCCGACCGGGTCACCGAGCTGGTCCGGGCGCTGCGGACGCACGGGCTGCGGATCGGCCCGGGCGAGACCGTCGACGCCGCGGCCGCCCTGGAGGTGCTCGGCTTCGAGGACCGCGAGCGGGTGCGCGAGGGGCTGGCCGCTGCCCTGCTCCACCACGAAGGACAGCGGTCGGTCTTCGACCCCGTCTTCGATCTGTACTTCCCGCTGCGCGTCGGCGCACCGGCCGCGCCGGACGGTGACGTGGCTCAGCTGCGCGAGCGGCTGGCCGCCGCGCTCGCCGCCGACGACCCGGCGGCGCTGGGGCAGTTGGCGGCCGAGGCGGTGGACAGCCTCGGCGGATACGGCGCCTCGCCCGGCTCGGACGGCTTCTCCGCGCACCAGACGCTCGACCGGCTGCGCCCCCAGACGCTGCTCGCGCGCGTACGGGCGACGCTCGCCCGGGGTGGCCAGGGCGCCGCCTTCACCGACCGGCTGACCGACGACGAGATCCGTCGCCGCATCGAGGAGTTCCGCCAACGGGTGGGCACCGAGGCGCGCCGCCGGGTCGCCGAGCGGCGCGGCGCCGAGGAGATCGCGCGCCGGGCCGTGCGTCCCACCGCCGACCGGGTCGACTTCCTCGTGGCGGGCCGCGCCCAACTCGACGAGCTGCGCAGGTCGGTGCATCCGCTGGCGCGCAAACTGGCCACCCGCCTCGCCGCGCGCCGGCGCCGCGCGGCCCGCGGGCGGATCGATCTGCGCCGCACCCTGCGCGGCTCGCTGTCGACCGGCGGGGTCCCCATGCGCCCGGTCCTGCGCCGACGCCGTCCCGTCCGTCCTGAGCTGGTACTGCTCTGCGATGTGTCCGGATCGGTCGCGGGGTTCGCGAACTTCACGATGCTGCTCGTCCAGGCGCTCCACGACCAGTTCAGCAAGGTGCGGGTGTTCGCCTTCGTCAACCGCGTGGACGAGGTCACCGGGCTGCTGCGCAAGGGCGCGGCGGACCCGGCGGGCCTCGGGGAGCGCATCGCGGGCGAGGCGGCGGTGACCGGCTGGCACGGCAGCAGCGACTACGGCACCTCGCTCGGGGAGTTCGCCGAGCGCTACCTCGACGCGGTCGGCCCGCGCACCGCCGTCTTCGTGCTGGGCGACGCCCGTACCAACATGAGCGACCCGAACCTGCCCGCGCTGCGCCGCATCGCGGAGCGCGCCCGCCGGGTCTACTGGCTCAACCCCGAACCGGCGTCCCTGTGGTCGACCGGGGACTCCGCGGCCCTCGCCTACGCCGAGCTGGTCGAGATGCACGTGTGCCGCAACGCGCACCAGCTCGGCGGCCTGGTCGCACGGCTCCTGCCGGTGTGACGGGCGGTGTGAGGGGCTAACTCCGCGCGGGCTCGATGTTCTGGTTGGCGTGGAAGAGGTTGTGCGGGTCATAGGAGCGTTTGACCGCGGCGAGGCGGTCGTACTGGTCGCGGTAGGTGGCCCTGACCCGCTCCTGGCCCTCGCCCGCGCCGATGAAGTTGACGTAGCTGCCGCCCATGGAGTGCGGGTGCAGCTCCTGCCAGTAGTCCACGCACCACTGCTTGACGGTCTCGGCGTTGGCCGGGTCGGGGTCGATGCCGCCGAAGACCCCGGACCAGACCGCGTCCCGGTAGCCCCAGGCCGTGTCGCCCGGCTTGACCCGGTGGGCGGCGCCGTCGACCGGGTACAGGTGCATCGTCGACAGGCTGGTGGGGATGCCCTCGGCGTACTTGGCGTGGACGTCGATGGCACCGTCCGTGATCCGGTCGAAGAACGCGCCGCGCCAGTACCACTGCAGCCCGGTGGGGATCAGCTCGTCGAACATGCTCTGCACCATCGGGTACGGCATGGGCGCCGTGAAGTGGAAGGCGGGCGGGCCGGGTTCGCGGACCGGCTCGAAGACCTGGTCGGCCTGGTCGGGGTCGCCGGTCCAGCACCACACCACACCGCACATCTTCTGTCCGTGGATCTCCTCCGGGAACGGCGGCCCCGGTGGGATCTCCAGCACCGCGAAGAACCCGTTGAGGTCCTCGGGCGCCTGCGGCAGGAATTCGCGGTACCACCGCAGCACGTCACCGATGCGGTCCAGCGTCCATACGGTGACGCCCAGCACCACGGTGTGCACCGGGTGCAGCGAGAAGGTGAAGGCGGTGACGACGCCGAAGTTCCCGCCGCCGCCGCGCAGCGCCCAGAACAGGTCCGGGTGGTTGCGCTCGTTGGTGGTGACGAAGCTGCCGTCCGCGAGCACCACGTCGGCGGCCAGCAGATTGTCGATGGTCAGGCCGTACTTGCGGGTCAGATGGCCGTGGCCGCCGCCCAGGGTCAGCCCGCCGACGCCGGTCGTCGACATGATGCCGCCGGGGGTGGCCAGGCCGAACGCGTGCGTCGCGTGGTCCAGGTCGCCAAGCGTGGCACCGCCGCCGACCTGGGCGATCTCCGCCGAGGGGTCGACGCGCGCCCAGCGCATCGGCGACAGGTCGAGGGTGACGCCGTCGTCCACCAGGCACAGGCCCGCGCCGCTGTGGCCGCCGCCCCGGACGGCGAGTTCGAGGCCGTGGTCGCGGACGAAGTCGACCGCGTCGATGACGTCGCCCGCGTCCGCGCACCGGACGACCGCGGCCGGCCGCCGGTCGATCATCGCGTTGTAGATCGTGCGGGCCTGGGTGTACTCCGGGTCCTGCGGGCCGATGACCGGACCGCGTAGTACGGTCCGCATCGCCTCCAGCGTCGTGCCGTCCATGGCGATCTCCTTGCAGCGGCACGGTGCGGTCCGTGGACCCGCCCTGCCCTTTCCCTGCTGGGCCGCCGGTGGTGCGTGCGCGCCGGTGCCCCGGCGTCCCCACCGGCCTCGGCCGTCAACGGGCGCCACAGGGCTGACACCTCCAGCGTCTCGCCGGGAGCGGAGACTCGCAATCCCCGGCCGGCCCGGCTCAGGAGATGACCGGGGCCGGTCACCGGCGCACGATGGGGTCATGGACGGCGGCATCGGTGACATCAGCACCCCGGGGCGTCTCGCCGGCCCGGCGGAGGGCGTCAGCCCCGAGGAACTCGCCCTGGCGGCCCGCAACCACGGGCTCCCCCTGGAGGCCCTGCGCTACGACGTCACCCCGCCCGGACTGCACTACGTCCTGGTCCACTACGACATCCCGTACGCCGACGCGGACGGCTGGGAACTCACCGTGGGCGGCCGTGTGCGCACCGCGCTCACCCTGGACCTGGCGGCCCTCCGCGCCTTCCCCGCCGTTACGCACCGGGTGACCATGGAGTGCGCGGGCAACGGCCGGGCGCGGCTCGACCCACGTCCCGTCAGCCAGCCGTGGCTGGTCGAGGGGGTGGGAACCGCCGACTGGACCGGGGTGCCGCTGCGCACGCTGCTCGCCGAGGCGGGGGTGAAGGCGGATGCCGTCGAGGCCGTCTTCACCGGCGCGGACCACGGCGTCGAGCGCGGTGTGGAGCAGGACTACCAGCGCAGTCTGCCGCTGGCGGACGCCGTCGGGCCGGATCCCGAGGTGCTGGTGGCGTACGCGATGAACGGCGCCCCGATGCCGCCCCAGCACGGCCACCCGCTGCGGCTGGTGGTCCCGGGGTGGTACGGCATGGCTCATGTGAAGTGGCTGCGCGCCATCACCCTCACCGCGACCCCGTTCAGCGGCTTCCAGCAGCAAGTGGCCTACCGCTACCGGCAGTCGGCCCAGGAACCGGGCGACCCGGTCACCCGGATCGCTCCGCGCGCGCTGATGGTCCCGCCCGGCTTCCCGGACTTCATGTCCCGCACCCGTGTCGTACGCCCCGGCCGCGTCCTGCTGGAGGGCCGGGCCTGGTCGGGGCGGGCGCCGGTCGTCCGGGTCGAGGTGAGCACGGACGACGGGCGCACGTGGTACGAGGCCGAACTCGCCCCGGCGGACGGCCACGAGTGGGCCTGGCGCCGCTGGTGGGCGCCCTGGACGGCCACGCCCGGCAGCCACGTCCTGAGCGCCCGCGCCACCGACGCCGGGGGCGCCACCCAGCCGCTGACCCAGCCCTGGAACCGGGGCGGCTTCGCCAACAACCTGGTGCAGCGGGTGGAGGTGTTCTGCCCGCGGGACGGCTGAGCCGGAAGGTCTGGCCGTTCAGGAGGGCTTCGTGGCGGAGAGCGCGGTGACCTTCACGGTGTTGTCGCACTCGGCGAACACCCCGTCGTCCATGGCGGTCTGGTGGTGCCCGGCGCCCGGTACCCCGAGGACCAGGGTCGGGTACGCGTGCGGGGTGGAGCCGGACACGCAGTAGCCGTCGGCCTCGCCCTGGACCTGCACGAAGGTGAGCTTCGTCCAGGCGTGGGCGCCCGGGGCGAGCGTGACCGTGGAGGCGGTGCCGATGTGGGTGGCGGCGAGGGGGACGTTGTGGTCCGGAGAGCCGTTGCCCGCGCCGCCGACCGTGACGAACCCCTTCACCGTGCAGGAGTGCGCGGAGGTGTTGGCGAAGCCGACGACCGCCGCGCCCGTGCCGGTGCCCTCCGGGTGCTTGGCCGGCTGGTGGGCCGGGGTGACCTTCAGGTCGCTGATCCCGCACTTGGGGGCCGCGTGCTTGGGCTTGGCGCTGCCGTCGCCTGCCGGGGCGGAGGAGGCGGCGGGTGCGGGGGTGTGCGGGGTGGCCTTGGCGGTCGGGATCACGGGGGACGCGGCGCCCGTGTCGGGGCCCTTGCCGCCGCCCGGCTCGCAGCCGACCACGAGCACACCGGCCACCACGGCCGTCGCCGCCACTGTCATCGCCCGACGCATGTGTGAGTAGTCCATGATTCCCTCGAGGATAGGGCCGGCACGTCCCGGCACTCGCCGTACAACACACCTCGGCGGCGGCGACGGTTCGCACGTACGAGCCGGTGTGGCACGACAGTTACAAACCACCGTCCATCAGTGCCGAAAGCGGCACATCCGCCACGTCGGCGGCTGGCTGCGCGGGCGGCCGGGGAAGGAGGCGAACCCGCCAGGGCGGCGCCCGTGTCAGCGGAAGGCCGCGACCACCGCGCCCCACTGGGCCGTGGTGGTCCCGGTCGCCGCGCACGACATCTCCGCCGGGGCGACGCGGTAGGCGCTGGACAGGCGGTAGGACGACAGTCTGAGCACGGGCAGTGCGTTCCACTCGGCCGAGTAGGCGGGCGCGGTACCGCTGTTGCTGCCCACGGCGGCCACCACCAGGTCACCGGCCGCGCACTCCAGCCTGCTGTGGCTGGTGGTGAAGGCGGTGCCACCGGCCTCGCCGTGGGCGTGTGCCCGCGCGACGACCGTGCTGATGCCCCGGAACTCGTCGACCGCGATGTGGTACTTGCTGGCCCGCGGGTACACCACCCGGATCGAGTCGGCGGTGGTGAGCGCGTGCACGTGGAAGCCCGCCAGGAGCAGGGTGCGGTGCCTGCGGGTGTCGGTGACGTCGCCCGCGACGAGGAACCGGTCTCCCTGGGTGTCGGTCACCGTGACGGGGCCGGGGCAGGTGCTGGTCAGCATGACGCTGACGATCAGCGCGTCCCCGCCGGTCACCGGGGACGTCACCGGAAGGTCGACGTCCGCGTCGGAGAGGATCTGCGCGTCGGACGCCGGGCGGCCCACCCAGGCGGGGCGTGCCTGTACCAGGCGTACCGGGGAACCGCTGGAGGGCGACCGGGCGGGGTCGGCGGAGGCAGGCGGCCGGGGGTCGGCCGAGGTGGGCAGGCCGGTGCTCCCGCTCTGCGGCGCGGTGGCGGGTGGACAGGTCTCGGCCTCCACCGGACCGCCCGCTCCCGGCGAACCGCCCGCCGAGCCGCCCAGCCCGAACACAACCGCCGCCCCGAGCAGGGCGCCCACCCCCAGCAGGCTGCCGTGCACGAGCACACGGCGCCCGGGAAGGAATCGGACACGGGGTGCGGCCGGCACCTCGAACTCGGCCGTCCCCGCTTGCCGAACCTCTCCCTGCGGTGCCTCCTGAACCTCACCTTCCGGTGCCTTCTGAACCTCTCCTTCTTGAACCCCTCCTTCCGGGGGCGCGGCAGCCTCCTCGCTCGCCACCGCGTCCGCTTCCCCGCACCCGTCCCCGCTCGCGCTCTTGGCCGAATCCAGCCGGATACGTGTCCACGCGTCCTTCCATCTCGCCAGCGCGTCCTCCCGTACACCGAACGCCCGCAACAGCGCCTGCACCCGGTCCCACGGCGGCAGCGACGGGCGCTCGTCGTTGAGCGCGTGGGCGATGGTCGTCCGCGGCAGCCCGGTGCGCCGCTGCAACTCGCGCAGGGACAGGCTCTCCACCGCCTTGAGGGCCCTCAGCCCCCCGACGAACTCCGCCACCGTGGCCAGCGCCCCCGGATCCGGCAGAGCGCCGCCGTCCGGCGCCTGTCTGTCGCTCTCGATGCTCGTCATCGCTCCCCCATTGAGCTCGTGACCCCGCGGCCGGATTTCGACCGCCGGGCGGCCGGATCGTACGCCGTGCGCGGCCACCGCCGATATGGATCAATCAGCCACGCCCCGGCGCCCCTTGACCCCCCCTGGCCTCGGAGAAAGCGGAACGGCGGCGCCCGCCCCTGCCCGCGCCCCACCTCCCCGGCATGATCGGAGGGACGACACCGAAGCCCCTCACCCTGGAGGACGACCATGCCGTTCCAGCCCGACCGACTCTCCGTTCCGCTCGTCCAGGCGCCGATGGCGGGCGGCGCCTCCACTCCCGAACTGGCCGCCGCCGTGAGCGAAGTGGGCGCGCTCGGCTTCCTGGCCGCCGGATACCGCACCGCGCAGGACATGCGGGAGCAGATCGTCCGGACCCGGGAGCTGACGGGCGGCCCGTTCGGGGTCAACCTCTTCGTGCCGGGTCCCCCAGCCCCGCCGAGCGCCGAGGCGGTGGCCGCCTACCGCGAGGAGCTTCGGGCCGACGCCGCCGAGTACGGCCTCACCCTGCCCGTGCCCACCGACGAGGCCGACGACGACGCGTGGGACGAGAAGGTCGACGTCCTGGTGCGCGAGCCCGCTCCGGTGGTGTCCTTCACCTTCGGGCTGCCCGGCGCGTCCGCCGTCGAGGCGCTGCACCGGGCGGGCAGCCATCTGATCGGGACCGCCACCACCATCGCCGAGGCCGAGGAGGCCGAGGCTCGCGGGATGGACGCCCTCTGCCTCCAGGGTCCGCAGGCGGGCGGCCACCGGGCTACCCACGACCCCGCGGCCGAGCCGTCGGACCTGCCGCTGCCCGACCTGCTCGCGGCCGTCCGCGAACGCGTGCGGATCCCCCTGATCGCGGCGGGCGGCCTCGGCACCGGCCAGGACGTCGCCGCCGTGCTGGCGGCCGGTGCCGTCGCCGCGCAGCTCGGCACCGTATATCTGCGCACGTACGAGTCGGGGGCATCGCGGACGCACCAGGACGCCCTCGTCGACCCGCGCTTCACCGAGACGGTGGTCACGCGCGCGTTCTCCGGGCGGCCCGCGCGGGGCCTGCGCAACCGGTTCATCGACGCGCACGACGCGAGTGCCCCCGTCGCGTATCCGCAGGTGCACCATCTGACCAAGGGGCTGCGCGCCGCCGCGGCCAGGAGCGGGGACGCGGAGCGGCTCCATCTGTGGGCGGGCAGCCGCCACCGTCTCGCCCGGGCGGTACCGGCCGCCGCCCTCACCCGCGACCTGTGGGAGCAGGCCCGCGCGACCGACTGACCCCCCGCTCCCCTCTCACCCGCGGTTTGACAGGTCCTCGACGCGGACACCATGATTCCACTAGTCAACTAGTGGAATCATGGAAAGGGGGGAGGCGCGTGCGCGACATGACCACTCCTGGCGCCGACACCCGGTGGGCCCTGGAAGCGCGTGGGCTGGGGAGGAAATACCGTCGGGGCTGGGCCCTGCGGGACTGCACCTTCCGGATTCCGGCCGGGCGCATCTGCGGCCTCGTGGGACCCAACGGCGCCGGAAAGAGCACGCTGCTGAACCTGGCCACCCGGCTCGTCGAGCCGAGCGCCGGGGAACTGCGGATCTTCGGCGCCCCGGCCGGCTCGCCCGCCGCCCTGCCCCGGTACGCGTATCTCGCCCAGGACAAGCCGATGTTCAAGCGGTTCACCGTGGCCGAGTCGCTGCGGCTGGGCCAGGAGCTCAACCCGGGCTGGGACCAGGCGGCGGCCGAGCGGATCGTGCGCGCCGGGCGGATCCCGCTGGATGCCAGGATCGGCAGCCTCTCGGGCGGCCAGCGCACCCGCGTGGCCTTCGCGCTCGCCTTCGGCAAGCGGCCCGACCTGCTGCTCCTGGACGAGCCGATGGCCGATCTCGACCCGGTCGCCCGCGACGAGCTGAGCTCGCTGCTGATGTCCGAGGCCGTCGAGCGCGGCACCACGGTCCTGATGTCCTCCCACATGCTCAGCGAGCTTGAGCACATGTGCGACTACCTCCTCGTCCTCGCCGACGGCCGGGTCCGGATGGCCGGTGAGACCGACGAGCTGGTGCCGATGCACACCCTGGTCACCGGGGTCACCACGGACCGGGGCCTGCCCACCGCGCTGGCCACCCACACGGTGGTCGAATCCCGCACCTCGGGACGGCAGTTCACCGCGATGGTGCGCACCGAGGGCCCGCTGACCGGCGACTGGCAGCTCGCCGAGCCCAGCATGGAAGAAGTACTGCTCGCCTACCTCCGCAACCCCGAGGCGCCCGCGCTGCTTTCCCCGGCCGCCGCTCCCGGTCACCAAGAGGAGTACGCCGTATGAGCACGCTCACCCGCCCCTCCGTCACCGAAGAGCCGACGCGCACCAAGCCCAGGAGGCTGCGCGGACTGCTCTGGCTCGTGGCGCGCCAGCACCGGGCCGTTCTGCTCGCCTGCGCGGCGGCGATCCTGTTCGGCTCGGCCTGGATCATCTACCAGCGCCATGGTTTGCTGCACGACGCGCACGCCGCCGGCCTGCCCGCCACCCCCGTGGACGAGGTCGACGGCGCCCTGCGCATGCGGTTGGAGAACACGTTCAACGACGTCGCCTCCTACGTGGGGTATCTGCCGATGCTCTTCGGCCTCTTCCTCGGCGCCCCGCTCCTCGCCTCGGACCACGAGAGCGGCACGGCACGGCTGGTCACCACCCAGTCGGTGCCCCGCGGCCGCTGGCTGCTGTGGAAGCTCGGCTTCGCCCTGGCGCTCGTCGCGGTGACCACCGCGGTCCTGGGCGCGCTGCTGACCTGGTACTGGCACGCCGCCCGGCCGTTCGTCTCCATCGACTGGCTCGAAGCGTCGATCTTCGACAACACGGGCCCCGTACTGCTCACGACGGCGCTCTTCACCACCTCGCTCGGCATCGTCATCGGCGCCCTGGTGCGGCGCGCGGTGACCGCGATGACGCTCACCTTCTTCGGCACGTTCGCGTTCTCGGTGGTCTTCGACTACCTCAAGCCGCACCTCGCCACACCCCGGCGGGTCGCGTTCCCGCTCGATGGCGCCCACCCGGCGGTGCTCAACGGATCGGTGCAGGTGGACCAGTGGGTCGGCACCGCCTCCGGCAAGCTCTACGGCTGGAGCACGTGCGTCAGCGACGCCGACTCGGACGGCTGCCGCGCCCGGAAGGGCATCGTCAACTCGGTGTGGGACTACTTCGGTTACGACCAGATGGCCACCCTCCAGTGGACCGCGGCCGCCCTGCTGCTCGTGGCGAGCGCGGCCCTGCTCGCACTGGCCGTGTGGCGCACCCGCCGCCAGGCGTTCTAGGGCCTGTCGTCAAATTCCCGTCGTCGCCCGAAGGGCGGTCCGGCGGCGTCTGGTGCGTGCTCTCGGCGCGCCGGGCGAGAGCCCTCGTACT
>NZ_JBFAAD010000020.1:0-146551 GCF_040639555.1 Streptomyces sp. NPDC023838
TTTGGCACGCTGTTGAGTTCTCAAGGTACGGACGCTTCCTTTGTTCCCGTTTCCGGGCCCTCCGGGCGCTTCCTTCGTTTCCGACTCTATCAGACCGTTTCTCGATCCGATTTCCTCGGTGCTTTCCAGGTTTCCGCTTTCGCGTTTCCCTTTCCGGCGATTCCGACTCTATCAGAAGCGTTTCAGCCGAGCTAATCGGCTTCGTGATTCGAATCAATCGGAGATGGCTCTTCGGAAATTCAATTTCCGGTGAGAGCGAGAGAGATACTAGCCAGTTGCGCCCGAACTTGTCCAGTCCGTCGCAACCGTTTGAATCTACCTCCCCACGCTGACCGTGTCAACGGTTTTTGTGGGCGAAGAGGACAGTACCAGGTCAGAGGGGTCGTACGCACATCACGCGGCAGTGGGGAGACCCGCGCTGCGGTCCGGTTCGTCGACGTCGCCCGTCTCGCCCTCACGTACTGCCCGGCCGCCGAGCACGTACACGTACACGAGGAACGCCAGCTCGGCGGTGATGCCGATGGTGATGCGGGCCCAGGTGGGGAGACCCGACGGCGTGACGAAGGCTTCGATCAGGCCGGAGACGAACAGGACCAGAGCCAGGCCGATGGCCATACCCAGGGCCGCGCGGCCTTCTTCGGCGAGGGCGTCGCGGCGGGTGCGCGGGCCGGGGTCGATGACCGTCCAGCCAAGGCGTAGCCCTGTACCCGCCGCCACGAAGACAGCGGTCAGTTCAAGAAGGCCGTGTGGGAGGACCAGGCCGAGGAAGGTGTCCAGGCGGCCGGCCGAGGACATGAGGCCGATGCCCACGCCCAGGTTCAGCATGTTGGAGAAGAGGACCCAGAGGACGGGCAGCCCCAGGAACGCGCCCAGGACCAAGCACATGGCCGCTGCCTGCGCGTTGTTCGTCCAGACCTGGGCCGCGAAGGAGGCGGCGGGGTGGCTGGAGTAGTACGTCTCGTACTCGCCACCGGGTCGCGTCATGTCCCTGAGCGTCTCTGGGGCGGCGATCGACGACTGGACTTCGGGGTGGGTGCCGATCCACCAACCGATGATCGCGGCCAGGGCGGTCGAGAGCAGGGCCGCCGGAATCCACCATCTACGCGCGCGATAGACGGCTGCCGGGAATCCGGCGGTCAGGAAGCGGGCGGCGTCCCGCCAGGACGCGCGACGGGTGCCGGTCACCGTGGCGCGGGCTCGGGCGACGAGCTGGGTGAGACGGGCCGTGAGCTGCGGGTCCGGCGCCGAGGACTGTATCTGCGAGAGGTGCGTCGAGGTGCGCTGGTAGAGGGCGACGAGTTCGTCGGCCTCGGCGCCTGTCAGGCGGCGGCCACGGCGCAGCAACTGTTCGAGTCGGTCCCACTCGGGATGGTGGGCGGTGACGAAGACGTCGAGGTCCATGGTCGGCTGCTGCTCCAGGCACTGGGTGCGTACGGTCCGTACTACTGCGGCGCGCTGCGGGCCAGCTTGGCAGACTGAGGTTTCCGAGGGTCGGGGAAGGTCGCTGCTTCGGCGGCACTGGTGAAGGTGTCGCTTCGGCGGCGACGGTGAAGGGTGGGTACCGGTGAGTGCTCTGGTCACGGGGGACGCGGTCGTACTGGGGCTGCGGCCCGCACGGCTGCCCAGTCGCGCTTTCGCGCTCCTCATCGACATGGCTGTCGCTTGGGCCGCCTACCTGATCGTGTCGTTCGCCCTGCTGCTGGCCACCGCGTCGCTCGACGATGCCGCACAGGCGGCGATAGCCGTCGCGATGTTCGTCCTCGTACTCGTCGGAGTGCCCATAGCGGTCGAGACGCTGACGCACGGGCGCTCTTTGGGAAAGCTCGCCTGCGGTCTGCGGGTGGTGCGTGACGACGGCGGGCTGATCCGCTTCCGGCACGCGCTCGTGCGCGGGGCGATGGGCGTCGTCGAGATCCTGTTGACCTTCGGGGTCGTGGCCTGCATCGCGTCGTTGGTTTCGGAGCGGGGGCGGCGGATCGGGGACGTGTTCGCGGGGACCCTGGTCGTACGGGAGAGGGTGCCGGGCGGGCGGGCGGCTGCCGTGCCGCCCCCTCCGCCCTGGCTGATGGGACGTTTCTCCGGGCTCGATCTGTCGGCAGTGCCGGACGCTCTGTGGCTGGCGGTACGGCAGTACCTGACGCGGATGGGCCAGCTCGACGCGCAGGTGAGCTGGGCGATGGCCGTCCGGCTGGCCGACGACATGGTGGCGCGGACTGGAGCGCCGGCGCCGGAGGGTGTGCCCCCGGCCGCGTATCTGGCGGCGGTCATGGCCGAGCGGCAGACGCGGGACGCGCGACGGGCGTTCGGGGCGGCACGGGCGACTGGCGGGGGCAGCGGGCTCGGCGGCGACCTCACCGGAATCAGGGATTTCGGTACGCCGATGGGCGGGGCAGCATCGGCGATGGGCGAGCCGTCAGGCGGGAAGCCCGCCGCACCGGCGTCCCACGGCCTGGCGTTCCGCGGCCCGGTGCCCTACGGGGCGCTGCCCGCCCCGGCCGCGCCCGTCTGGGCCCCCACTCCCCCGCGTATGCCACCCGCGACCGCCCCGTCCGCATCCGCGGCATCCACCTCCAGCGCCTCCGCCCCCTCGGCGCCGAAGCCGGGGTTCGAGCCCGAGCCCGAGCCCGATGCCTGGTCCGCCACGGGCTTCGTACCACCTGCCTGAATCACCCGGCCCGCCCGGCCCTGCGCGATCGGCCGCCCCCAGGCCCCGGCCCCCGCCCGCCCGTCCAGGTCGCCCGCCCGCGCCTGCCAGGCACGAGCGGCACCGCGGGATGGATACCTACGGCGCCCAGACCGACGGCGGGCTTTCGAGGGATTCGAGCTCGATTCCAGGAGCTGCCAGGACCACGTCACCGGCGATGTGGACGAGGTGCTGTTCGCCCGTGTCCAGGGCGCTGACCTGGTATTCGTCCACGGTCAGAGGGCCGTTGTCAGTGGCGTGCGCTTCACTGTTCACCAAGGCCCAGGACTGGTCGAGGGTGCGGGGAGCCAGGACCGGGTCGGTGAAGGCGACGAGGCGTACGCGGGTCGCGGGGGAACCGGGGGTGAGGCGGAGCAGACGTGACGTGGCGATGAGGAATGCCGGGGAAGAGCCGGTGAAGGCGTGGGCGGGGACGTTGCCTTCGGTGGCGTGAGTGCCGGTGGGGTCGGTGCGGACCCAGGTGACGCCGTCGAGGGCGGCACCGCGCACCTGCCAGCTGCCGGCGTGGAGTTCGAGACGGATGGGGCGGCCGCGGTCGTCGAGGGCGAGGTCGACGGAGCCGGCGGGGTCGCCGGAGGGGGTGGTGATCTGGGAGACGTAGCGCCAGCCGGAGGGGCCGGGCGCGCAGTGGAAGTGTTCTTCGCCGAGGGGGGTGTGATCGTGCGGATCGTGAAGCGAATACCGGCCGCGGGGCATGGGGTCTTGTGGTCCTCGGGGGCGTAGGGGTGGACCGTTGTACGGAGCGGGGTACGGGGCAGGCCCCCGGCACGGGGGTCCGGGGGCCTGCCTTGTACCGCTGCTCTCGCTACTGCGTACTCGATACCGCGGCTGCTGAATCCGTTGGATCCGTTGGATCCGTCAGTCGCGGAATCGGTAGCCGGGTCAGTAGCGGTAGTGGTCCGGCTTGAACGGGCCCTCGACCTCGACGCCGATGTACGCGGCCTGCTCGGGGCGGAGCGTCGTGAGCTTCACGCCGAGCGAGTCGAGGTGGAGGCGGGCGACCTTCTCGTCGAGGTGCTTGGGCAGCACGTAGACGTCGGTCGGGTACTCCTCGGGCTTGGTGAACAGCTCGATCTGGGCCAGGGTCTGGTCCGCGAACGAGTTGGACATCACGAACGACGGGTGGCCGGTCGCGTTGCCCAGGTTCAGCAGGCGGCCCTCGGAGAGGACGATGAGGACCTTGCCGTCGGGGAACGTCCAGGTGTGGACCTGCGGCTTGACCTCGTCCTTGACGATGCCGGGGATCTTGGCGAGGCCAGCCATGTCGATCTCGTTGTCGAAGTGGCCGATGTTGCCGACGATCGCCTGGTGCTTCATCTTGGCCATGTCCGCGGCCATGATGATGTCCTTGTTGCCCGTCGTGGTGACGAAGATGTCGGCCTTGTCGACCACCTCGTCGAGCGTGGTGACCTGGTAGCCGTCCATCGCCGCCTGCAGGGCGCAGATCGGGTCGATCTCGGTGATGATCACTCGGGCGCCCTGGCCGCGCAGGGACTCCGCGCAGCCCTTGCCCACGTCGCCGTAGCCGCAGACGACGGCGGTCTTGCCGCCGATGAGGACGTCGGTGGCGCGGTTGATGCCGTCGATCAGGGAGTGGCGGCAGCCGTACTTGTTGTCGAACTTGGACTTGGTGACCGCGTCGTTGACGTTGATCGCCGGGAAGAGGAGGGTGCCGTCGCGGTGCATCTCGTACAGACGGTGGACACCGGTGGTGGTCTCTTCGGTGACGCCGCGGATCTCGGACGCCAGCTGCGTCCACTTCTGCGGGTTCTCGGAGAGGGTGCGGTTCAGCAGGGTGAGGATGTAGCCGTACTCCTCGCTGTCCGCGGTGGACGGGTCCGGGGCCGCGCCGGCCTTCTCGAACTCGACGCCCTTGTGGACCAGGAGCGTGGCGTCACCGCCGTCGTCCAGGATCATGTTCGGGCCGCCGGTCGGGGAGTTCGGCCACGTGAGGGCCTGCTCCGTGCACCACCAGTACTCCTCGAGCGTCTCGCCCTTCCAGGCGAAGACCGGGACGCCCTGGGGGTTCTCGGGGGCGCCGTTGGGGCCGACCGCGATGGCGGCGGCGGCGTGGTCCTGGGTGGAGAAGATGTTGCAGGAGGCCCAGCGGACCTCGGCGCCGAGGGCGACGAGGGTCTCGATCAGGACGGCGGTCTGCACCGTCATGTGCAGGGAGCCGGTGACCCGGGCGCCGGCGAGCGGCTGGGTGGCGGCGTACTCCTTGCGGATCGACATCAGGCCGGGCATCTCGTGCTCGGCGAGGGTGATCTCCTTGCGCCCGAAGGCGGCGAGGGAGAGGTCGGCGACCTTGAAGTCCTGGCCGGCGTCGACAGTCGTCATGGCGAGCTGCTCCTCGTGGATGGGTCGAGGGTGGGTACGGAAGGTCTGCGGGCGCGCCGGGGCACGGCGACGGCCACACGGACACCAGCGGGTGCCCGGGGCGGACATCGCGATGTCCGGGCGGACACCGGAGTGTCCGTGGGCACCAAGCGGTGCCCGTCGCGCTCACAGCGCAGTCCGTCGGAGGCCCTCTCTCCCTCGGCCGGTGCGCGTGGCGTACCGACCGACCGCCATCAGCAGCGACGTCTGGCTCTGGTCACGAATCTACACCGATCGGCCCAGCCGCCCCCAGCCCGTCCCGGATGACGAGGTGGCGAAATCCAGAGTCGCGAGCCTCCCCAAAGGGGGTCTTTCAGGACTCGGTGGCCCGTACTCGACGAGAACTCAGTGCCCCGTGCCGCCCGGCGTGGCCGCCGGGTCCGGGCCCGCCGCGGCTTCCGCGGCACTGTAGATGTCCGGCTCCAGGTAGATCACCCGGGCGATCGGGACCGCCTCGCGGATGCGGGCCTCGGCCGCGTTGATGGCGTGGGCGACCTCGGCCGCCGTGTCGTCGTGCTGGACCGCGATCTTGGCCGCGACCAGCAGTTCCTCCGGGCCCAGGTGGAGCGTACGCATGTGGATGACGGAGGTGACCGTGTCGCCGTCGACGATCGCCGTACGGATCTTCTCCACCTCCTCCATGCCGGCCGCCTCGCCGAGCAGCAGGGACTTCGTCTCGACCGCCAGGATGAGGGCGATAAGGATCAGCAGCGTGCCGATGCAGAGGGTGCCGACGCCGTCCCAGACGCCGTCGTCGGTGGCCAGCGCGAGGCCCACGCCGCCGAGGGCGAGGACGAGTCCGATCAGGGCGCCCGCGTCCTCAAGGAGGACTACAGGGAGCTCGGGGGCCTTCGCCCGGCGCACGAACTGCGACCAGGAGAGCGCGCCCCGCGTCTCGTTCGACTCCTTGATGGCCGTACGGAAGGAGAAGCCCTCGGCGACGATCGCGAAGACCAGGACTCCGACGGGCCAGTACCAGGCCTCGATCTGGTGCGGGTGCTTGACCTTCTCGTAGCCCTCGTAGAGGGCGAACATGCCGCCCACCGAGAACAGCACGATCGAGACGAGGAAGGCGTAGATGTAGCGCTCCCGGCCGTAGCCGAAGGGGTGTTGGGGCGTCGCCTCACGCTGCGCCTTCTTGCCGCCGACCAGCAGCAGCCCCTGGTTGCCCGAGTCGGCCAGCGAGTGGACGCTCTCCGCGAGCATCGACGACGAGCCACTGAAGAGGAACGCCACGAACTTGGCTGCCGCGATCGCGAGGTTGGCGCCGAGCGCCGCCACGATCGCCTTGGTTCCGCCTGACGCACTCATACGTGCACGTGTTCCCTTCGTCGGTGTCGCGGCCGCCCGGGTGCCGCCATACGGCCGCACATTGTTGCATCAGGCCACGACAGTGGCGCGAAAAACGGTGCCCGTTCCGGACAGTTCGGCCTTTTCGCCTGCCCGGACGAAGGCCGCCTGACCCGGGGCGAGCCGCAGGTCGCCGAGTTCCACCGCACCCGCCGTGCACAGGACGATCTGCGGGGTCCCGGCCGTCAGGTCCGTCGGAGCCGCGCCCTCCGCCCGTACGAAACGGGACAGGCGGAACTCGTCGATCGGGGTGTCGTAGAGCTCCTCGCCCATCTCCGACGCCTCGGGGCGCAGCACGCCCGGGTCATTGGCCTCGAAGCGGACGACCTGGAGGAGCTGGGGAACGTCCACGTGCTTCGGGGTCAGGCCGCAGCGCAGCACGTTGTCCGAGTTGGCCATGATCTCCACGCCCATGCCGCTCAGATACGCGTGCGGGACGCCCGCGCCGAGGAACAGGGCCTCGCCGGGCTGGAGCCGGACGTAGTTGAGGAGCATGGCCGCGATGACGCCCGGGTCGCCCGGGAAGTGGTGGGCGAGCGTGGCGTAGGCCCGGTAGGCGTCGCCGCCGAGGCGCTCGCAGGCCGCGGCGGCCTCGGTCACCGTCGCCGCCATCTCCTGCGGATCGGCGGTCAGTACGGCCGTGAGGACCTCGCGCAGCGCCGCCTCTTCGGGGTGGGCGCGCAGAAGGTCCACATACGGCTTGAGGGAGTTCACGTCGAGCGAGGCGAGAAGTTCCGCGGATTCTTCCGGAGCCCGGAACCCGCACATGCCTTCGAACGTTGTCAAGGCACAGATCAGTTCGGGCTTGTGGTTGGCGTCCTTGTAATTGCGGTGCGGGGCGCCGAGCGGAACGCCCGCGCTTTCCTCGTCCGCGTAACCCCGCTGCGCCTGGGCGAGATTGGGATGCACCTGAAGCGAGAGGGGGGCGCCTGCCGCCAGCAATTTGAGAAGAAAAGGAAGACGGGGGCCGAACTTGGCGACGGCCGCGTCACCGAGCTCCGTCGTCGGGTCCGCTGCGATGACGTCGGAGAGCGGGATCTCGCCCGCACCCCGGTCGATACGGGACGGGGCGCCCGGATGCGCGCCCATCCACATCTCGGCCTGGGGCTCACCGGTCGGGGTGGTGCCGAGCAGTTCCGGGATCAGCGTCGTGGAGCCCCAGGCGTAGGGGCGCACGGTGTTGGCGAGACGGTCCATGGTTCGCGTGGTCTCTTTCGCGTGGTCTCGTACGGGTTCGGTCGCTGTGCGCTTCGGCAGCTGTCGGTCTCGGTCTCGGTCACTGCGGGCAGCCGTCGGCGTCGGTCATGGTCGGCAGTCGTCGGCATCGGCCACGGCCGGGAGCAGTCGGCGTCGGCTCGGCGTCGCCCGCTGCTGTCCTCGGCCACTGGGTGTCCTCGGCCACGGGGGCGCGTCGGCACCGAGCTGCACCAGGCGTCATCGGGCTGCACCGGCGGCGCCCTACGCCGGGGGCGGCGTCGACGCGAGGGCGAGGTACGCGGTCGCGAAGTCCGTGAGGGCGAGGAGCTCCGCCAGGCATTCCAGCTCCGTGCCCTCCTCCGGCTCCAGCTCGCTGATCTGCGCCTCGTGGTTCAGGGCGAGTTCGCGTGCGGCCGGGGCCGCGGAGAGGCCGTCGGCCGGGCGGTCGCGCAGCAGGACGACCCGGGCGTGCAGCGTCGCGGGCTCTTCCACACGGTCGCGGAAGAAGTCGTCCGGGTCGGCGCCCTCCCCGAGGGCGCCCGCGAGCAGGATGCCGTGCGACGCCAGCGTCTCCGGCAGCTCGCCGGCGAGTGCGGGGCGCCCCGCGAGCTCGGCCAATACGGTCGCGAAGCGGCGGCCCGCCGGGGCGGCGGCCTCGCCCTCCGTCCAGACGAGGGGAAGCGAGTCGGCGAGTTCCGTCGCGAGGGTCTTCGCCGGGTTGCTGTACGTGGCGATGGCCGGGCCGCAGCGTTCCGCGGTGCGGTCAAGGCGGTCGGCGATCTTCTCCAGCGTCTCCGGAGGCGCGGACATCAGCCCGAGGCGGTCGAGCAGGGCGAGGATGGGGGTGAACAACGCCCACAACGCGCTCGGGGAGGCGGCCGGGGTCCTCCCGTCCTCGTACAGCTCGTGCGGGGCCGTCGCCAGCGGCACCACCAGGCCGTGCACACCGTCGACGGCCTCGGAGAGCGGGGAACCCTTCGGGGCGACGGCCACGACCGTGCAGCCCCGGCGGTAGGCCTGCTCCGCGAGGAGCGCCAGGCCGGGCTCGCTGCCGTCCGTCGTCGTGATGAGCAGGAGGTCGACGGAGCCCGCCCAGCCGGGCAGGTTCCAGCGAAGGGCGCCGGCCGCGGCGGCCACTCCTGTCGAGACGAGGCGGGCGACCGGCGCGGAGGCTCCGGCCAGCGCGGTGACCAGGTCGGCCACGCCCTCGGCGGCGGTGCCGGGGCCCGCGACGAGTACGGCTCGGGGGCGGCCCTCGGGCTGTAGCTCCGCGATGCCCGCCTCGATGGCGTGCCGGGCGGCGGTACGGACGCGGGCGCCGGCCTCCGCGGCTCCGCGCAGCAGACCGCGGCGGTCCGCGCGGGCCAGGGCTTCCGGCGCGTCGAGCAGCGACTCATCGAGCATGTGCGGCGGCCTCCGGGGCGATCGGGGTTCCGGGTCACTCGGTTCCCGGCTGGTGCGCCGGGCGGGGTCCGCGGGACCGGGGTCCGCGCGGGGTGGGGTCAGGCCGGGCGGCGGGCCTCGTCGACGAGGAGGACGGGGATGCCGTCGCGGACCGGGTACGCGAGGCCGCAGTCCGCGCCGGTGCAGACCAGCTCGGGCGTCTCCTCGGCCGTGGCGTCCTTGAGCGGGGCGTGGCACGCGGGGCAGGCGAGGATGTCGAGGAGGCCGGCTTCGAGCGGCATGGGGGTCCTTCCGGAACGTCTTCGTCGTCTACGTATACGTGAATCGGGTGCCGTGGATCAGGTGCCCGGATCAGGCCTTGTCACCCTACCGCCGGGGTGGGGTGTGGGCTCCCCGGATGGCGTGGCCGGACCGGTGGTGGCGGCGGATGCCGCACACCGGCCCGGGAGGCCGCCGGGACCAGGCCCGGCGGCCGAAATGGGACCCCGGCCCCCCACCGTCCGGCGCTGGACGGCGCTGGACGGCGCTGGAGAGCACGGGACGGCGCGGGACTACGCCCGTACCAGCGCCAGGACCTCGTCCCGCAGCTTCGCCATCGTCGGCTCGTCACGCGCCTCGACGTTCAGCCGCAGGAGGGGCTCGGTGTTGGAGGGGCGCAGGTTGAACCACCAGTCGGCCGTGGAGACCGTCAGGCCGTCCAGCTCGTCCATGGTGACGCCCTGACGCGTCGCGAAGGCCTCGCGGACCGCCTCCGTACGGGCGGTCTGGTCGGTCACCGTCGAGTTGATCTCGCCCGAGCCCGTGTAGCGGTCGTACGCCGCCAGCAGGCGGGAGAGCGGGGCCTTCTGGGTGCCCAGGGCGGCCAGGACGTGCAGGGCCGCCAGCATGCCGGTGTCGGCGTTCCAGAAGTCCTTGAAGTAGTAGTGCGCGGAGTGCTCGCCGCCGAAGATCGCGCCCGAACGCGCCATCTCCTGCTTGATGAACGAGTGGCCGACCCGGGTGCGGACCGGGGTGCCGCCGTTCTCGCGGACGACCTCCGGGACGGACCAGGAGGTGATCAGGTTGTGGATGACCGTGCCGCCCGGGTGCTTGGCCAGCTCACGGGCCGCCACCAGCGCGGTCACGGCGGACGGGGAGACTCCCTCGCCGCGCTCGTCCACCACGAAGCAGCGGTCGGCGTCGCCGTCGAAGGCGATGCCCAGGTCGGCGCCCTCGGCGCGGACGCGCTCCTGGAGGTCGACGATGTTGGCGGGGTCCAGGGGGTTGGCCTCGTGGTTGGGGAAGGTGCCGTCGAGCTCGAAGTACATCGGTACCAGCGTCAGCGGCAGACCGGCGAAGACGGTCGGGACGGTGTGGCCGCCCATGCCGTTGCCCGCGTCCACGACGACCTTGAGGGGGCGGATGCCGGAGACGTCGACCAGGGACTTGAGGTGGGCGGCGTAGTCCGCGAGGGTGTCGCGCTCGTCGAGCGTGCCGGCCGTCGCCGCGGCTTCCGGAGCGCCCGACTCCGACCAGGCCTCGACCAGGGCGCGGATGTCGGCCAGACCCGTGTCCTGGCCGACCGGGGCGGCGCCCGCGCGGCAGAGCTTGATGCCGTTGTACTGGGCCGGGTTGTGGGACGCCGTGAACATGGCGCCGGGCAGGTCCAGCTTCCCGGACGCGTAGTAGAGCTGGTCCGTGGAGCACAGTCCGATCATCGTGACGTCCGCGCCCTGGCGGGCCGCGCCGCGCGCGAACGCCGCCGACAGCCCGGGCGACGAAGGACGCATGTCGTGTCCGACCACGATCGCGTCGGCGCCCACCACCCGTACGAAAGCCGCTCCGAACAGCTCGGCCAGGGACTCGTCCCACTGATCCGGCACCACCCCGCGGACGTCGTACGCCTTCACGATCTGCGACAGATCAGCAGCCACGGCCCAACCCTTCTGAATTCATCTGCGGGGACATGCGGCCCCCTGGTCCGAGGCTACCGGCTGAGGCTGTCAGGGCTGCGGCGCCTGTGGAGAACCGGACGGCGGTGGAACTCGGCGGGCGTCGGCCCCGGCGGGCTCGGGGCGCGAAAGGGCGGGGCGCGAAAGGGCGGGGTGCGGAGGGGCGGGGCGGGGAGGGACGGTGCGCAAAGGGGCGGGGCGGGGAGTCGCGCGTCCAGCACGCTCAGCCCCCTCGGCCTCCTCGCCCCGTCAGGGCTCCGGTGAGCGCAGCACCCGGAGGTGGCCTCGGCGGGCGACCTCCATGGGGTCGGCCGCGCGGGCGCCGCCGGCTTCGGCGGCGCGTTCGTGGGGGCGGGCCGCTTCCCGTACCGCGTTGGCAAGCGCTTCCAGATCGTCGCCGCTGGGGCGACCGGGCGCGGACGCGTCGGTGAGGCGGACGACCTCCCAGCCGCGGGGCGCGGTGAGGCGCTCGCTGTGCTCGGCGCACAGGTCATAGCAATGGGGCTCGGCATAGGTGGCGAGCGGGCCGAGGACTGCGGTCGAGTCCGCGTAGACGTACGTCAGTGTCGCGACGGCAGGGCGGCCGCACGCGGTGCGCGAACAGCGACGTACAGGGCTCACGACGTTGGACGGTACCGCACTCTTGAGCGGGCCGCGACGACTCTCCACCGGGTCACTCCACCGTGTCGCGGTGTGAGCTCGGGCACAGCGGCCCCGTGAGCAACTGGGCTGACCTGCACGGGAAGAGGGCCGCACGGTCTGTGACCGGACCGATTACGTTCCGTACTTGAGAATCTTCCGGTCAAACGACGTGAAATCCACTGTCTCGTATGGGCCGGTAATCGCTCTCAAGCGAGAGGGAAACGGTCATCCCGCGACATGCCGCGGAACGGGCCGCCGCCGCGATCGCACGGCGCTTCGGAGGGCTACGCTGCGTCAGTGATGGACAGTTCCAGTTCCGGCATCGGCGCCGGCCCCGACTCCGTACCGGCCGGCCCGCGGCCCCGCCGCCGCGACCGGCACGGCAGGGGCATGCGCGGACCCGTGGCCCCGCCGCAGGTGCCGCTCTCGGCGAGCCGCGCGGAGAGCTTCCGCGACCTGGTGCGGGACTCGGTCGAGCGGCTGGAGCGACGTTGGCCGCAGCTGGCCGACGTCGACTTCCTCGTCTCCGACGTGCCGCTGCCCGAGTCCGACGACGACGGGTGGAGCGACGAGGCCGTGCCGCTGGGGCGCGCGCTGCCCGCGTCCAAGGGCTCGCCCGCGCGGATCATCGTGTACCGGCGGCCGGTCGAGATCCGCACCAAGAGCCGGGACGAGCGGGCCCTGCTCGTCCACGAGGTCGTGGTCGAGCAGGTCGCCGAACTCCTCGGCCTGGCACCGGAGTCGGTCGATCCCCGCTACGGACAGGACTGAACCGAACCGAACGCGTTCACACGCGGAAAGACTCAGTCGTCCAGTACCGACAGGTCCTGCTTCGCCGTTGGGACCGCGACCGTCCCCTTGTCGTCGGGGAGCGTCTGCACGGTGAACATCGGGATGCCGTCCTGCGGCAGCGCCAGGGTGCGGGAGGCGTAGACGGGGCCGCTGCCCGGCTGGGTCTCGACCGTCAGCGCGTACGAGCCCTTGAGCCCGGACGGGACCGGCGGCTCCACCGCCAGCGTGGTGCCGGCCTTCACGGTGTACGTCTTGGTCTGCGACTCGCCGCCCTCGGTGCCGGGCGACGCGGTGACCTTGACCGTGGCGGCGGCGGACGGCGCGGTGAGCGCCAGCGTCGAGCCCTTGGCCCGGTTGTCGGCGGCCGTGGACCGGTCGCCGACCGGCGCGGTGGCCGGAATGTATGCGGTCTCCTGCTTGTCACCCGTGCCGCGCACTACGCGCAGCGCCGCCACGATGGGCGTTTTTCCGCCATCCGAAGTTGGGGTGAGCAACAGGGAACCCGCCTCGCCCCTCATCACGTTCTTCAGATCAAAGGACGCCGTCATCCCCGACTTCACGTGGACGGTGTCCAGACCAGCAGGGGTGAAGCCGCCGCTCGCACCGGCGAGGCGCACCTTGAGATCGGCGTCATCGGCGCCCTTGGCGTACACCACCAGGCGTACGTCAGTGGCGTCGCCCGGGATGCCCGGGAGGACCTGGCTCGCCGCCGGGTCGGCCGACGCGGGCAGCCAGTCCGCGCCCGCCTTCGCGTCCGATGCCTGCACGACCGCGCCGACCCGTCCGGAGCGGGTCGTGACGTGAACCGTCAGGTCATCGGCCGCCGCCGAGGTCAACGTTGACAACAGAACAGGGACGCTGGATTTCGCGGGGACCGTAATGCCCTCCCCCACCTCCGACTTGATGACGCCGTCCTTGCCGAACAGCTCGATGTCGGCGACCGCCGCGGAGTCGTCGGGGTTGGTCAGGTGGACGTAGTCCTGACGGGTCTTGGCGGTGGAGGCGCCGGGGAACCAGAAGTCGGTGTCGGGTTCGGTGCAGCGGGTGCCGAGCACCGCGCGCGTGTCGCCCGCCGAGACCACCGTGGTCTGCTGCGCCGCCCAGCCGGGCGCCAGCGGGCCGTCGGCGGACCCGGCGAGCGCGGGTGCGTCGGAGCCGTCGGCCGTGGCCGACGCGGGCTTGCCGGGCTCCTTGAGGGTGACGACCGCCTTGTTGGGGTCGGGCTTCTCGGGGGTCTTCCCCTTTTTGCCCTTCTTGTCCTTGTCGGCCGCCTTGGCCGGGGTGCCGTCGGTGAGCGGGGTGACGGCGGGCTTCAGCACGGCGCTGCCCGCCGTGCCCGCCTTGGCGCCCGCGTCGCCGCTGCCCTTCGGGGTGTACGTGGTGTACGTGGTCTCCGCCAGGTCGGACAGGCTGGGCGCCGGGCACAGCAGGCTGGAGCGCTCGACGGGCAGTCGTGCCGGAGCCTTCGCGTCGGCCTTCCCCGAGTCGCCGCCCGGCGCCGTGACGGCCGCGAAGCCGGTGACGGCGGCGAGGGCGACGGCGGCCGCGATCAGGGAGAGAGTGCTGCGGTTCACTGGTTGCTCCCGTCGGGGCGGTGCGGCTGCTCGGTGTCGTGGCCCTGGCCGTCGTGGCCCTGGCCGTCGTAGCCCTGGCCGTCATGGCTCCGGCCGTCGTGGCCCTGGCCTCCATGGCCCTGGCCGGGGATGCGGCCGCCCTCGCCGCCCTGGCCCTGCGCGTGACCCTGCCCCTGGCCCGGCGCCTGGTCCGCGCCGTAGCCATAGCCGTAGGGGTCGTACGCGGTCTCCTGCGGCGGGTACTGCTGCTGTTGGTACGGGTCGTACTGCTGGTACTGCTGCTGGTACGGGTCGTACTGCTGCTGCGGGTACTCGGCGTTGGTGTACGTCGGCGCATCCCACTGTCCGTAGGACTGCTGCTGCGGGACGTCGGCGTACTGGGTGGCCGCGTACGGGTCGTGTTCGGGGGCCGGGGGCGCGGTGGCCGGCGGGGGCGGGAAGTCCTGGTCCGCCGGGTCCTCGCCCTGCGCGGACGGCTCGGCGCCGGCCGCCTCGGCCTCGGCCTCCGCCTGGGCACGCAGGCGGCGGGCCCGGCGGCCCTCGCCGTCCCGGGCGGGGGGCAGCACCGGCTGCTCCTCCTCGGGCAGGTCGTCGTCGATCCGGCGGCGACGGCCCGGCAGGGCGAGCACGACGAGCACCAGGGAGAGGAGCGACTGGGCCCAGATCCACGCGGTGTGGGTGAAGGGAGCGTCGTAGGTGATGTCCAGACGGCCGCCGTCGGCGGGGAGTTGGAAGCCCTGGGCCCAGCCGTCGACGGTGGTCTTCTTCAGCGGCTTGCCGTCGAGGGTCGCGGTCCAGCCGGGCGCGGCCCGGTCGGCGATCCGCAGGACGCGGCCGTCCGCACCGGCCGGGATCTTGGTGTGGACGTCGACCGGGTCGGCGGCGACGGCCACCGGCTCGGCGGTACTCGTCTGCGCCGCTCCCGCGGCGGCGGCGGAGGCGGCGGCGGGCGGCACGATGACGGCGCGGGCGACCTGCCGGTCGACGCGCCACAGGGCGCTGCCGTCGAGCTGGCTGAGCCGGCTGAGGCCGGGGGTGGTGTCCAGGACCCGGCCGAACGCGCCGGGCGCTCCGTCGCGTACCAGCACATAGCGCACGGCGAAGCCGCTGAGCTGGGAGGACTGGTCGGCGCCGGAGCCCGCGACCAGGTTGGCAACGACCTTGTCCAGGCGCGGGTCGCTGCCTCCGGAGACGGCGAGTTCGGCGTCGCCGAGGCGGCCGCCGGAGCCGCGGACCAGGGTGTAGGAGACCTTGGCGGCCGAAGTGCCGCCCAGGACGAGGGTGCGGGCCTGGTCGCGGGTGCCGCTCTCCTCCGCGACGAACGCGGGCACCTGCACCGGGTCGCGGCGCTCCAGCGGGCCGTCGGCGCCGCGCAGCATCCAGCCGCCCGCCGCGATCAGCGGAGCGGCAGCGGCGGCCAGGGCGATCAGCGCGGCGACGGGCTGGCGCCAGCCGAAGCCGTGGGCGGCGACGCGCTCCTTGGCGCCTTCGGCGCCGAGGACGGTTGCGGCGATCAGGGCGAGGCCGTAGAGGAGGGTGGCCGGGCCCGCCCAGCCGTCGTTGTTGGAGAGGGCGGCGAAGAGGAACCCGGTGAGGGCGACGGCCCAGGCGGTGCGGATCGCGAACTCCCGCTCGCCGCGCAGCAGTGCGGCGAGCGCGGCCAGCACGAAGCCGACGAGGAGCAGTCCGCCGACCGTCTTGGGGCCGCCGGGGCTGGCGCCGAGCAGGTCGAGCGCGGAGGCCGTGCCGTTGCCGTACTCCAGGCCGGCCTCACGGAAGAAGCCGGACGGGCCGGTGAGCAGGGTCAGCGACCAGGGGGCGAGGATCAGGAGAGGGGTGCCGACGGCGGCGAGGAAACGCAGTCCGTAGGCGGTGAGGTCGTCGCGGCGCAGCGCCAGGACCGCGAGGCCCAGGAGCACGGCGAGCGGCCAGACGACCGGGGTGAACGCCATGGCGGCGGTGAGCAGCAGCGCGTACGTCCACGTCGCGCGCCACGAGCCCCGGCCCTCGCCGCGGAACCCGGCGGCGGTGATGCCCGCGCGGGCGATCAGCGGGAGGAGCACGGCGAGGACGGCGGTGCCCAGGCGGCCGGTGGCGAGGGCGCCGGTGGCGGCGGGCAGGAAGGCGTAGGCGACGGCCGCCCAGGCGCGCAGCAGGCGCGACTCGACGAGCGGGCGGGAGGCGAAGTAGGCGGTGAGCCCGGCCAGCGGGACCGAGCAGACCAGCAGCAGGGTCAGTGCGAAGCCGGTAGAGCCGAAGCAGAGGGCGGCGAGGGCGGCGATGACCGCGAGGTAGGGCGGGGCGGTCTGGGTGCCGCCGGTGCCGATGGGGTGCCAGGCGTCCGCGTAGCGGCCCCACAGGTCGCCGACGTCCGGGGGCGCGGGGAGCAGGGCGCCGCCGGAGAGGGCGCCGCCGCCGAGCAGTTCGCGGCAGGCGACCAGCGAGATCAGCAGGAGCAGGGCGAACAGGACGGGCGCGGGTTTGCGGGCGATCTTCTTCAGCCGCGCGAACTGCTCGATCTCAAGGAAGTCGGCGTCGTCGCCGCCGGGCCCCGACTCGACGGCGCCGTGCCGGGAGCCGCCGGTGTCCTCGGTCCCGGCGCCGAGGCTGGAGGCGACCTGTTCGACGGTGGCGCGGACGGTGGCGCCGGGCGGCGGGAAGAGCGGTCGCAGCTCGCTCGCCTCCACCCCGCTCTTGCCGCGGGCGCGCCGTCCGGTGAGGATCCGGCCGGGCCGCAACAGGGTCGCGGACAGGCCCATGATCTCGTCGACGGCCTGGCCGGGAGCCTTGCCGAGCAGATACGCGAGGGTGCGCAGCACGGTGCCGACGAGGATGCGCAGGAAGACGTAGGGCAGCGCGGCGGGGCGCGAGTTGACGAGCATCGTGTAGACGGCGCCCGCCTTGTCGACCCGGTGCGGGTCGACGGCGGAGCGGCCCGCACAGTCGACGGTGCGGCGCTCGCGGGCGGCGGCCTCGGCGTGCCGTACGACGGCTTCGGGGGCGACGAGGACGGAGTGCCCGGCGGCGTGCGCGCGCCAGCACAGGTCGACGTCGTCGCGCATCAAGGGCAGTCGGCGGTCGAAGCCGCCGAGCTGCTCCCACACGTCGCGGCGGATCAGCATGCCCGCGGAGGACACCGACAGCACCGGGCGGACCTGGTCGTGCTGGCCCTGGTCCTGTTCGCGCCGGTCCAGGCCGGTCCAGCGGCGGCCGCTGCGGGCGATGGAGACGCCCACTTCGAGCAGCTGCTTGCGGTCGTACCAGCCGCGCAGTTTGGGGCCGACGATCGCGGCGTGGGCGTCGGAGTCGGCGACGCGCAGCAGTTCGGCGAGGGCGTCGGGCGCGGGGGCGCAGTCGTCGTGCAGCAGCCAGAGCCACTGCACGGGCTCGCCGTGCGGCAGTTCCGGCAGGTCGTAGGTGTCGTCCCGCCAGCTGCGCGAGACGGGGTCCCAGCCGCTGGGGCGCTTCAGGTACGGGAGCTCCTCCGGGCCGAGCACCCCCGCGGAGCGGACGGCCTCGTCGACGGCGGCGCCGAAGCCGGTGCGGCGCGCGAGGTGCAGGACGCGGTCGGCGCCCAGGGCCTCGGTGACCAGGCGGGCGGAGTCGTCGGCGCTGCCGGTGTCGGCCGCGTACGCGCTCTGCACGGGACGCTCCTGACCGAGCAGGCCGGCGAGGGCGTCGGGCAGCCAGCGCGCGCCGTCGTGCGAGACGAGCACGGCGGTGACGACGTGTCTGGGGAACTCGGGTGCCGCGGCCTCGGAGTACGGGGCCGTCGACTGGCTGTGCACGGACATCGAGGTACGGGCCCCTCCGGCCGGGGTCCGGGGGTTGGGGGCCCCGGAGGCTGCTGTGCTGACTGGCAGCGCCCCACACTAATGGTTGGGGAACGCGGCAGTCCGCCGCCTGCGCGGGCCGGGTGGAGCCGGAGGGGGCCCGGACGGGGTCCGGAGGGGGCAAAGCCCCCGAAAAAACTAGACCGCCGCCTTCTTCAGGCGGCGGCGCTCGCGTTCGGACAGTCCGCCCCAGATGCCGAAGCGTTCGTCATTCGCGAGGGCGTATTCGAGGCACTCGGAGCGGACTTCGCAGGCGAGGCAGACCTTCTTGGCCTCCCGGGTGGAGCCGCCCTTCTCGGGGAAAAAGGACTCGGGGTCGGTCTGGGCGCACAACGCGCGCTCCTGCCAGCCGAGTTCTTCGTCCACATCGTCGACCAGCAGCTCCTGGAACACCTCGGTCATGTGCACCCCTCGTCTGTCTTTGCTGCCCCGTGATGCTGCCGCTACCGATTTCGGGCGAACGACACGAGTGAAATTACAAGTGTGCGGATCCGGGCCAGTCAAGCCGAGATCTGCTATTGGGCCCCGTATTCACTCTGCGGAACCAAAGCTATACGGAAAGTGTTCAAATCGGCAAAAACCATGACACATGCCAATGGCTCAATCGCACCCTCCGTCACCTGCCCAGAGAAGACGAGCCCAATATCGATCTTGTTGCGTCCGGGTGACGGAAGCGACTGGGATCACAGTCCGGTCACGAGGGCGCGATGGCGTTTACACGCACGGTTGCAGCGCCACATCTCCGGTGGCGCCGGTGCACAAACCTTTCTCCGTACGCAGTAACCGGATGAGGTGAAACATTACGGCCAAATCGGGTATTGAGTTGACAGCCGGGCTCTTCTTGGTCACCTTTGTTGCATGCCAGCCACCGCAGCGCTCTTCGCGACCCACGTCCGTGGGTTCCGCAGCGCTGTCCAGGCGCGCTGTTGCTGTTCCAGCTGTTGATGCCGTAGCGCTCCAGCTTCTTCACCGCGTTCCCCCGCCCTTCCGGGCCCCCGCGAACACGCCTTTGCGACACCCCCGCACTGCTTCTTGAGTTACTGCCGAGGAACCACCGCATCCATGAACAGCGACAGCGACCTTCAGATCGCCGGCGACATCCTTGAGGTCCCGCACCTCCTCCAGCCCGCCCGCGAGCACCCGAGCACCGTCGCCGACTTCGTCGGCCTGGCCCGCTCGCTCGCGGCCGACCCCGCCCAGTGGGAGCAGCTCGTCCAGTACGACGCGGCCAGCCGCTGGTACCACCGGCTGCGCACCGGACCCGGTTACGAGGTCTGGCTGCTGTCCTGGGTACCCGGGCAGCGCAGCGGGCTGCACGACCACGGCGCATCCTCGGGCGTACTGACCGTGCTCCAGGGCGAGTTGACCGAGCGCACCGAGCGCGGCGCCCGCACCCTGGCGGCCGGGGCCCAGCGGGTCTTCGCGCCCGGCTATGTCCACGAGGTCGTCAACGACTCCCTGGAACCGGCCGTCAGCCTGCACATCTACTACCCGGGTCTGACCGACATGCCGATGCACAGCACTCAGGCCGAGTTGTCCACAGCCGCCGCCCCCGATGTCGTGCCCGCCTGACAGACTGCTGTGCATGCGCATTGTGGTTCTGGCCGGCGGCATCGGCGGTGCCCGTTTCCTGCGCGGCCTCAAGCAGGCCGCGCCGGACGCGGACATCACGGTGATCGGCAACACCGGTGACGACATCCATCTGTTCGGGCTGAAGGTCTGCCCCGACCTCGACACGGTGATGTACACCCTGGGCGGTGGCATCAACGAGGAGCAGGGCTGGGGCAGAGCCGACGAGTCCTTCCACGTCAAGGAGGAGCTCGCGGCGTACGGGGTGGGGCCCGAGTGGTTCGGTCTCGGCGACCGCGACTTCGCGACCCACATCGTCCGTACGCAGATGCTCGGCGCGGGCTATCCGCTGAGCGCGGTCACCGAGGCGCTCTGCGCCCGCTGGCAGCCGGGCGTCCGGCTGATCCCGATGTCCGACGACCGGGTCGAGACGCATGTGGCGATCGAGACGGACGGCGAGCGGAAGGTCATCCACTTCCAGGAGTACTGGGTGAAGCTGCGGGCGTCCGTCGAGGCGACCGCGGTGGTGCCGGTCGGGGCGGAGCAGGCCAAGCCCGCGCCCGGCGTCCTGGAGGCGATCGCCGCCGCCGACGTGATCCTCTTCCCGCCGTCCAACCCGGTCGTCAGCGTCGGCACCATCCTGGCCGTCCCCGGCATCCGCGAGGCGATCGCGGAGGCGGGCGTTCCGGTGGTCGGGCTCTCACCGATCGTCGGGGACGCGCCGGTGCGGGGCATGGCGGACAAGGTGCTGGCCGCCGTCGGCGTCGAGTCGACGGCAGCGGCGGTCGCCGAGCACTACGGGTCGGGGCTGCTCGACGGCTGGCTGGTCGACACCGCCGACGGGGCCGCCGTGGACCGGGTGGAGGAGGCGGGCATCCGCTGCCGCGCGGTCCCGCTGATGATGACGGACCTGGACGCGACGGCGGCGATGGCGCGTGAGGCGCTGACGCTGGCGGAGGAGGTGCGCGCGTGAGCACCGACGCCGCGAGCTCTGACGTCACGAGCGCCCCGCCCTCGCACACCGACGCCGCGAGCTCTGACGTTACGAGCGCCACGGCCTCGCACACCGACGCCGCGGGCATCCCGCCCTCGTACACCGGCGCCACGAGCACGCCGGCTCCGTGCGCCGACTCCGCGAGCGCCCCGCCCTCGTACACCGACTCCGCGAGTGCCCCGCCCTCGTACCGCGTGCGGGCCGTCGGCGGGATACCGGAGGTGCGGGCCGGGGACGATCTCGCGAAGCTCATCGCTGCGGCCGCGCCCGACCTCGTGGACGGGGACGTCCTCCTGGTCACCTCAAAGATCGTCTCCAAGGCGGAGGGGCGGATCGTCGAGGCGACCGACCGGGAGGCGGCGATCGACGCCGAGACGGTACGGGTGGTGGCCCGGCGCGGCGCCCTGCGCATCGTCGAGAACCGGCAGGGCCTGATCATGGCCGCGGCCGGGGTCGACGCCTCCAACACTCCCGCCGGGACCGTGCTGTTGCTGCCCGAGGACCCCGACGCCTCGGCCGAGGCGATCCGCTCCGGGATCCGGGCCGCGCTCGGCGTCGAGGTGGGCGTCCTGGTGACGGACACCTTCGGGCGGCCGTGGCGCTCCGGGCTCACCGACGTGGCGATCGGCGCCGCGGGCGTGCGCGTCCTGGACGACCTGCGCGGGGGCACGGACACGTACGGCAACGAGCTGAACGCGACCGTGGTGGCCAGCGCCGACGAGCTGGCCGCCGCGGGCGACCTGGTCAAGGGCAAGGCGTCCGGCTTCCCGGTCGCGGTGGCCAGCGGCCTCGCGCACCTCGTCTCGGCGGACGCCGAGGGTGGCACCCAGGCGCTGGTGCGGGGCGCGGCCGACGACATGTTCCGCCTCGGCACCTCGGAGGCGATACGGACGGCGGTGACCCAGCGGCGTACGGTCCGCGCGTTCACGGACGAACCCGTGGACCCGGGCGCGGTGCGCCGCGCGGTGGCCGCGGCCGTCACGGCGCCGGCGCCGCACCACACCACGCCATGGCGGTTCGTGCTGCTGGAGTCCGAGGGGTCGCGGGTGCGGCTGTTGGACGCGATGCGGGACGCGTGGATCGCGGACCTGCGGCGCGACGGCAAGTCGGAGGAGTTCATCGCCAAGCGGGTCCGGCGGGGCCAAGTGCTGCGCGACGCGCCGTACTTGGTGGTGCCGTGCCTGGTGATGGACGGCTCGCACACCTACGGCGACGCGCGCCGGGACGCGGCCGAGCGCGAGATGTTCGTGGTCGCCACGGGCGCGGGCGTGCAGAACTTCCTGGTGGCGCTGGCGGGCGAGCGGCTCGGCTCGGCGTGGGTGTCGTCCACGATGTTCTGCCGCGATGTCGTACGGGAGGTGCTCGGGCTGCCCGAGAGCTGGGACCCGATGGGCGCGGTGGCGGTCGGACACCCGGCGGAGGAGCCGAAGGAGCGGGCGGGGCGGGTGGCGGATGCGTTCATCGAGGTCCGGTGAGGGGTTCGGCCGCGGAGGGTCGGCCCCTGAGGGTCCGGCCGATACGGCCGGTGAGGGACCTGGCCGGTGACGGGTCCGGCCGGTGACCGGTCCGGCCGCTGACCGGTCCGGCCGGTGACGGGTCCGGCCGCTGGGGATCCGCCGCTCGGCTAGAGCGGCGCGATGTCGCGCGGGGACAGCCGGGGCGCGCGGCGGGGCGGGGTGCGGCCGCTGAGCAGGATCAGCCGGGCGGCGCGGTGGCGCTGACCGGCGTACGGGGCGAGGAGCTCCAGCATCGCGGCGTCGTCGGCGGTACGGTCGCCGGCCAGGGCGTACCCGACGATGCCCGGCAGATGGAAGTCCCCGACGCTGACCAGGTCGGGGGCGCCCATCGCGCGCTGCAGCGTCTCGGCGCTGGTCCAGGGGCCGATGCCGGGGACGAGGTGGAGCCGGGCCGCGGCCGCCTCCGGGGTGAGCGCGGCGGCCTCCTCCAGGCGGCGGGCCACGCGTACCGCGCGCAGGATCGTCGAGGAGCGCTTGGCGTCCACGCCGGCGCGGTGCCACTCCCAGGACGGGATCAGGGCCCAGGTCCTGGGGTCGGGCATGACGTACATACGGGCGGGGGCCGGGCCCGGGGCGGGCTCGCCGTACTTGCTCACCAGCAGCCGCCAGGCGCGGTACGCCTCGTCCGTGGTGACCTTCTGCTCCAGGATCGAGGGGATCAGCGACTCCAGGACCAGACCGGTCCGGGTCAGGCGCAGGCCGGGGCGGAGGCGGGCGGACTCGGCGAGGAGTCGGTGGCGGGGGGCGAACTCCTCCGGGGCGTCCGCGTCCCCGAGGAGCGCCGGGAGGTGCCCGAGCAGCCACTCGGCGCCCGGGCCCCACGCCTCGGCCTCCGCCCGGCCGGCGCGCATCGCCACGCGGAGGGTGCCGGGGCCGTCGGGGGTGCGGGAGGTGCGCCAGGCCGAGCCGTCGGGGGTGGTGCGGAAGGTGGGGTCGGCGGGGCCCCTTCGCAGGGGGCCCAGGACCAGGGCGAGGTCCAGGGGGCCGGGGGGTGTGTAGTGGCGGGTCGCCTTCGCCGTCGCCTTCGCCGTCGCCTTCGCCGTCACCGCGCGGGTGGGCTGGACGGGGGTGGGTAGGGGGACGTGGCCGCCGCGCACGGTGGTGCGGGTGGGGGTACGGGGGTTGAAGCGGCCGGCCACGCCTTCGAGACTACTGGTCCTTTTCCCCACCCCGCCCCTTCCCTGCCGCGACATGCGCGGCTCCGCCGCGTGGCCTGGGCGGGCGGCCGGGTGGGGGCCGGGGTCCGCCTGCTGGGGGCTCCGCCCCCAGACCCCACCGCGGGGCTACGCCCCGGCGCCCCCGTTCACCTGCAGGCCGGTGGGGGCTCGTCGCGCAGTTCCCCGCGCCCCTTAGGCAACCGGGGCTGCACGCACCCGCGCGGCGAAGCCACATACGTCACAGCCCCGCACCCCTGAAAACCTGGCCGGTCGTCGAGTGCAGGTCCGCTTCGGCCGGTCGCGCAGTTCCCCGCGCCCCTGAGGCGACTAGGCAACTGGGGCCGGACACGCCCGCGCGGCGAAGCCGCATACGCCACAGCCCCGCGCCCCCTAGGCAACTCGGGCCGGACGCACCCGCGCACCGAAGCCACATACGTCACAGCCCCACGCCCCCGGCAACCCGGAGCCGGACGCACCCGCGCGGCGAAGCCGCACGTGGCCCCTCAACCCCCGTGGGTGTCTGCCGCACCGGGCAGGCTCAGCCCCAACCCCCCAGGGGCACGGGGAACTGCGTGACCGGCCACACACAACCCGCAGACAAACAGGGGCCCGGGGCGGAGCCCCGGGGGCAGGAGTAGGGGCCGCAGGCCCCGCGGAGGGGCCCTGGGCGGAGCCCCGGGGGGCAGGTGTGGCGGTCGCGGGCCCCGGAGGGGCCCCCGGGCGTAGCTTCCCCGGGAGGGCGCCTGCGGGGGTTACTCGTCCGGGGTGAAGCGGAGGGCTGCGGGCGGGATGGTCGCGTCGCACCACACCCGTATCCCCTCGCGGAGCTCGTTGTCCGGGCCCACCCGCGCGCCGTCGCCGATCACCGCGCCGTCCAGCACACAGCGCGCCCCGACCACCGCGCCCGCGCCGATCAGGGAATCCGTGATCACCGCGCCCGGCTCGACCACCGCGTCCGCCAGGACCGTGCTGCCGGTGATGCGGGCGCCCGCGCCGATCACCGCGCGCTCCCCGACCACCGTCCCGCCGGTGAGCTTGGCGTCCGGGGCCACACTGGCGCCGGGCAGGACGAGGCGGTCGCCGCAGCGGCCCGGCACCGCCGGGGACGGGGCCCGGCCCAGGACCAGGTCGGCCGAGCCCCGGACGAAGGCCTGCGGGGTGCCCAGGTCCAGCCAGTACGTGGAGTCCACCATGCCCTGGAGGTGGGCCCCCGCCGACAGGAGGCCCGGGAAGGTCTCTCGTTCCACCGATACCGGGCGGCCCGCCGGGATCTCGTCGATCACCGAGCGTCGGAACACGTACGCCCCCGCGTTGATCTGGTCGGTGACGATCTCCTCCGGGGTCTGCGGCTTCTCCAGGAAGGCCTCGACCCGGCCCTCGGAGTCCGTCGGGACCAGGCCGAACGCCCTGGGGTCCGCCACCCGCGTCAGGTGCAGGGAGACGTCCGCCCCGGAGACGGAGTGCGTGGTGACCAGGGCCTCGATGTCCAGGCCCGTCAGGATGTCGCCGTTGAAGATGAGCACCGGGTCGTCCGGCCCCGAGTCCAGCCGCGACGCCACGTTCCTGATCGCGCCGCCGGTGCCCAGCGGCTCCACCTCCGTCACGTACTCCAGGCGCAGCCCGAGCTCCGAGCCGTCGCCGAAGTACGGTTCGAAGACCTCGGCCAGATAGGACGTCGCCAGCACGATGTGCTCCACGCCCGCCGCCCGCGCCCGGGCCAGCTGGTGGGTGAGGAACGGGACGCCCGCCGCCGGGATCATCGGCTTGGGCGTGTGCACCGTGAGCGGGCGCAGCCGCGTGCCCTTGCCGCCGACCAGGAGGATCGCTTCAGTCACCTGTCGTCTCTGCTTCCTGCTGGGGCCGGGCGGAATCGCTGGTTCAACTATGGCCGGCCAGTTTATGCAGACGGGTCGCGCCCGGTCCGTACGCCCCCGGCCGGGTCAGCGCCGGCCCTGGAGCCGGGCCGAGGACGACCGGGCCTTGCCGAGCTTCTTGTAGAGGCGCGCCCCCGGGCAGTCGGTGGCGAAGCCGTCGCGGTGTCCGGAGATGACGTTGAGCCTGACGCTTCGCCCCTTGCGGTAGAGATTCCCGCCGCCGGACGTGAGATGCGTGGTGCCCTTCGGATTCACCCCGTACAGGCCGAGCTTCCAGGCCGTCAGCCGGGCGAGCGCGTCGAGGGCGGCGGCGGACGGGTTGGCGGAGCTGTACGTTCCGATGACCGCGACGCCCATGGAGTTGGTGTTGAAACCGAGCGTGTGCGCCCCCAGGACGGGCTTGGCCACACCTCCCGCGCGGCCTTCGTAGATGTTGCCGCACTTGTCGACGGCGAAGTTGTAGCCGATGTCGCGCCAGCCGCTGCTGAGGACGTGGTAGCGGTAGATGCCGCGCAGGATGGAGGGCGCCTGTGAGCAGCGGTAGTTGTTGCCGGACGCCGTGTGGTGCACGAAGGCGGCCTTGACCTGGTCGGTGTACACGTAACCGCCCTCGCGCAGGTTCTCGTCGGCGCCCCAGCCGTGGCGCGTGATGATGCGCGGGCGCGGGCCGATGTACGGGCGGGCCGCGGCGGCGCCGCGCGCCCCGGGCGACAGGGCCCGGTCCTGAGCCGGCTCTGCCCCCTCCTGCTCTGCCCCCTCCTGCTCCGCCTCGTCCGCCGCCCCCGTTCCGTCCGGGTCCTCGCCCGGGTCGACCAGGTCGATGTGCAGGCCCCGGGGCAGCGCGTCCGGCGTCGACCGGCCGGTCCCGGCCATGTCCGGCCGTACGCGCACCTGGACGCCGTCCGAATGGCCCACCCACAGCGGGGCGGTGGCGCCGTGGATGCGCGCGCCTTCGGCTTCGCGGGTGCCGGGGTCGGGGGCGTGCTCCTGGTTGTGGGTGTCGACGTCCTGCCAACCGGACCAGGTACGGGAGCCGACGGCCCGGGTGCGGACCTGGACCGTGCCGCGGAGTTCGGCCCTCGCGTCGTCCCAGACCACGCCGAGCAGGGAGAACGGTTCCGTGTTCCGCTCCGGCAGCCCCTGGGCGCGGGCCGCGCCCAGCGTCCGGTCGGTCGCCCCCAGCGGCGCGAGCGGCAGCGACTGGGTCGACCCGGCCAGTTCGGTGGAAGCGGCAGCAGACGAGGACGACGAGGAAGTGGACGCGGGCGCGGGCGCGGACGTGGACGGCGAAGCGGACGCCGGGCTCGCCACGGCGAGCGGCAGGGCGAGTGCGGTGGCGCACGCGACCGAGATCGAGGATGCAAGGAGTGCACGCATGCTGACGATCATGGACATACGCGTATAAGTCTGTCCATCCCAGAACCGCCCCGGAACTGACGGGCCGTCGGCCGAACCGGTGTACGCGGACGGCGCTCTCCCCCGGGCGCGCCGCGCGCCCCCACCCGTACGCTTGCCGCGTGAACGCCAGCGACCGCACCCCCGCCGACCTGCTGCGATCCGCGCTCGCCGCGGACCCGGCCCGCCCCCTCGTCACCTTCTACGACGACGCCACCGGCGAACGCGTGGAACTCTCGGTGGCCACCTTCGCCAATTGGGTGGCCAAGACCGCCAATCTGCTCCAGGGCGACCTCGGCGCCGCGCCCGGCGACCGGCTCGCGCTGCTGCTGCCCGCGCACTGGCAGAGCGCCGTCTGGCTGCTCGCCTGCCACTCCGTCGGCGTGGTCGCCGAGGTCGGCGGCGACCCGGCGGGCGCGGACCTCGTGGTGGCGGGGCCGGACGCGCTGGACGCGGCCCGCGCCTGCTCCGGCGAGCGGGTGGCGCTCGCGCTGCGCCCGCTCGGCGGCCGCTTCCCGCAGCCGCCCGCCGGGTTCCAGGACTACGCGGTCGAGGTGCCCGGCCAGGGCGACCGGTTCGCGCCGTACGCCCCGGTCGACCCGGCCGGGCCCGCGCTCGCCGTGGACGGCGCCGAGCTGACCGCGGCCGGGCTCGTGGAGCGCGCCCGCGCCGACGCGGCGGCCCTGGGCCTGGAGCCCGGCTCGCGGCTGCTGTCGGCGCTCCCGTACGACAGCTGGGAGGGGCTGGCGCGCGGCCTGTACGCGCCGCTGGCCTCGGGCGGCTCGGTGGTCCTCTGCCGCAACCTCGGCCAACTGGCCGACGGCGGGCTGGAGAAGCGGATCGAGAGCGAACGGGTCACGCACCGGGCGGTGTGACCATCGCCCCGACGCCACCCTTGTGGCCCACAGCGGGCCGAGTCCCTTGGGTCCCGGCGCCAACTCCGGTGGATGATCGGCGGTACGCCACACAACCAAGCGCGCGCGACGACCGTCTACCGGGGTGCCCGGGCGGCTTTCCGCCCGCCGCCGACCCGTGAAGGATGGACGCCGACGTGACCGACAGCCCGCCCCCCGAGCCCGACCACCGGGCCGGGGACGAGCCACGACCGGACACGCCGACACCGGACGACACACCGGTCCCGGACGACACACCGGCCCCCGGCGACACACCGGTCCCGGACGACACGCCCGGCGAGGCGCCGAACGGCACACCGGCCGCGGACGAGACACCGGCCCCGGACGAAGCGCCCAGCGAGGCGCCGAACGACACACCGACGCCGGAGGAGACCCCGACTCCGGACGACACGCCCGGTGAGGGCCAGGGCAACCGCCGTCGCCATTGGGTGCGTTGGACCGCCCTCGGGGTCTCCTGCCTCGTGCTCGCCGCCGCCGGTACCGGCTGGTGGTTCTACAAGAAGCTCGACAACAACATCCGCACGGACACCACGGCCGCCGCCGAGCTGGAGCGCTACGACAAGGAGCGCCCCCCGCCCGGCGCGGGCAACGCGCAGAACCTGCTGCTCATCGGCTCGGACTCGCGCTCGGGCAGCAACAGCGCGTACGGCCGCGACGACGGCGGGAGCCAGCGCTCGGACACCACGATCCTGCTGCACCTCGCGGCGGACCGGAAGTCCGCCACCGCCGTCTCGCTGCCGCGCGACCTGATGGCGGACGTCCCGGACTGCCTCAAGCAGGACGGCGCCCGCACCAGGGCCCAATTCAGGCAGTTCAACGAGGCGTTCGAGGTCGGCGGCGCCGCTTGCACCATCCGTACGGTGGAGAAGCTCACCGGAATCCGGGTCGATCACCACATGGTCGTCGACTTCAGCGGCTTCAAGGACATGGTGGACGCGGTCGACGGCGTCGAGGTCTGTCTCAAGGAGCCGGTGGACGACCGGCAGGCGCATCTGAAGCTCCCGGCGGGCCGCCAGACGCTCCACGGCGAGCAGGCGCTGGGATTCGTCCGTGCCCGGCACGGCTTCGGTGACGGCAGCGACACCGAGCGCATGGACCGCCAGCAGCAGTTCCTCGGCTCGCTGGTGCGCAAGGTGCAGAGCAATGGCGTGCTGCTCAATCCGACCCGGCTCTATCCGGTGCTCGACGCGATGACGAAGTCGCTCACCACCGACCCGGGGCTGAATTCCCTGAAGGATCTGTACGACCTGGTGCGCGGGATGCGTGGAATCCCGACCGAGAAGGTGCAGTTCCTCACCGTGCCCCGCAAGCCGTACGTGTACGACACGAACCGCGACGAGCTGGTCCAGCCGGCCGCGCGGCTGCTGTTCCAGCAGCTGAGGGATGACCGGCCGCTCCAGGTGGCGCCGACCGGAGGCGTGGAGAAGGACAAGGGGGACGGGAATGCGCGGACGGGGAGTCCGGAGGGGTCGGACGGCTCGTCGTCGGACGACAAGCCCGATGATCCGGTTTCGCCGAGCCCGGCACCGACGTACTCGGGTTCGAATGCCGCCGTGGGCATGTGCGGGTAAAGCGTGTGCCAACGGAGAAGAGGCGGGGATGCGGATTGGGCGGATTGCCCGGTTGTAAGGGGCGTGGAATTTGTCACGGCCGTCGCTCTTCGCTCAACTGGACAGATAGTGTGACGCGACCCGTGCTTGTGGCCACCGTGGCCGCGCACTGCAGGATCGAATGACTGAGCGCTTTGGGGGAAGTGACTCGCGTGGCACCGACGGAGGACTAAGGCAACCGTGGATGCGCAGAGCCGTGGGCGGGCGGAAGAAGTCGACCCGGCAGACCAGTGGGTGCTCAACCCGCAGACGGGCAATTACGAATTGCGACTGAGTCCTTCCGGACCGCAGTCGTCGCCGTCGGCAGGTACTCCCCCGCGCAGAACCACGGCCCCCGGCAGAGGCGGCCCGTCCCGTCGTGACGCCTCCCGTCGTGACGTCCCCGGCCAGCGCGACAACCGCCGCTCGGGCAACACCCAGGACGGCCCCCAGGCAGCCGCCGGCCGGCGCAAGCGCAAGCCCAAGGCGTCCCGCAAGAAGAAGGTGCTGCTGTGGACGGGCGGGGTGATGGGGTTCATCCTCGTCGCCGGCTCGACCGGCGCGTACCTGCTCTACCAGCACTTCAACAACAACCTGAACACCGTGGACGTCGGTGACGCGGGCAGCAAGCACGCCACCTCCGACGGACCGGTCAACATCCTGATCATCGGTACGGACAAGCGCACCGGCAAGGGCAACGAGGGGTACGGCGACAAGGGCAGCGAGGGCCACGCCGACACCAACATCCTCTTCCACGTCTCCAAGGACCGGACGAACGCGACCGCGCTGTCCATCCCGCGCGACCTGGTCACCAACATCCCCGAGTGCCCGACCAAGCAGAAGGACGGCACCACCAAGACGGTGCGGTCCGAGACGAACGTGCGCTTCAACACCAGCCTGGGCCAGGAGGGCCGCGACCCGGGCTGCACCATGCGTACGGTCAAGGAGCTCACCGGGCTGAGCGTCGACCACTTCATGATGGCCGACTTCAACGCGGTCAAGGAGCTGTCGACGGCCGTCGGCGGCGTCAAGGTGTGCCTGGCCAAGCCGGTGAACGACCCCAAGTCGCACCTCAAGCTCCCGGCCGGCGTCTCCAAGATCAAGGGCGAGCAGGCCCTGGCGTTCGTACGGACCCGGCACAGCTTCGGCAACGAGAGCGACCTGGACCGGATCAAGCAGCAGCAGCAGTTCCTCAGTTCGATGATGCGGCAGATGAAGTCCGACTCGACGCTGAGCAGCCCGACCAAGATGTACGGGCTCGCGAACGCGGCGACCAAGGCGCTCACGGTCGACTCGGGGATAGGGTCGATCAAGAAGCTGACCAGCCTCGCGCAGGACCTCAGCAAGGTCGATCTGAAGAACGTCACCTTCACGACCGTTCCGGTCATCGACAATCCGGCGGACGGCAAGGTGCACAAGACCGTCGTCGTCGACCCGGTCAAGGCGCCGCAGGTGTTCAGCATGATGCGCTCGGACGTGTCCTTCACCGAGGTGAAGAAGAAGGAGAGCGAGGCCAAGGACGCCCAGGCGGCGCTGCTCAAGGGCGCCCGCGCCCAGGCGTCCGCCGTGCGCGTCCAGGTACTCAACGGCGGCGCGGTGGCGGGCTCCGCCTCCCAGACGCTGCTGTGGCTGCAGAACACCAAGGGCGTGCTGAAGTCGGACAACGGCGGCAACGCCCCGGCGAAGCTGACGGCCACCACGCTGGCCTACGCGCCCAACCAGGCGGACCAGGCACGTAAACTCGCCGATCTGATGGGCTTGCCCGCGACCGCGCTGAAGCCCGGGACCCAGGACGCGGTGGGCAGGACGCCGATGGTGCTCACCCTCGGCGCGGACTTCAAGGGCGCCGGAATTCCGATCGCCGCTCCGGCCAAGGCGCCCGAGGGCATCCAGAAGGTCGAAGCGGACAAGTCGGTGTGCGCCAAGTGACACCCGTACGCAACTGATGCGTACGCGACTGACGTGTGCCAAGTGACAACAGGTTTCCGGCCCTCGCGGGCTGCGGAGACCACCTGAGACAGGGGGTATTGGGGTGGGGCAGAACAGCGTGCGCGGGGAGGGAACGCGGCCGCGGCGCGTCCAAAACGCCGATCAGCTCGGCTGGGACGAGTCGCTCTACGGCGAGGAGGCGGGCGACGGCAAGCCGCCCGCCCCGCGCTCGTCCGGCGACGGGCCGGGCGACGGCAAGGGCGCACCCGAGAAGGAGACGGCCGCCGACGGCAGCGGCCACCGGCGCGGCGGTCCGCGCAAACGGGTGAAGAAGAAGGGCAAAAGACGCATACTGCGCTGGGTCGCCTCGACGCTCGCCCTGCTCATACTCGGCACGGCCGGCGCCGGATACCTGTACTACCAGCACCTCAACGGCAACATCCGCAAGGGTGACCGCAGCGCGGGCGGCTCCAACGCCAAGAAGTCCGCGGCCAACGCCGACGGCCAGACCCCGCTCAACGTCCTGCTGATCGGCTCCGACAGCCGCGCGGGCGACGAGAACGTCAAGCTCGGCGGCGCCAGGGACACCGCGGGCGACCCGCCGCGGGCCGATGTGCAGATGCTGATGCACGTCTCAGCGGACCGCAAGAGCGCCTCGGTGGTCTCCATTCCGCGCGACACCCGCGTCGACATCCCGTCGTGTGTGGACCCGAAGACCAAGAAGACCATGCCGGCCACCAACACCCTCATCAACGAGGCGCTGGGCCGGGGCGGCGCGGGCTGTGTCCTGGACACCTGGGAGAAGCTCACCGGCGTCTACATCGACCACTGGATGATGGTCGACTTCTCGGGCGTGGTGGCGATGGCGGACGCGGTCGGCGGCGCCGACGTGTGCGTCAAGCAGAACGTGTACGACGGGCCCAAGCCCAAGGTGCCCGGCGGCTCGCACCTGCGGCTGACCGCCGGCACGCACCCGGTCAAGGGCGAGCAGGCGCTCCAGTGGCTGCGCACCCGGCACGCCTTCGAGAGCGACTTCGGCCGGGCCAAGGCCCAGCACATGTACCTCAACTCGGTGATCCGCCAGCTGAAGAAGCAGAACGCGTTCACCGACACCGGCCGGATCATGGGCCTCGCCGAGACCGCCACCAAGTCGCTCCAGGTCTCCCGCGAGCTCGGCACGGTCAAGAAGCTCTACGACCTCGCCATGGAGCTCAAGAGCGTTCCCACGGAACGCATCAACATGCTGACCATGCCGCGGATCGAGGACTACAAGAACAGGGACCACGCCCTTCCGAAGCCCGGCGCGGCCGACGCGCTGTGGTCGATGCTGCGCGAGGACAAGCCGCTCGACAAGAAGGACGACGGCCCGGCCAAGCCGGAGAACAAGGGCCCGGCGCCCACCCCGGCCGGCTCGCTCGCGCTCAGCGTCGTCAACGGCACCGGCGTCAACGGCGCGGCGCCCACCCAGAAGCGGGCGTCCACGGTCTCCGACACCCTGAAGAACAAGGGCTTCTACAAGGCGAAGGCCTCCGACACCCGCGGCTCGTCCTCGGTCACCACGCTCACGTACCCCAAGAGCGCGGGCGCGCAGGGCAAGGCCGACGCGATGTCGGTGGCCACGGCGATGGAGCTGCCCTCCAGCGCGGTGAAGGTCTCCGCCGACGTCTCCACGCTGACCCTCACCGTCGGCGCCGACTGGCGCACCGGCGCCACGTACCCGAAGCAGGCCGCCGAGAACAGCGACCCGCTGAAGGACACGGAGAACGTGAACGGCGCCAGCAAGTCGGACTGCATGGACGTGTACTGGCCCTACCGCTGGTAGGCGCGGGTTCCGCGTACGCGAAAGGGGGCGCCCGGTGCTGTGAAGCACCGGGCGCCCCCTTTCGTACGTATTACGTACGCGAGGTCAGACCTTGACCGCCGGGCGGCGGCTCGCGATGACCTTCTTGGCGAGCGCCTTCGGGCTGGTCAGGAAGCCGTAGCCCCACGACATGTGCATCGTGGCGAGCGCCACCGGGATCTGGAGGCGGGCCTTGAGCGGCAGCCCCTTGCCCGCCGGGAGCGAGCCCGCCGCGATCGCGGCGAGGTAGCCGGCCGGGATCACGAAGCCCACCGGGGTGAGCACCGCGCCCACCACGACGCCCGCCGCGATCGCGCAGACGGCGGTCGGCGGGGCGAGGTAGCGCAGGTTGAGGGAGCCCTCGTGGTAGCGGGCGACGACGTGGCGCCAGCGGCCGTAGTCCTTGTACTGCTTGGCCAGGGCGCGCACGCTCGGGCGCGGGCGGTACTGGACCTTCAGCTCGGGCGAGAACCAGATCAGGCCCCCGGCCTCGCGGATGCGGAAGTTCAGCTCCCAGTCCTGGGCGCGGATGAACTCCTCGTTGTAGCCGCCCTGTTGCTCCAGGGCCTCGCGCCGGAAGACGCCCAGGTACACCGTCTCGGCCGGGCCCGCCGCGCCGCCGGTGTGGAAGGCCGCGTTGCCGACGCCGATCTTCGACGTCATGGCGGCCGCGACCGCGTCCTCCCAGGCGTTCTCGCCCTCGGCGTGCATGATGCCGCCGACGTTCTGCGCGCCGGTCTCCTCCAGGAGGCGGACGGCGGTGGCGATGTAGTTCGGGGAGAGCATGCCGTGGCCGTCGACCCGGACCACGATCGGGTGACGGGAGGCCTTGATGGCCGCGTTCAGGGCCGCCGGCGTGCGCCCGGTGGGATTGGGGACGGTGTGGACGCGGGGGTCTTCCCGTACCAGCTCGGCGGCGATCTCGTCGGTGCGGTCCGTGGACGGGCCGAGCGCGATCACCACCTCCATCTCGCCGTCGTACTCCTGTTCCAGGATGTGGCGGACCGAGTTGCGCAGATGCCGCTCCTCATTGAGGACCGGCATGATCACGGAGACAGCGGGGTGCGTGGCGTTCATCGTGGTTCACGTTACCGCGAACGGGGGACAGCGTTGCGCGCGGCCGGGGCGGCGCCGGTTGTCGCAGATCGTATGGGCCTACCGTGCCACCTGTCCCCCTTTCGCCCGCGGAGGTCCCCGTGCCCACGCCGCCCCGCTCCCGTTCCCCCCGTACCGACCGGCCCCGCAGCAGACAGCAGGACGAGCGGCCCCGCTGGGGCATGCGGATGGCGACGACCTTCTCGGTCCTCGTGCTCGGCGCGGGCGGGGTCGGCCATGCCGTGGTGACCAGTCTGGACGGCGGGATCGGGCGGGTGGACCCGTTCAAGGACATGAAGAACCGGCCGCAGGCGGGGCACGGCACCAACATCCTGCTGGTCGGCACGGACGGCCGGGACACGGTCACGCCCGAGGAGAAGCAGAAGTACCGCCTGGGCGGGGCGCCCTGCCACTGCACCGACACGATGATGATCGTGCACATCTCGGCGGACCGGAACCGGGCGAGCGTGGTGAGCATCCCGCGCGACAGCTGGGCGGAGGCCCCCGAGCACACCGACCAGAACACCGGCGAGCACCACAACCAGCACCCCGTGAAGATCAACGCGGCGTACGCGGAGGGCGGGCCCGCGCTGACGGTGCGCACGGTGGAGCACATGACCGGCCTCAAGATGGACCACTATCTGGAGGTCGACTTCACCAGCTTCATGAAGACGGTGGACGTGCTCGGCGGGGTGCAGATCTGCACGGCCCGGCCGATGACGGACTCGTACACCGGGCTCGACCTCCCGGCGGGCACGCACCAGCTCGACGGCGGGCAGGCGCTCCAGTACGTACGCTCCCGGCACACCGACGGGTCGGCGGACCTGGGCCGGATGCAGCGCCAGCAGAAGTTCATGGCGGCGCTGATCCACACGGCGACCGGGTCCGGCGTGCTGATGAACCCGGTGCGCTTTCGCGAGGTCGCCTCGACGCTGCTGTCGTCGGTCCGCGCGGACCAGGGGTTCGGGGCGGAGGAGATCCTCTCGCTCGGGAAGACGATGCGGGGCTTCTCTCCCGCGTCGTCGGAGTTCGCGACCGTGCCGATCGGGCAGATGAGCTTTCCCGTGAAGGGGATCGGCTCGACGGTGAAGTGGGACGCGGCGAAGTCGAGGAAGCTCTTCTCCGAGCTGCGCGAGGACCGGCCGCTGGCGCGGAGCGGGGTGAGCGGGCAGCAGGACGGCAAGGGCCACGCGCCCGGCGCGATGGTCGAGGTGGCGCCGGACCGGATCCGGGTGCAGGTCTACAACGGCACCCGTACGGACGGGCTGGGCCGCCGAGTCGACGACGCGCTGCGCGCCACGGGCTTCAGGACGACGGGGACGCCCATGGCGGGCGGCACCCGCGACCTGCCGCACACGCTCGTCGAGTACGACCCGCGCTGGGACCGCTCGGCGCGGTCCCTGGCGGCGGCCCTGCCCGGCGCGGAGCTCCGCCCGGTCAAGGGCCTCGGCCCCACGATGAAGGTGACGGCGGGCACGGACTTCAAGGCGGTGCGGCCGGTACGGGCGGAGGCGGCGGGGGCGGGCGAGTTCGAGACGGTACGGGGGGACGAGGCGGTGTGCCCGTAGGGCTTCAGGGCTGCGGGGCGCGGCCGGGGACGACACACCCGCAAGCGGCGGCCGGCTAGTCGTCCAGCCCCTCGGAGGCTCGCTTCTCGCGGAGCTCCAGGATCGCCCGGCGGCGGGCCAGGCGGTGGGTGCGGCGGATCTGGGCCTCCTGGTAGCGCCGCTCGTCCCGCTCCGTCTCCGGCAGCACCGGCGGCACCGTCCGCGGCTTGCCGTCCGCGTCGACCGCCGCGAAGACCAGGTACGCGGAGCCGACCTGCTGGGCCGGGGTGGACTCGTTCCAGCGCTCGGCCAGGACCCGCACGCCGACCTCCATCGAGGACCGGCCGGTCCAGTTGACCTGGGCCTTCACATGGACCAGGTCCCCGACCCTGACCGGCATCAAGAACGCCATCTCGTCCATGGAAGCCGTGACCGCCGGGCCCCCGGAGTGCCGTCCGGCGACCGCCCCCGCCGCGTCGTCCACCAGCTTCATGATCACGCCACCGTGCACCGTGCCCAGCAGGTTCGTGTCATGGGCGGTCATGATGTGGCTCAGGGTGGTACGGGACGCCGAGGTCGGCTTGCCCGGAAGATCAGTCATACCGCCCAGCTTATGCGCGGCCGCCCCTGTGCTCATGGCGTGCCCGTCACGCGTACGGCGTGCCCGTCACGCGTACGGCGTGCCCGTCACGCGTACATTGCATCAGCTGTGCAACAGCCCGGACCCAGATCCCCACCCGGCCTGTCAGACACGCGGGGGACCCGTGCATGCTTGACGGCATGAACGACGGATGGTCTGACGACGACCGCGGCGAGCGCTACGGCCGCGGCAGCTCCGCCGCGCAGCCGGAGGGCCCGCGCGTGATGCGACACGTGCAGCGGCCCGTGGGCTCCGCGCCCGCGCGCCCGCAGCGCCCGGTCCCGCCGCAGCAGCCCTCGTACGACGACGGGCCCGGTTACGGACAGCAGCAGTACGGCAACGGTGTGCCCGCGCCCGGCGCGTACGACAGCGGCTACAGCGACGGCCAGGTCTACGGCAGCCCGGCCGGACGCGGCCCCGGCGGTCCCGGCGGCCGCGGTACGGGCGGGCCGGGCGGCCCGGGCGCGGCGAGTGCCCCCGCCAGGCCGCGGCCGAACTGGAAGCGCCGCATCATGATCGGCTCGGCGGTCCTGGTGGTCGCTGTGGTCGGCGTCTCCGTCGGCACGTACTTCTGGGCCGACGGCAAGGTGCGCCGCGAGGTGGACCTGTCGAAGGTCATCGACCGCCCCGGCGACGGCAAGGGCACCAACTACCTCATCGTCGGTTCGGACTCCCGCGACGGGCTCTCCAAGGACGAGAAGAAGAAGCTGCACACCGGCTCCGCCGAGGGCAAGCGGACCGACTCGATGATGATCCTGCACACCGGTGACAACGGGAACACGATGATCTCGCTGCCGCGCGACTCGTGGGTGCAGATCCCCAGCTTCAAGGGCTCCCAGTCCGGCAAGCTGTTCCCGGCCAAGGGCCACAACAAGCTGAACGCGGCATACGCGATGGACGGCCCCGAGCTGCTGGTGCGCACGATCGAGGCCAACACCGGGCTGCACATCGACCACTACGCCGAGATCGGCTTCGCGGGCTTCGCGAACATCGTGGACGCGGTCGGCGGCGTCGAGATCGACATCCCGCAGGACATCAAGGACAGGGACTCGGGCGCCGACTTCAAGAAGGGCAAGCAGACCCTCGACGGCCAGCAGGCCCTCGCCTTCGTCCGCAACCGCCACGGGTACGCGGCGGGCGACCTGGAGCGCACCAAGAACCAGCAGCGCTTCCTTTCGGCCCTCGCCGCGCAGACGGCGACCCCGACGACCGTGCTCAACCCGTTCAAGCTGTACCCGGTGATGGGCGCGGGCCTGGACACGCTGATCGTCGACAAGGACATGAGCCTGTTCGACCTGGGCGACATGTTCTGGGCGATGAAGGGCGTCACCAGCGGCGGCGGCACGTCGATGAACATGCCGATCTCCGGCAACGGCCCGCAGACCTCCCTGGTGTGGGACAGCGCGAAGGTCAAGCAGCTGGTGAACGAGCTGAACAACGACCAGAAGGTCACGGTGACTTCATCGCGCTGACGCTCCGTCAGGAAGTCGCTCCGTCAGGAAGACGCTCCGTCAGGAAGTGCCGGACGCGACAAGACTCACAGAGAAACCACAGCGAACTGCACAACTGCCCGCCAATGCCCCGCTTTGCCCGCCCCTCCGGCGGACAGGGCGGGGCTTTTGGCGTAAAGAAAGCCCTGTAAGCGCCCCTTGTCCGGGTCATACGATCACCGGTATCCACGCTTTCCCTCATTCAGCTTTCCTCGGACCGAGAATCTGACCCAGAAAAGGGCTCAAGTGAACATTCGCCGTGCTCTGGCGACGGCCGTCGCCGCCGCTGTGACCGCGCCCGTGGTGATCCTGTCGGCCGGACCCGCGCTCGCCGACACCAAGCCGGCCGCGCAGGCGCAGACGCAGAAGAAGCCGACCGTCGAGGAGTTGGAGAAGGCCGCCGCCGCGGCGAAGAAGGCGTACGAGGACGCGCAGGCCAAGGAGAAGGCGGCGCGCAAGGTCCTGGACGACCTGGACTCCCCCGCCAACCCCCTCCGGGCCGCGTACGTGGCCGCGGACAAGGCGGCGGACAAGGCGACCGCCGACAAGGCCGTCGCCGACAAGGCGCTCACCGACGCCCAGTTCGAGCTGGAGAAGCTGCCCGCCGACGCGACGCCGGAGGACCGGGACGCCAAGAAGAAGGCGGTCGACGAGGCGAAGAAGGCCGCCGAGAAGGCAGCCCTCGACCAGACCCGGGCCAAGGCCGACCTCAAGGCCGCCGACGACGCCCTGGACGACGCCCGGGTCAAGGCGGCGCAGGAGATCGACAAGGCGCAGAAGGAGGTCGCCAGGGCCCTCGCCGCGAAGGAGGCCGCCGACAAGGCGCTCGCCGACGCGAAGAAGGAGGCCGAGGACCCGACCTGCGACTACACCGCGAAACTCACCACGGTCGCGACCGGCCTGCCCTCGAAGATCGTCGCGGGAACGACCACCGACTTCTCGCTCCGGGTCGCCAACGGCACGGGCCGCACGCTCGACAAGGTCTGGCCGTTCACGTACCTCCACGCGACCGACAAGAGCGGCTACAAGGTCACCGACGACCTGCTGCACCTGCAGTGGTCCACGGCCGCCTCGGGCGGCTGGAAGGACCTCGACAAGGTGCACCGCACGGGCGTCATCACCAACCTGCGCGACGGCGGCCACGTCGACGTCAAGCTCCGCCTCAAGGTCGACGCCAAGGCCCCGGCGGGCCCGGGCCTGGCGTTCGTCGCCGGTGACTACAAGAACGCCGACGGCTCGTGCGGCGGATCGCCCGACCTGACCGAGTACGGCTTCGAGATCCTCGCGGCCGGCGCCAAGCCCGGCCAGGTCGACCCGGCCAAGCCCGGCAAGGGCAAGGCGAACACCCCGGACAACAAGCCGCAGGGCACGACGTCCAGCACCCCGCTGAACCCCACCACCGGCACCCTCGCCGCCACCGGCTCCTCCTCCGCCACCCCCAAGCTCGCCCTCGCGGGCGGCGCGGCGGTAGTGGCCGGCGCGGGCGCGCTCCTGGCCGTCCGCCGCCGCCGCACCGACGGCTGAGCAGGACCCCCGGACACGCGTCGGGCCCGTATCCGCGCCACACGGATACGGGCCCGACGCGCTTGCGGCTACGGCAGGTTGCGCGCCATGACGATGCGCTGGACCTGGTTCGTGCCCTCGTAGATCTGGGTGATCTTGGCGTCGCGCATCATGCGCTCGACCGGGTAGTCGCGGGTGTAGCCGTAGCCGCCGAGGAGCTGGACGGCGTCCGTGGTGGCCTCCATCGCGACGTCCGAGGCGAAGCACTTCGCCGCCGCGCCCAGGTAGGTCAGGTCCGCGTCGCCGCGCTCCGAGGCCGCGGCGGCCTGGTACGTGAGGGCGCGGGCGGCCGAGATCTTCATCGCCATGTCGGCGAGCATGAACTGGATGCCCTGGAAGTCGGCGATCGGCTTGCCGAACTGCTTGCGCTCCTTGACGTAGCCCTTGGCGTAGTCGAGGGCGCCCTGGGCGATGCCGAGGGCCTGGGCCGCGATGGTGATGCGGGTGTGGTCCAGGGTCTTCATCGCCGTGGCGAAGCCGGTACCCTCCTCGCCGATCATGCGGTCGGCGGGGATGCGCACGTTGTCGAGGTAGACCTCGCGGGTCGGGGAGCCCTTGATGCCGAGCTTCTTCTCCGGGGCGCCGAAGGAGACGCCGGGGTCCGACTTCTCGACCACGAAGGCGGAGATGCCCTTCGAGCGCTTCTCCGGGTCGGTGACGGCCATCACCGTGTAGTAGTCGGAGACGCCCGCGTTGGTGATCCAGCGCTTCACGCCGTTGAGGACCCAGAAGTCGCCGTCGCGGACCGCGCGGGTCTTCATGCCCGCCGCGTCCGAGCCCGCGTCCGGCTCCGAGAGGCAGTACGAGAACATCGCGTCGCCCTTGGCCAGCGGGCCCAGGTACTTCTTCTTCAGCTCCTCGGAGCCGGAGAGGATCACCGGGAGCGAGCCGAGCTTGTTCACGGCCGGGATGAGGGAGGAGGACGCGCAGACGCGGGCCACCTCCTCGATCACGATGACAGTGGCGAGCGCGTCGGCGCCGGCGCCGCCGTACTCCTCGGGGACGTGGACCGCGTGCAGGTCGTTGGCGACCAGCGCGTCCAGCGCCTCCTGCGGGAAGCGGGCCTCCTCGTCGACCTCGGCCGCGAACGGCCCGATCTTCGCCTCGGAGAGCGAGCGGATCGCGTCGCGGAGCATGTCGTGTTCTTCGGACGGGCGGTACAGGTCGAAATCAGCCGTTCCGGCCAAGGTGACTCACTCCCCAAGGGCGCTAACTACCGTTAAGTAACCTCAATTTTAGTGGGGTGTACGGCTCGGGGCATACGTGAGTTTGACGACAGCCCCCGACCTGGTGTTCCGGTGCGGATCACGGGCCCCGCCAGGCCCGGACTATGCTCGGGCAGCGCCCTCAAGCCCGTACCTTTCAGGAGTACCGCATGGCCCTCAAGATCACTGTGATCGGCACCGGATACCTCGGGGCCACCCACGCCGCGGCCATGGCGGAGCTGGGATTCGAGGTGCTCGGCCTCGACGTCGTCCCCGAGAAGATCGAGATGCTGGCGCAGGGGCGCGTGCCCATGTACGAGCCGGGCCTGGAGGACCTGCTGCGCAAGCACGTCGCCGGGATCGACGGGTCCAGCGGGCGGCTGCGCTTCACCACCTCCTGGGAGGAGGCCGGCGCCTTCGGCGATGTGCACTTCGTCTGTGTGAACACCCCGCAGAAGCACGGCGAGTACGCGTGCGACATGTCGTACGTCGACTCCGCCTTCGGGTCGCTGGCGGCGCATCTGCGCGAGGGCGCGCTGGTGGTGGGGAAGTCGACCGTGCCGGTCGGGTCCGCCGCCCGGCTCGCCGCGACCCTGCCCGAGGGCGTGGAGCTGGCCTGGAACCCCGAGTTCCTGCGCGAGGGCTTCGCCGTGAACGACACCCTGCACCCCGACCGGATCGTGGTCGGCGTGGAGAGCGAGCGGGCCGAGAAGCTGCTGCGCGAGGTGTACGCGACCCCGGTCGGCGAGGGCTCCCCGTTCGTGGTGACCGACTTCCCGACCGCCGAGCTGGTGAAGACCTCCGCGAACTCCTTCCTGGCCACCAAGATCTCGTTCATCAACGCCATGGCCGAGGTGTGCGAGGCCGCGGACGGGGACGTGGTGAAGCTCGCCGAGGCCATCGGGCACGACGAGCGGATCGGGAAGAAGTTCCTGCGGGCCGGGATCGGTTTCGGCGGCGGCTGTCTGCCCAAGGACATCCGCGCGTTCATGGCGCGGGCCGGCGAGCTCGGCGCCGACCAGGCGCTCACGTTCCTGCGCGAGATCGACTCCATCAACATGCGCCGCCGCGGCCAGATGGTCGAGATGGCGCGGGAGGCGCTCGGCGGCGGGTCCTTCCTCGGCAAGCGGGTGGCCGTGCTGGGCGCGACCTTCAAGCCGGACTCCGACGACGTACGCGACTCGCCCGCCCTCAACGTGGCCGGGCAGATCCACCTCCAGGGCGGCCAGGTCACCGTCTACGACCCCAAGGGCATGGACAACGCCCGCCGTCTCTTCCCCACCCTCGGGTACGCGGACACCGCCCTGGACGCGGTCCGGGGCGCGGACGTGGTGCTCCACCTCACCGAGTGGCGCGAGTTCCGCGAGCTGGACCCGGCCGCGCTGGGCGAGGTGGCCGATGCCCGGATCGTGCTGGACGGGCGGAACGCGCTGGACGCGGTGAAGTGGCGCGAGGCGGGCTGGACGTTCCGGGCGATGGGGCGCCCGCGGGCATAGCACTACCGGGGGTCGAGGTCCTCGATGGTGGCGGTGGAGGGGCCGCGCCGGGGCTGGGCCGCGCGGGCGGCGAAGTCCACGTCGCGGATGACCCGGGCGAGGTTGCCCCAGGTCAGCGCGGCGAGATCGGTGTCGTCCCAGCCGCGGTCGATCAGCTCGGCGAGCAGGACGGGGTAGCAGGAGGCGTCCTCCAGGCCGACCGTGCGCGGGGCGTCCCCCGTCAGGCCGTACCCGCCCGAGAGGCCGATGTGCTCCGGCCCGACCACGTCGCGCAGGTGCTGGATGTGGTCGGCGACGTCCTCAGTGCAGGCGGGCCGTCCGGCCCGGGCGACCTGCGCGGGGGCGAAGCTCACCAGACACACCCCGCCGTTCTCCGGGAGCCCGGCGACGAGCTCGTCGGTCACATTGAGCGGGTGGTCGGTCAGGGCGCGGGCGGACGAGCGGGTGAAGATCAGCGGCGCGTTGGCGGCGCCGAGGATGTCGCGGGCGGTCTCGGGAGCGGCGCCGGACAGGTCGATGAGCATGCCGAGCCGGTTGAACTCCCGTACGGCCTCCTGCCCGAAGCGGGTCAGGCCGGTGCGGGTCCAGCTCGTGGTGGCGGTGAGGGCGACCGCGCGTACGCCGAGGGCGTGGTACGCCCGGACCGTGCCCAGCGAGTCGCCCAGCGCGTGGGCGGCGACGGGCCCGAAGAGCGACGCGATACGGCCGTGGTTACGGGCGTCGGCGAGGTCCCCGACGGCCTGCGCGAGCCGCAGCCCCTCCGGGCAGGCGTCGACGAGCGTACGGATCCGGTCGACGCGCTCCAGGGTGGCGCTGACGGGGTCCGGGCAGTCGGCGGGGACCATCAGCGACCAGAACTGCGCGCCGACGCCGCCGTGCCGAAGCCGGGGGATGTCGGTGTCGAGCGAACTCTCCCCGAGCTCGACGTCGTGCCACGGGGTGTTCACGAGCACCTGGGCGAGGGTGTTGTAGCCGTCGGCGACGGGGTGTTCGCGCAGGAGGGCGGTGACACGGGCGCGGACGTCCGGGTCGAGGGGGTCGGGGGGTGCGTCGGCCTGCGGCCCGTGGGTGGGCGCGGGCGCGGGACCGGCGGTGGGCGCGGCCGCGGACCCGGGCGCGGGTTCTTGGGCCTCGGCCCGGGGGGTGGGCTCGGGCCTGGGTCGGTCCGGTGCGCCTATCGCGGCGGTGGGGGCGTCGGGCTCGTCCTGCAGATCTGCCATGACGGTCTCCCGGTTCGGCATCGACGACGGCAGTACGGCCACGATCACACGTCGACGGCGCCAGGTCACGACGACCGTGGCGTTCGGGGGAGCCCCCGCCCCCCTGCCGGGGCTACGCCCCGGGCCCCTTGGTCCGTCTGCGGACCGTGCATGGCTGGTCGCGGCCCCGCGCCCCTTATAGGGCCGGTGTTCATCTGCGGACCGGTGGGGGCTGGTCGCGCCCACGCGGCGGAGCCGCACATGTCACAGCGCCGCGCCCCTGAAGATCCGGCCGTCGATTGTCTGCGGGTTCGTTTGGGCTGGTCGCGCCCACGCGGCGGAGCCGCACATGTCGCGGCCCCGCGCCCCTGAATGCGCCCCTTCGGGGCGCCCAGGGGCTGCCGCGCAGCGGCATTCAAGGGGCGCGGGGAACTGCGCGACCAGCCCCCACCGGCTCGCAGACGAACAGGGACCCGGGGCGGAGCCCCGAAAGCGGGGTGCAGGGGCCGCAGGCCCCGCCCGGGGGCCGGGGGCGCAGCCCCCGGGAAACGCGCCCTCGGCCGGCCGGGGGGCCTAACCGTCCAGGGACTCCCGCGTCGCGTTCGACGGCCCCCGGCGGGACCGCTCGTCCCGCCCCACCGCCTCCGCATCCCGCAGCACCCGCACCGCGTTCCCCCACGTCAGCTTCGCCACGTCCCCCTCCGACCAGCCGCGGCTGAGGAGCTCGGCGATCAGGTTGGGGTAGCCGGAGACGTCGTCCAGGCCGGACGGGGTGAACGCCGTGCCGTCGAAGTCGCCGCCGATGCCGATGTGGTCGATCCCGGCGACCGCCCGCATGTGGTCGAGGTGGTCCGCCACCGTCACCACGGTCGCGACCGGGCGCGGGTGCGCCGCCTCGAAGGCCGCGTGCAGCGCCATCGCCTCCGGCGAGGTGTCCAGCGCGTGCAGCCCGTGCGCGCGCAGGTTCTCGTCCGCCGCCGCCGTCCACTCCACCGCCGCCGGCAGGATGAACTTCGGGACGAAGGTCACCATCGCCACTCCCCCGTTGGAGGGGAGCAGCCCCAGCACGTCGTCCGGCACGTTGCGCGGGTGGTCGCACACCGCCCGCGCCGAGGAGTGCGAGAAGATCACCGGCGCCGACGACGTCGACAGCGCGTCCCGCATCGTCGTCGCCGCCACGTGCGAGAGGTCCACCAGCATGCCGAGGCGGTTCATCTCGCGGACCACCTCGTGGCCGAACGGGGACAGCCCGCCGACCCCCGGCGCGTCCGTCGCCGAGTCCGCCCAGGCGGTGTTGTCGTTGTGGGTGAGCGTCATGTAACGCACGCCCAACGCGTACAACGCCCGCAGCGTGGCGAGGGAGTTGTTGATGGAGTGGCCGCCCTCCGCGCCCTTGAGCGAGGCGACGCGGCCCTCCCCCCGCGCCTTCTCCATGTCGTCCGCCGTCAGCGCCCCGGCCAGGTCCCCGGGGTAGCGCGCGATCAGCTGGTCCACGCAGTCGATCTGCTCCAGCGTCGCGCTGACCGCCTCGTCGCCCGCCAGGTCCGTACGGACGAACACCGACCAGAACTGCGCGCCGACGCCGCCGGCCCGCAGCCGGGGGATGTCGGTGTGCAGGTGGCCGGTCTGGTCCTGGCCCACGTCACGGCGCGCCAGGTCGTAGCGGACCTGCTGGCGCAGCGCCCAGGGCAGGTCGTTGTGGCCGTCGACGACGGGGTGCTGGGCCAGCAGCGTACGGGCCCGCGCGAGGTGGTCCACCGTGCTCACTTTCCGAAGCCGAAGGACGCCGCCGCGGACTCGACCTTCGAGCGAAGACGCCTGCCCTTCTCGGTCGCCTGGTCGTTCAGCTCCTGCTGGAACTCCCGCATGCGCGCGAGGAGTTCGGGGTCGTGGGAGGCCAGGATACGGGCGGCGAGCAGACCCGCGTTGCGGGCCCCGCCCACCGACACCGTCGCCACCGGCACCCCGGCCGGCATCTGCACGATGGACAGCAGCGAGTCCATGCCGTCCAGGTACTTCAGCGGGACCGGGACACCGATCACCGGCAGCGGGGTCACCGAGGCCAGCATGCCGGGCAGGTGGGCCGCGCCGCCCGCGCCCGCGATGATCGCCTTCAGGCCGCGGTCGGCCGCCTGCTCGCCGTACGCGATCATCTCGTGCGGCATCCGGTGTGCCGAGACGACGTCGACCTCGTACGCGATCTCGAACTCGGCCAGGGCCTGGGCTGCGGCCTCCATGACCGGCCAGTCCGAGTCCGAGCCCATGACGATGCCGATGACGGGACCGTTGACGGGGGTGGCGCTCATTCGGTGATCGTTCCTCTGAGGTAGTCGGCCGCGTGACGGGCGCGCTCGCGTACGTCCGCGAGGTCGTCGCCGTAGGTGTTGACGTGGCCGACCTTACGGCCGGGCTTCACGTCCTTGCCGTACATATGGATCTTGAGCTGGGGGTCGCGGGCCATGCAGTGCAGATACGCGTAGTACATGTCCGGGTAGTCGCCGCCGAGCACGTTGCACATGACCGTCCACGTCGACCTCGGGCGCGGGTCGCCCAGCGGAAGGTCGAGCACGGCCCGGACGTGGTTGGCGAACTGCGAGGTGATCGCGCCGTCCTGGGTCCAGTGGCCGGAGTTGTGCGGGCGCATGGCCAGCTCGTTGACGAGGATGTGCGACCGACCGTCGGCGTCGCGGGTCTCGAAGAGCTCGACCGCGAGGTGGCCGACGACGCCCAGCTCGTCCGCGATGCGCAGGGCGAGCTGCTGGGCCTCGCCCGCGAGCTCCTCGGCGAGGTCCGGCGCGGGGGCGATCACCGTGTCGCAGACGCCGTCGACCTGGACCGACTCGACGACCGGGTAGGCCACCGCCTGGCCGTGCGGGGAGCGGACCACGTTGGCCGCGAGCTCCCGTACGAAGTCGACCTTCTCCTCGGCCAGGACCGCGACGCCCGCCTTGAAGGCGTCCGCCGCGTCCGCCTCGGAGCGGACGAACCACACGCCCTTGCCGTCGTAGCCGCCCCGGACGGTCTTGAGGATGACGGGGTATCCCTCGCCCTCCGCCGCGAACCGCGACACGTCGGCCGGGTCCGCCACCAGCCGGTGGCGGGGGCAGGGCGCGCCGATCTCGTCGAGCTTGGCGCGCATCACCCCCTTGTCCTGGGCGTGCACCAACGCGTCGGGCCCCGGCCGGACGGGAATGCCGTCCGCCTCCAGGGCCCGCAGGTGCTCGGTGGGTACGTGCTCGTGATCGAACGTGATCACGTCACAGCCGCGCGCGAAGGCACGCAGCGTGTCCAGGTCGCGATAGTCGCCGATGACGACCTCGCTCACCACCTGGGCCGCCGAGTCCTGGGGGGTGTCACTGAGCAGCTTGAATCTGATGCCGAGGGGGATGCCCGCCTCGTGGGTCATACGGGCGAGCTGACCGCCGCCGACCATGCCGACTACCGGGAACGTCACACCCCCAGGGTATCCGCCGCCCCCGGGGCCCCCGGAAGGTGTGGGTCCGGGCGCCCGCAGGGCCCGGGCGTGGCCGGGATTTACGGGCGTCCACGAGCGATGCCCACAGGCGCTGGTTAGCATGGCCGGGTTGGCGTACGAGGTATGACACCGATCTGAGAACGACATCGAATCCGAACGGGGCTGGGCGATCACCATGAGTGAACGGGGCGCATTGCGTACGCGGCTACAGCTGCTCGCCCGGGAGATCGCGAAGTTCGGGGCCGTGGGCGCCATCGGGTTCGTCGTCAACGCGATCGTCTTCAACCTGTGCATGCACGTGGCCCACCTCGCGGTGGTGCGCTCCGGTGTCATCGCCACCGCCGTCGCCATCGCCACCAACTACGTCGGCAACCGCTACTGGACCTACCGGCACACCGACAGCGGCCGGCGCACCCGTGAGCTGATGCTCTTCCTGCTGTTCAGCGGCATCGGCCTGGTGATCGAGAACGGTGTGCTCGCCCTCTCGCACTACGGCTTCGGCTACACCTCGACGGTCGCCGACAACGTCGCCAAGAACGTGGTGGGCCTGGGCCTGGGCACGGTCTTCCGGTTCTGGTCGTACCGCACCTGGGTGTTCCGGGCGCTGCCCGGCCGCGAGGCCGTCCAGACCGCCGAATCCTTTCTCGGCGACGCCCCCCAGCCGTACGCCCGCCACCACTCGGGGTCCTAGGGCCTGCCTGTACCAGGGCGTGAAACCGGTCATCTGATCGTCGGCTCGGGCTCGCGCGGGCCGCGCGCCACCCGGCTCAGGAACAGCGCGAACACCGCGGGCTGCTGCTGGAGCATCTCCAGGCGGCCGCCGTCCGCCTCCGCCAGGTCGCGGGCGACGGCGAGGCCGATGCCGGTGGAGTTGCGGCCGCTGATGGTCCGCTCGAAGATCCGCGCCCCCAGCTCGGGCGGTACGCCCGGCCCCTCGTCGGTGACCTCGACCACGGTCTGGTTGCCGGTGACGCGGGTGCGCACCGCGACCGTGCCGCCGCCGTGCATCAGCGAGTTCTCGATCAGCGCCGCGAGCACCTGGGCGACCGCCCCGGGGGTGCCCACCGCCCGCAGCCCCTGCTTGCCGGAGCGCACGATCGCGCGGCCCGCACTGCGGTAGGCCGGGCGCCACTCCTCCAGCTGCTGCTTGACCACCTCGTCGAGGTCGAAGACGACGGCCGAGCCGATCCGGGGGTCGCGGGAGTTGGTGAGCAGCCGCTCCACCACGTCGGTGAGCCGCTCGACCTGGGTGAGCGCGATCGTCGCCTCCTCCTTGACCGTGTCCAGGTCGTCGGTGAGGGCGATCTCCTCCAGCCGCATCGAGAGCGCGGTGAGCGGGGTGCGCAGCTGGTGGGAGGCGTCGGCGGCGAGCCGGCGCTCGGCGGTGAGCATCCGGCCGATCCGCTCGGCGGAGGAGTCCAGGACGTCGGCGACCCGGTCCAGCTCGTGCACCCCGTACCGCTTGTGGCGCGGGCGTGGGTCGCCGGAGCCGAGCCGCTCCGCGGTCTCGGCCAGATCGGTGAGCGGGGAGGCCAGCTTGTTGGCCTGGCGTACGGCGAGGAGCACCGCGGAGACGATGGCGAGCAGCGCCACCGCGCCGATGATCAGCAGGGTGCGTCCGACCTCCCGGGTGACCGTGGAGCGGGACTCCTCGACCAGGACGTCCTCGCCGCGCGCGCCCTTGGCGGTGCCGCTGATGCGCGAGCCGCCCGGCCGGGTGCCCAGCTCGATGGGGGCGCGGCCGGGGATCTCGATCCGGGCGTAGCGGTCGGGGCCGACGCCGGCCAGCGACTGCGGGCCGATCGTCTCGTTGGCGAGCCGGCGGCTGTCGATGACGCTGACCAGCCGCAGCGCCTCGGAGTTCACGCTCTCCTGGGCGCTGCTGCTGATCGTCCTGGTCTCGACGATGACGAGGGAGACGCCGAAGACGGCGATCACCACGAGCACCACGGCGAGCGTGGAGTTGATCAGTCGGCGGCGCATGGCTCAGTGTCCCAGGACGTACGCGAGGAGTGTGGCGTCGTACGCGACGTCGGCTCGTCAGCTCTTCTCGAAGCGGAAGCCGACACCGCGGACGGTGGCGATGTAGCGCGGGTTGGCGGCGTCGTCGCCGAGCTTCTTGCGCAGCCAGGAGATGTGCATGTCGAGCGTCTTGGTCGAGGACCACCAGGTGGTGTCCCAGACCTCGCGCATCAGCTGGTCGCGGGTGACGACCCGGCCCGCGTCGCGCACCAGGACGCGCAGCAGGTCGAACTCCTTGGCGGTGAGCTGGAGCTCCTCGTCGCCCATCCAGGCGCGGTGCGACTCGACGTCGATCCGTACGCCGTGGGTGGCGGGCTGGGGAGCCGGCTCGGTGGCGCCGCGCCGCAGCAGGGCCCGCACCCGGGCCAGCAGCTCGGCGAGGCGGAACGGCTTGGTGACGTAGTCGTCGGCGCCGGCGTCGAGACCGACCACGGTGTCCACCTCGTCGGCGCGGGCGGTCAGCACCAGGATCGGGACGGTGTGGCCCTCGGAGCGGAGCCTGCGGGCCACCTCCAGGCCGTCCATGCCGGGCAGCCCGAGGTCGAGCACGACCAGGTCGGCGCCTCCCTGGAGTCCGGCGTCGAGGGCGGTCGGGCCGTCCTCGCGGACCTCGACCTCGTAACCCTCCCGACGCAGTGCGCGGGCCAGCGGCTCCGAGATGGACGCGTCGTCCTCGGCGAGCAGTACACGGGTCATGGGGGTGATGGTAGTCCGCGACCGGGAGGGGCTGTCCGTGGAACCCGTCAGGGACCGGCCGGGGTTGGGCGCCCCGCCCGCTCCTGGTCGTCCCATGATCGCGCGCTGCCCGTCCGCTGATCGCCTCTTGATCGTCCGGCAGCCGTTCCTTGATCGTCTTTTTCGCGTCCGCCCCTGCGGCTCTGGGATGCGATCCTGTTAACCACCTTCGAAAGTGGGCGGATGGTTCCAGCGACGCCTGTGATCCATCTCTCAAGTCCTTCCATATGCGGCGGTGTGGTGTCGTATGGTGTCTCAACGCCTTTAGCACTAACTCGGGGACCTTTGGCCTGCTTGGCGCGCCAAAGGTCTCTTTTCTGCAAAGGGACCGGAATTACTGGTTCCGAAGACAGTGAATGACCTATGGGCCGGGCCCCGGGCGCGATGTCGCGCCCCGGGCGTGGATCCCGGTGGGTCCGTCCTCTCGACTCCGTCACCACGGAGCGAACCCCTCGGGCGTAGGGGCGGGGCGGCTCCCCTGCCGGTGCCGGCCACCCCCCACCGGGCGCGATCACCGCTCACGAAGCGCGCGTCCCGAGCAAGCAAGGATCGACCATGGCGTCCAGCCTGACGAAGGACTCGGCCAGCATCACCGGATCCGACAAGACCTTCTTCGGCCACCCCCGCGGCCTGGCCACTCTCTTCATGACCGAGATGTGGGAGCGCTTCTCCTACTACGGCATGCGCGCCCTTCTCGTGTACTACCTGGTCTCGGGCGGTGCCGACGCGGCAACCGGCGCCCAGGGCGGCGGCCTCGCCATGCGGGCCACCACGGCCACGGCCATCTACTCCGTCTACGTCTCCATGGTCTACCTCATGGCGATGCCGGGCGGCTGGTTCGGCGACCGCGTGTGGGGTGCCCGCAAGACGGTCACCATCGCCGGTTTCGTGATCATGAGCGGTCACCTTGCGCTGGCGCTGCCCGGCCAGGCGCCGTTCTTCGCCGGCCTCATCCTGGTCGCCGTCGGCTCCGGTCTCCTCAAGGCCAACATCTCGACGATGGTCGGCCACCTGTACGAGGGCCCGGACGACCCGCGCCGTGACGGTGGCTTCACCGTCTTCTACATGGGCATCAACCTCGGCGCCTTCGCGGCTCCGCTGGTGATCGGCACGGTCGGCAAGGAGCACAACTGGCACCTGGGCTTCGCCCTCGCCGCGCTCGGCATGGCCCTGGGTCTGGCGCAGTTCCTCCTCGGCACCAAGAACCTGAGCCCGAAGAGCAGCCTCGTCCCGAACCCGCTCTCCGCCGAGGAGCGCAAGGGCGTCCTCACCAAGGTCGCCGCTGTCGTCGCCGCCATCGCCGTCTTCTACGGCGTCGTGGTCGCCCTGGGTGCCTACACGCTGAACTGGGCGCTGGTCCCGCTCACCCTCGCCGGTCTGATCATCCCGATCGCGGTTCTGGTCCGCATCAAGCGCGACAAGGACCTGTCGACGACCGAGCAGTCGAAGATGAACGGCTACATCTGGCTGTTCGTCGCGGCGGCCGTCTTCTGGATGATCTACGACCAGGGTGGTTCGACCCTGTCGCTCTTCGCGGACGCCAAGACCACCGACAACGTCGGCGGCATCCACTTCTCGGCCACCTGGTACCAGTCGCTGAACCCGCTGTTCGTGATGGCGCTCGCACCGGTCTTCGCCTGGCTGTGGCTGTGGCTGGCCCGTAAGAACCAGGAGCCGAACACCATCGTGAAGTTCGCGATGGGCCTGGTCATCATCGGTGCCTCGTTCTTCGTCTTCATCGTCCCGATGAACATGGCGGGCGACGGCAAGGTCTCCCCGATGTGGCTCGTCTCGATCTACATGATCCAGACCATCGGCGAGCTCTGCCTCTCCCCGGTCGGCCTCTCGGTCACCACCAAGATGGCGCCGCAGAAGTACGCCTCCCAGATGATGGGCGTCTGGTTCCTCGCGGTCACCGCGGGCGACTGCTTCACCGGTCTGCTCTCGCTGGCGGGTGTGAGCCTCGACGGGCTCGGGATCATCGCGATGGAGGCCTCGATGGCCGCCGTCGCGGGCCTGGCGATCTACATGTACCGCAAGAACGTCCAGGCGCTCATGGGCGGCGTCCACTAAGCGCCGCACACGCCGCACGGCCAGGGGCCGCCGCACCTTCCGGGGTGCGGCGGCCCTTCGCGTATCCCTCCGCCTTCCCGCGTACCTACGTACGCGTGCCGCGCAGCCGCCTCCAGGGGGTGAAGGTGAAGACCGCGCCGCCGAGCAGGACGGCGGTCCCGGCGATGAGGCCGAGGGCGCGCAGGGCGCCGTGGTCGTTCGCGCCGGTCTGGGCGAGGCCGCCGGACGCGGCCGTGCCGCCGGTGGTGGACGCGCCGCCGGAGGACGAGCCGCCCGACGTGCTCGTGCCGCCGGACGCGCCGCCCTGCTGGGCGGTGGTGTCGAGCTCCAGGGACACGGGCGGCGTGCCCGTGACCGTACAGGGGATGGTGATCTTCGAGCCGCCCAGCGTCACGTCGATCGTCAGGGCCCCGGGGCTGAGCGTCGACTTGCCGCTGGCGCCCGGTTTGTAGGTGCCGGTCATGTCGGAGAGGCTGACCGGGTCGCCGGTGTTCAGGGGGCCGGAGTTCGGCGCGCCCGTCACCGTCACCGAGCCCTTGTCGGCGCCGCCGACGGTGACCTGCATGGAGGGCTTCAGCGCGCCCGCGGGGAGCGGGGCCGGGCTGTTCATGACGCCCTTGGCGGTCTTGACCGTCAGGGCGTAGCTCCCGCCGCTCTTCTTGGCGTCGATCGTCACCTTGGAGTTGATGCTCGCCGGACCGGGCGACTTGCAGGCGAAGGTGACCGCGACTTCCTTGCCGGGGAAGTCGGTCTGGCCACCGGTGCCGCCGGTGGTGCCGCCCGTGGAGGTGGTGCCGCCGGAGGCCGTGGTCCCGCCCGAGGTGGTGGTACCGCCGCTCCCGGTCGTGCCGCCGGACGTCGTCGTACCACCGGACGTGGTGGTCCCTCCGGAGGTCGTGGTGCCGCCGCTCCCGGTCGTGCCGCCGGACGTCGTCGTACCACCGGACGTGGTGGTGCCGCCCGACGTGCCCCCGCCCTCCGTCACCTTGATCGTCGCCCCGGCGCCGACCGTCTCCTTCGGGGAGCACTTGGTGTCCGTCGAGAGGGGCTTGCTGACGTTGATGGTGTACTTGTCCGGCGCGAGCGTGACGTCGCCCGCCTTGGTCAGCTTCAGCTTGGCCTTCATGTCGGGCAGGACCATCGGGCTGTTCTTGGGGATCGGCGGGTTCTGCCGCGGCCCCTCCACCGCCAGGTCGGCGCTCTGCGCGCCGGCCACCTTGACGGTGCCGGTCGGCTTCACGGTGTCCGTCTCCAGGTCGAGCACATCGGGGTTCTTGGACGCGGCCTGGACGGTCTTCCACACCACTTCGACCTCGTCGCCGACCTTCGCCTCGGCGGGCGCGGTGATCTGCACCTTGGTGGTGCCCTCGACGGGCGGCAGGCCGGAGATGGGTGGCGGGATGCACTCGGTGGCGTAGGAGACCTCTGCCGCCCGGGCGGGCCCGGCGGCCAGAATGATTCCCGCGCCGCCGAGCATCAGCGCGACTCCGGCCGCGCTCATCCTCCGTTGCGTGGTCACGGATTTCCCTTCGTCGTGGGGGTGTTGGGACGGTTCTCGGTCGGTGCGGAGTCCGGGGTGAACCACGGCAGGGGTGTCGTCGCCGTGGTGCTGGTGGGGGTGGAGGCGCCCTCGGCCGGGGGCTGCGGGGGCTGCGACGGTTCGGCGGCGGCCCTGCGGACGGGCCGGCGCGGGCGGACCCAGCGGGCGAGGCCGTCTTCCCCGCGCCCCCGCCGTGCGTGCCCCGCCCCCCTCGGCCGGACCCGGTCCACCACCGCCATCCCGACGCGGAACACCGCCGCCGGGACGACCACGCACAGCAGGATCCAGAAGAGCGTGACGCCCCACGGGCGGCCCACCCCCCACGGCTGGGTGGCGAGCACCTTCTGCCCGTACCTCACGGAGACCTGGTAGTCGCCGTGCGCGCCCGCCGACAGCTCGAAGCCCAGTCTGACCTCGGCCTTGCCGCCGGGCTTGATGGTGCCCTTCCACTGCCGGTCCTCCCACCGCGGCGCGAACACGCCGTGTGAGGTGCCGACCTGGAAGACGGGGTCCTTGACCGGGGCCGAGCCGAGGTTGCCGACGGTGAGGACGAGCGTGCGCGAGGGCGGCGCCCCGAACCAGGTGAGGATCCCGCTGCTCCCGTCGAGCTCCGGCGCCGTCAGCACGCTCAGGCGCCCGGTGCCCGACTGCTCGGGCAGCGGCGCCACCGGATGACCGGTGATCCTCAACTCGGTGTCCACGGCCGCCTGTTCGCCCGTCACGGTGGCCACATGCACCACACACGGGCAGGGCTTGGGCGGCGCGGCCACCGGCAGCGCCTTGCTGAAGGCACCCTTGGCGTCGGTGGTCACCGCGCGCCCGTCGGCGTTGGCGCAGGAGTTGGTGCCGCCGATCACGCCCTGCCCGGGGGTGGACTGGCCGCAGAGCAGCAGCATCAGGAGCGTGCCGGGCCGCCAGCCGGTGCCACTGGCGGTGATCTCGGTCCCCTTGGCCGCCTCCTGCTGGGACAGCGTCACGGCGGGCTTCGCGTCGTCGGCGCTCGCGGCCGTCGCCGGCAGCGCCCACACCAGCGGGAGCAGCAACAGCACGGCCGCGACGAGCGCCGCCCCTCTCGTACGCGGTTTCACGATGCTGCTCCCGTCGTCGCCAACTCGCTTACGGACTCGAGGTCCACGGGGCCGCCCGGCCCCCGGCGCCGCCGCCCGCGCACCCACAGCGCCGCGCCCGCGCCCACCGCCACACACCCGGCGCCCGCCACCGGCCCCCACGGCACGAAGACCGCCGAGGCGCCCGCCCCGCTCGGGGCGGCCCCGCCCGCCGCCACGGTCAGCCGCACCTCGACGCGGTCCAGGGCCGGCGGGCGCCACGGCTCGGTCAGCTCGACCCGCTGACCGGGCAGCAGCTCCACCGGCAGCGGCCTGGCCGGGCGCCGCAAGGACGCGCCCAAGAGCCCGTCGGCGCGTACCGCAAGGCTCGGCGCGAGCGTCGTGTTGCCCCGGTTGACCAGGGCGTAACGAATGAGGGAGCGGCCCTTGTCGACGCTCACGTCCTCCACGGTGAGCGCGGGCAGCACCGGGCCCGCGACCCGCACCTGGACCCGCACCCCCGCCTCCCGGCCGCCGCCGGACGCCACCAGCACCGCCGGGTGGTCGCCGGGGGCGGCGCCCGGCGGGACGGTGACCGCGAACGGCACCTCGGCGCGGGTCCGCGCCGGGATCCGCACCTGCGCCGAGGCGAGCGCGAGCCAGGGATCGGCGCCGGGCCGTACCGCGAGGGCGCCGGTGGAGGTGGTGCTGGCGGCGGCCCCGCGCAGCCGCAGGGTCAGCGGGCGCGCGGTGGGGTTGGTGAGCGAGAGCCGGTCCTCCAGTACGGAGCCGGGCGCGCCCTCCAGATAGAAGTACGGTCTGCCGTCGCCGCCGGGCCGCGAGCCGCCGCCGGAGGCGGGTGCGGCGCTCCACTCCCCGTCGGCGGACCGCTCCCCGTCGGCGGCGCGCGCGGCGGGGGCGGACAGGACGGTCAGGACGGACAGGACGGTCAGGGCGGACAAGGCGGTCAGGGCCAGGGCCGCGGCGAGCACGGCCAGGCGGATCGGGCGTGGCGGCATCAGCGGCTCCCCGGGGCGACGAAAGACCTCAGCCGTGCGCCCGGGCGCCGCGCCGGGTCAGCCAGAGCACCCCGGCCGCGCCGGTGAGCAGGACCGTGCCGCCGAGCGTGCCGAGGGCCACGGCCGAGTCGAGCGGGCCGGTCTTGGGCAGCGGGTCGACGGGCGCGGAGGAACCGGAGCCGGTGACGTCCAGCGAGAGGGAGGGGCCGGGGCTGTTGCCCGGGGTGCAGGTCGTGGTGGTGCCCAGCGCCTTGATGGTGAGGATCGAGGCGGTGAAGGTGACCTTGCCGGACGCCTTCGGCGCGTACGTACCGCTCAAGTCGCTTATCTTGATCGGGGAGTTGGCGGGGATCTCGGCGGTGTTGGCCGGTCCGGACACCGCCACCGTCCCCTTGTCGGCGCCGCCGAGCTTGATGACAGCGCTCGGGTTCATCGCCCCGGAGCCCAGCGCCACCGGGCTGGAGGAGACGCCCTTCTGGAACGACATGGTCAGCTTGTAGGCGCTGCCGCTCTTGACGGCCCTGATGTCGATGGGCGAGACCGCGCTCTTGGGGCCGATCGGGGTCTCGCACTTGTAGTTGACGTCCACGACGTCGGCGTGGGCGGCCGGGGCGGCCATCAGCACCACCGGGCCCGCCAGGGCAGCCGCAAGGGCGAGTGCTGTCCGCTTCTGGTACGACACGTACGACACCTCGAATTTCCCTCGTTCCCGAGGCCGTTCACGTTACTGACGGCACATCAGATTGGGCGTCAAGGTACGCCGGGGACCTTGGAGAGGGAAGACACACAACACAGGGAAGACACACAACACAGGGGATGACGGACGGAAGTGACGCGAGTGCCCAGCGCGGGTGCGCGGCGCGGGTGCGCGGCGCGGGTGCGCGGCGCGGGTGCGCGGCGCGGGTGCGCGGCGCGGATGCCGATCGCCGGGAAGGCGCCCTGTCACGCCGGGAAGGTGCCCTGTCACGGGTGCGCGGCACGCACACCGGGTCGCGCGCGGAAGGCGACCCCGCGCGGGTGCGGCGGGAGTCCCGCCGCGGCGTGCCTACGCGGGCGCGGCGAGCTCCGCCCAGACCGTCTTGCCGGGCACTCCGGGGGTCCGTACGACCCCCCAGTCCAGACAGAGCCGCTGGACGATGAACATGCCGTGGCCGCCGGGCCGCCCCGCGCGGTGCGGGGTGCGGGGCGCGGGCTGGCCCGAGCCGCGGTCGGTGACCTCCAGGCGCAGCACCTTGGGGGTGCAGGCGACGCGGAGCTGCTCGGGGCCCTCGGCGTGCAGACAGGCGTTGGTGACCAGCTCGGAGACGACGAGCAGGACGTCCTCCGCGGCCGCGCGCCGGTCGGCGGTGGCGGCGGGCAGCCAGCCCCATTCGTGCAGCGCCTGGCGGGTGAAGTCGCGCGCGAGCGGCACTATGCCACTGGCGCCGTACAGGGCGAGGACGCGAGAGGCCGCGGCCGGAGCTCCGTCCGGCTCGGGGCCACGGTCGCCCGGCTGATGCTGCCGGGTGGTGCTCATCAGCGCTTCACCTCACCGATTCACCGAATGCCTGGTTCGCCAACGTCTTGAGTCTGGTCTCCTGCCCCACCGCGGCGCGGTCAGTCGTCCAGTGCGGCTTCGAGCGAATCATGCACGGTGAAGACCGCTTCCGCTCCGGTGATCTCGAAGACGCGGGCCACCACGGGGAGCATCCCCGCCAGGTGGACCCCGCCACCGGCGGCCTCGGCCTTGAGCCGGGCGCCGAGCAGCACGTTCAGTCCGGTGGAGTCGCAGAACTCCAGCTGGGCGCAGTCGACGACCAGCCGGCTGCGGCCCGCCTCGACCGCGCTCTCCAGCGGCTCGCTGAGCAGGTCCGCCGTGTGGTGGTCGAGCTCGCCCACGGGCGTGAAGATCTCGCTGCGGCCGTGCGAGCGAACGCCGACCTTGAGCCGGCCCCGATTCGCGCTGCCGACCGTGCCGCGGTCCATGCCCGTCCCTCTTCGCCATGATTCGCCGTGCCGCACCGTGACCGGCGCGACAGTGGTTTCCGTGTGCCCTTCGGGTGCGGAAACTGTGCTCCCCGTCACAAGTGACGCACCTCTCCGCATACGTCACCAAAGACGGCTCCGTACACGCGGACTCCCCGAGAACACTACGCCTTCCCTACGCGCCTCGGAAGTCGAACACCACCCTGAACTGGACATATACGGACAATGCGACCTTGCGGCGGTACAACCAAAGCGGGTAGGGGTAGTAGAGACAGTTTTTCACCGCGACCGGCCATGGAGGCGCCGCACACCGATTCGCCACGTATGGGCATCGGCAGCCATATGCCGAGAACGATGGAGGAGACCCCATGTCACCCCGGCTCGACGAATCCATGGATGCGTCGACAACGCACGTACCGCACACCCCGATCGAGGGACTCGACGGCCTTCCGGAGATCCCTCCCTACGAAGACATCGCGCCGCTGGACGCGCGGGCCCTGTCGAAGACGCTCTTCGCCCGGCTCGACTCCCTCGAAGAGGGCACGTACGCGTACTCCTACGTGCGCAACACGCTCGTCGAACTCAACCTGGCGCTGGTCAAGTTCGCCGCCTCCCGGTTCCGCTCGCGCAGCGAGCCGATGGAGGACATCATCCAGGTCGGCACCATCGGCCTGATCAAGGCGATCGACCGCTTCGAGTACGACAGAGGCGTGGAGTTCCCGACCTTCGCCATGCCGACCATCGTCGGCGAGATCAAGCGCTTCTTCCGCGACACCTCCTGGTCGGTCCGGGTCCCCCGGCGCCTCCAGGAACTCCGCCTCGACCTGGCCAAGGCGGGCGACGAACTCGCCCAGCAGCTCGACCGCGCACCGACGGTGGGCGAGCTCGCCGAACGCCTGGGCATCAGCAAGGAAGAGGTCGTCGAAGGGATGGCGGCGAGCAACGCGTACACCGCGAGCTCGCTGGACGCCCAGCCCGAGGAGGACGACACCGAGGGCGCGCTCTCGGACCGGATCGGCTACGAGGACCACGACCTCGAAGGCGTCGAGTACATCGAGTCGCTCAAGCCGCTGATCGCCGAACTGCCGCCCCGGGACCGCAAGATCCTGTCGCTGCGGTTCGTCGCCAACATGACCCAGTCCGAGATCGGCGAGGAGCTCGGCATCTCCCAGATGCACGTCTCCCGGCTGCTGGCGCGCACCCTGACGCGGCTGCGCAAGGGGCTGACGCTCGAAGAGTGAGCACGCTCGCGTGTGCTCGATGAGTCAAGTACGCCTGCGCGGGGGCCCGTTCCTTCTGGAACGGGCCCGCCGCGGTCTAGTCGGCCAGCGCGGCGGTGACGGCGGCCTCGGCGTGCAGACGGGTGGTGGGGAACACCGGTACGGGACTGTGCTCCTGACGGATCAACAGCTCGATCTCGGTGCAGCCGAGGACGACCCCTTCAGCGCCGTCGGCGACGAGCCGCGCGATGACGTCCCGGTAGGCGGTACGGGACTCGTCGCGCACCACTCCCAGGCACAGCTCGTCGTAGATGACCCGGTGGACGAGGGCACGGTCCTCGGCGCCCGGGATGACGACCTCAAGGCCGTGCGAACGCAGCCGGTCCCGGTAGAAGTCCTGCTCCATGGTGAAGGCGGTGCCGAGCAGGCCGACGCGCCGGATGCCCCGGGCGCGTACGGCCCCGGCGGTCGCGTCGCCCAGGTGCAGCAGCGGCACGGAGACGGCCGCAGCGACCTGGTCGGCCACCTTGTGCATGGTGTTGGTGCAGATGAGCACGAGATCGGCGCCGGCCGCCTCCAGCCCCTTGGCGGCCCCGGCCAGGACGTCCCCGGCGCGCTCCCACTCCCCGGCGCGCTGGAACTCCTCGATCTCGGCGAAGTCGACGGAGTGCAGGACGCAGCGGGCGGAGTGCAGCCCGCCGAGCCGCTCGCGTACGAGCTCGTTGAGAAGCCGGTAGTACTCCGCGCTGGACTCCCAGCTCATTCCGCCGATCAAACCGATGGTCTTCATCCGGCCACCTTAGGCTGTGGCCAAGATCGGTTGTCCGGACGAGGGGTGGGGCCGTGGAGATGGACAAGTTGACCGAGGTCGCGGGGATCGGGGTGCCCGAGGGGCACGCGGCCCGGGCGGCCCGGCTGGTCTGCGCGGAGTACGCGGACGAGGCGCTGTACCACCACTCCCTGCGGTCGTACTTCTTCGGGGCGGCGTGGGCCCAGGAGCGCGGCCTCGACTACGACCGCGAGCTGTTCTTCGTCTCCGCGCTCCTGCACGACCTGGCGCTCACGCCGCCCTTCGACAGTCACGCGCTGCCCTTCGAGGAGGCGGGCGGCCATCTGGCCCGCGTCTTCACGGCGGGCCTCGGCTGGCCCGACGCGCGCCGCGACCGGGCGGCCGAGCTGATCGTGCTGCACATGCGGGACGACGTGGCGCCGGAGGTGGACGTGGAGAGCCGTCTGTTGCAGGTGGGGACGAGCGCGGACGTGTCGGGCACGGGTCTGGAGGCGTTCTCCCCGTCGTTCCGGGCGGAGCTGGTGGGGGCGTACCCCCGGCTGGGCTTCGCGGCGGCGTTCGTCGACCTGTTCCGCGACCAGGCCCGGCGGAAGCCGGGGTGTGCGGCGGGGGAGCTGGTTGCCGGGGGCTGGGAGTCGCGGGCACTGGGGAACGGGCTGGACCGCGGGTAGCCCGGCGGCCGCTGCTGCTCTGCGGGTTCGCGGGCACGCGTGCGGGTTGCACTTGGGCGGCGTGCGCCGCGTGCCGCTGTGCCCACCCGTGCCGCCCCAGCGGCACGATGGCCCACAGCGGGGGGAACGAAGCAGCAGTGATTGCCCGCGGCGCGGGGCGGAGCAGCAGCGGTCGCCCACAGCGGCGCTCAACATCTAGCGCCAGGAGGTCTGTATGGCATCGGTCATCGCCGTCACCGGAGCGAGTGGAGCCATCGGTGGGCGGGTGGCGCGGCGGCTCGCTGAGCGGGGTGCGGGCACCCGGCTCGTCGGGCGCGACCCCGAGCGGCTGCCCGATCTGCCCGGGGCGGTCAAGGCTCCGCCCGCCGCCTTCGGGGACGGGGGCGCCATGCGGGACGCGGTCGCCGGGTCCGGGAGCATGCTGATGGTGTCGGCGCACGAGGCCCCCGGCCGCGTACGCGAGCACATCACCGCCGTGGACGCGGCCGTCGCGGCGGGCGTACGCCGCATCGTGTACGTGTCGTTCCTCGGCGCCGCCCCCGACGCCGCGTTCACGTTCGCGCGCGACCACTGGCACACCGAGCAGTACATCCGGGACACCGGCCTGGCGTACACGTTCCTGCGGGACAGCCTCTATCTGGGCGGGCTCGCCGCGATGGCGGGCCCGGACGGGGTGATCCGGGGCCCCGCCGGGGACGGCAGGGTCTCGGGTGTGGCGCACGACGACATCGCGGACGTGGCGACGGCCGTGCTCCTGGAGGAGGGCACGGGACACGACGGCGTCACGTACGACGTCACCGGGCCCGAGGCCCTCACCCTCACCGAGGTGGCCCGCGAGCTGAGCCGGGTCACGGGCCGAGCCATCACCTATACGGCCGAGACCCGCGAGGAGGCCTTCGCCTCACGGGCCGGGTACGGCGCCGAGGAGTGGGAGGTCACCGGCTGGGTGAGCTCGTACGAGGCGATCGCCGCCGGGGAGTTGGCCACCGTCTCCGACACCGTGCCCCGGCTGGCCGGGCACCGGGCGCAGTCGTTCGCCCAGTACCTGGACGCCCACCCCAGGGCCTACCGGCACTTGATGCCCTGACGCCAGACGTCGCTGATCAGCGGCACGCCGGGCCGGTAGGCGAGGTGGACGTGGCTCGGGGCGTCGAGCAGCGCGAGGTCGGCGCGGGCGCCGGGCGCGATCCGCCCCACGTCGGTGCGCCGCAGCGCGGCGGCGCCCCCGGCGGTGGCGGCCCACACGGCCTCGTCCGGCGTCATCCCCATGTCGCGTACGGCGAGCGCGACGCAGAACGGCATCGAGGACGTGAACGAGGACCCCGGGTTGCAGTCCGTGGACAGCGCGACCGTCACCCCCGCGTCCAGCAGCCGCCGGGCGTCGGGCCACTGCGCGCGCGTGGAGAACTCGGCGCCCGGGAGCAGGGTGGCGACGGTGGAGCCGTTCGCGAGCGCGTCGACGTCGGCGTCGGTGAGGTGGGTGCAGTGGTCGGCGCTGGCCGCGTCGAGCTCGACGGCGAGCTGGACGCCGGGGCCGTACGAGAGCTGGTTGGCGTGGACGCGGGGGGTGAGCCCCTTGGCCTTGCCCGCGAGGAGGACGGCCCGGGCCTGGTCCCCGTCGAACGCCCCCTTCTCGCAGAAGACGTCGACCCAACGGGCGTACGGGGCGCAGGCGTCGAGCATCGCGCCGGTGACGAGCTCGACGTAGGCGGCGGGGTCGTCGGCGTACTCCGGGGCCACGATATGAGCCCCCAGATAGGTCACTTCATCCGTGTGCTCGGCGGCGATGCGCAGGGCGCGGGCCTCGTCCTCGACGGTGAGGCCGTACCCCGACTTGGTCTCGAAGGTCGTGGTGCCCTGGCGCAGGGCCTCGCGGATGTACCGGGCGACGTTCGCGCCGAGCTCGGCGTCGGTGGCGGCGCGGGTGGCGGCGACGGTGGTCCGGATCCCGCCCGCCTTGTACGCCTGCCCCGACATCCGGGCGTTGAACTCCTGGGTGCGGTCGCCGGAGAAGACGAGGTGGGAGTGGGAGTCGACGAAGCCGGGGATGGCGGCGCGGCCGCCGGCGTCGTGCCGGGTGTCGGCGTCCGGGGCGCGCCCGCTCGCGCCCACCCAGGCGATGCGGTCGCCCTCGATGAGGACGGCGGCATCTTCGATGAGTCCGAGGGGGCCGGGGCCGTGGGTGGGGTCGTTGGTGACGAGGGTGGAGATGTTGGTGACGAGGGTGGTGGTCACGGGTGCGGCTCCTGTTCCGGTGGTGGCCTTTTTCTGATTCCCCGCCCCGCCCCTTCCCGAAAGCCCTGGGCGGGCGGCCGGGTGGTGGGGTGAGACGGCTTGCTGGAGGCTCCGCCCCCCCAGCCCCCCCGACGCGGGGCTGCGCCCCGGGCCCCCGTTTTCGTCTGCGGGCCGAGAAGGGGCGCGGGGAACTGCGCGACCAGCCCACCACCGGCCCGCAGACGAACACCGGGCCGAGAAGGGGCGCGGGGAACTGCGCGACCAGCCCACCACCGGCCCGCAGACAAACAGGGCCCGGGCGCAGCCCCGAAGCGGGGTGCAGGGGCCGCAGGCCCCGCCGGGGGTCCGGGGGCGTAGCCCCCGGGAGAAGCACCCTCACCCCCACCCACCCCCGGAGGGTCTCGGGAAGGGGCGGGGTGGGGGCTAATCCCGTAGGGACGCGATCGCCTCCCCCAGGGCCGCCCCCACATCCGGTACCCCCACATGCACCCCGTCCCGTACCACCTCACGCCCTCCCACCACCACATGCCGCACATCCGCCGCCGACGCCGCGAACACCGCCGTCTCGGCGCCGAGGCGGGGCGGCGGACCGGCCGTGCGGGCCGACGAGAGGTCCAGCGTCGCCAAGTCCGCCCGCGCGCCCGGCGCGATGCGGCCCGCGTCGGCCCAGCCCAGGGACGCGTGCCCGTCGGCGGACGCCGCGCGCAGCAGCGAAGCCGCCGTCCAGTGCCCCCGCGTCCGCGTCCGCAGCCGCTCGTTCAGCTCCATCGCCCGCGCCTCCTCCAGGAGGTCGATCACGGCGTGGCTGTCGCTGCCCAGCGAGAGCGGGGACCCGGCGCGCTGGAGCGCGACCGCCGGGCCGATGCCGTCCGCGAGGTCGCGTTCCGTCGTCGGGCACATGCACGTGCCCGTCCCCGACCCGCCGAGCAGCGCGATGTCCTCGTCGGTGAGGTGCGTGTTGTGGACGCCCGTCGTACGGGGCCCCAGCACCCCGTGGTCGGCCAGCAGCCGCGTCGGCGTGCGGCCGTGCGCGGCCAGGCACGCCTCGTTCTCCGCGATCTGCTCGGAGAGGTGGACGTGGAGGGGCGCCTCCCGCTCCTCGGCCCAGGCCGCGACCGTACGCAACTGGTCCGCCGGCACGGCCCGTACGGAGTGGATCGCCGCTCCGATCCGTACGCCCTCGCGCGGCTTGAGCAGCGACACGCGCTCGGCCCACGCCTGCGCCGTGCCGTCCGAGAACCGCAGCTGGTGCGCGTTGGGCGGCTCGCCGAAGCCGGAGGACAGATACGCCGTGTCGAGCAGCGTGATCCGGATCCCGGCGTCCTGGGCGGCCGCGATCAGCGCCTCGCCCATCGCGTTCGGGTCGGCGTACGGCGTGCCGCCCGGCGCGTGGTGCAGGTAGTGGAACTCGCCCACCGCCGTGACCCCGGCCAGCGCCATCTCGGCGTACACCGCCCGCGCGAGCGCGAAGTACGTATCGGGCGTGAGCCGCGCCGCGACCGCGTACATCGTCTCGCGCCAGGTCCAGAACGTGCCCGAGCCCACCTGCACCGTGCCGCGCAGGGCCCGGTGGAAAGCGTGCGAGTGGGCGTTGGCGAGGCCGGGCAGGGTGAGGCCGCGCAGGGCGACGGCACCGGGGGGTGGAGCCTCAACTCCCTTGCGTACGGCGGAGATCCGCCCGTCCGCCACCTCCACCAGCACGCCCGGCTCCACCACGGGGTCGAGCCAGGCGTGCTCCAGCCAGTACGACGTCACCTGCACGCCAGGTCCTCCAGAACGTCGGCGAGTGCGAGCACCCCGGCCACGCAGTCGTCTTCCTCGGCGAACTCGGCCGGGGAGTGCGAGACGCCGGTGGGGTTGCGTACGAACAGCATGGCGGTCGGGACCGTCCCGGAGAGGATCCCGGCGTCGTGTCCGGCGCCGGTGCCGAGGACGGGGGTGTGCCCGCCGAGGATCTTCGCGAGCTCGTCGCGCAGGGCGTGCTCGAACTCGACGACGGGCGTGAACGACTCCCGTACGACGGTCAGGTCCACGCCGTCGCGGGCGGCCCGGTCACGGGCGGCCGTCTCGATCGCCGCGACCACCGTGTCCAGGGTCCCCTGGTCGGCGGCGCGCGAGTCCAGCCAGCCGCGTACCAGCGACGGGATGGCGTTGACGCCGTTCGGCTCGCAGGAGATCTTGCCGAAGGTGGCTACCGCGCCCGCGAGTTCGGCCTCGCGGCGGGCGGCGAGGACCGTCTCGGCGTACGTGAGCATCGGGTCGCGCCGGTCCACCAGGCGGGTGGTGCCCGCGTGGTTGGCCTCGCCGGCGAAGTCGAACCGCCAGCGCCCGTGCGGCCAGATGGCCGAGGCGATGCCGACCGCGTCGCCGCTGAGGTCGAGGGCGCGGCCCTGTTCCACGTGCAGCTCGACGAACGCGCCGATGCGGGCGAGCCGTTCGGGGTCGGGGCCGATGGCGTCCGGGTCGTATCCGGCCGCCTCCATGGCGCCGGGCAGGCTGATCCCGTCGCCGTCGCGCAGCCGGTGCGCGGCCTCCACGGTCAGCTGCCCGGCGGCGAGCCGGGAACCGACGCAGGCGAGCCCGAAGCGGGCGCCCTCCTCGTCGCCGAAGTTGACGATGGCCAGCGGCCGCGTGAGGACGGCTCCGCGCCGGCGCAGCTCGTCGAACGCGGCGAAGGACGACACGACGCCGAGGGGGCCGTCGAAGGCTCCGCCGTCGGGTACGGAGTCCAGGTGGGACCCGGTGACGACGGCGTCCCCGGCGGCCGGGTCGCCGGCCCAGGCCCACTGGTTGCCGTTGCGGTCCAGCTCGTAGGTCAGCCCTCGGGCCTCGGCCTGGGCCCGGAACCACTCCCGGCACTCGGCGTCGCCGCCGGTCCAGGCGAAGCGGCGGTAGCCGCGGGTGTCGGCGTCGCGGCCGATGGGGGCGAGCTCGCGCCACATCTCGTGGAACGAGGGAGTCTCCCCCACCCCGCCCCTTCCCGAAAGCCCTGGCCGGGCGGCCACGGGGGCATCGCCCCCGGACCCCGTTCGGCTGCGGGCCGTCCGTGGCTGGTCGCGCAGTTCCCCGCGCCCCTGGGGGGCGGGGCCTGCGGCCCTCGCCCCGTCCGCTGTGGGCAGTCGTTCCGCTGGGGCGTTGGGGGTCCCCCCTGCTCGAGCGGAGCCGAGAGCTTGGGGGAGGGTGGGCACAGCGGAGCCCGCGGCCGGCGTACTACCCACGCCACCCACCGGGCCGGGCCCGCCCTCCGCCGAGGGCGAAGCCGAGGCGTTCGGGGTCACTCCGACTCCCGCATCGGGACACGGACGCCCCGCTCACCCGCGACCGACTCCGCGATGTCGTACCCGGCGTCGACGTGCCGGATCACACCCATCCCGGGGTCGTTCGTCAGCACGCGCCGGATCTTCTCCCCCGCCAGCGCCGTCCCGTCCGCCACGGTCACCTGGCCCGCGTGGATGGAGCGGCCCATGCCGACGCCGCCGCCGTGGTGCAGGGAGACCCAGGACGCGCCCGAGGCCACGTTGACCATGGCGTTCAGGAGCGGCCAGTCCGCGATCGCGTCCGAGCCGTCGAGCATCGCCTCGGTCTCGCGGTACGGGGAGGCCACCGAGCCGCAGTCGAGGTGGTCGCGGCCGATGGCCAGCGGCGCCGCCAGCTCCCCGCTCGCGACCATGTCGTTGAAGCGCTCGCCCGCCTTGTCGCGCTCGCCGTAGCCGAGCCAGCAGATGCGCGCGGGCAGGCCCTGGAAGTGGACGCGCTCGCCCGCCATCTTGATCCAGCGGTGCAGGGACTCGTTCTCGGGGAACAGGTCCAGGATCGCCTTGTCCGTCTTCGCGATGTCGGAGGCCTCGCCGGACAGCGCCGCCCAGCGGAACGGGCCCTTGCCCTCGCAGAAGAGCGGACGGATGTACGCGGGGACGAAGCCGGGGAAGGCGAACGCCCGGTCGTACCCGGCCAGCTGGGCCTCGCCCCGGATCGAGTTGCCGTAGTCGAAGACCTCGGCGCCCGCGTCCATGAAGCCGACCATCGCCTCGACGTGCCGGGCCATGGACTCGCGCGCGCGGGTCGTGAAGCCCGCCGGGTCCTTCTGCGCCGCCGCCATGTCGTCGAAGTCGATACCGATCGGCAGGTACGCCAGCGGGTCGTGCGCCGACGTCTGGTCGGTGACGATGTCGATCGGCGCGCCCTCGGCCAGCATCTGCGGCAGCAGCTCCGCCGCGTTGCCGAGCAGGCCGATGGAGAGCGGCCTGCGGGCGTCGCGCGCCTCGACCGCCAGCTCCAGCGCGTGCCGCAGGTTGTCGGCCTTCACGTCGAGGTAGCGGTGCTCGATGCGGCGCTCGATGGCGCGCGGGTCGACGTCGATACAGATCGCGACGCCGTCGTTCATGGTCACGGCGAGCGGCTGCGCGCCGCCCATGCCGCCGAGTCCGGCGGTGAGCGTGATCGTCCCGGCGAGGGTGCCGTTGAACTTCTTCGCCGCCACGGCCGAGAAGGTCTCGTAGGTGCCCTGGAGGATGCCCTGGGTGCCGATGTAGATCCACGAACCGGCCGTCATCTGGCCGTACATGGTCAGGCCGAGCGCCTCCAGGCGGCGGAACTCCTCCCAGTTGGCCCAGTCGCCGACCAGGTTGGAGTTGGCGATGAGCACGCGGGGCGCCCACTCGTGGGTCTGCATGACGCCGACCGGGCGGCCGGACTGGACGAGCATCGTCTCGTCCTGCTTGAGCGTGCGCAGGGTGCGCACCATCGCGTCGAAGGAGCGCCAGTCGCGCGCGGCCTTGCCGGTGCCGCCGTAGACCACGAGCTTGTCGGGGTGCTCGGCGACCTCGGGGTCGAGGTTGTTCTGGAGCATCCTCAGGGCGGCTTCCTGCTGCCATCCCAGGGTGCTCAGTTCCGTACCGCGCGGTGCCCGTACGGGGCGGGGTCCTGACATGGCGAGGCCTCCTCACGACGTGACTCAGATATTCACATCCTGGACGCCTGAATAGAACTAGTCAATAGACCGGCGGAGGGGAGCGGACGGAGAAGGGCGAACGGGCCAGGGAATCGGGCCGTATCCCTGCGCCGCCGGGCGGCCGGTGCTTGGCTTGACTCCATGACCGAGCCCGATGGCACGACCGAGCCTGATGCCATGACCGGCACACCGGCGGCGGCGCGCCGCGAGCAGGCCGTGCGGGCGGCCGTGGAGCAGGGGCTCGTCGGTCCGGACGCCCCGCTCGCCGCCCTCCTCGACGTCACCGGCATCCGGCTCGGCGCGGCCGCGCTGACCTCGGCCTTCGCGTCCGTGACCGACGCGCCCGTGCTGCACGCCTTCGCCGTCAAGGCGTGCCCGCTGGTGCCGGTGCTGCGACTGCTCGCGGCCGAGGGGCTCGGCGCGGAGGTCGCCAGCCCCGGCGAGCTGGCGCTGGCCCGCGCCGCCGGGATCGGCCCCGGCCACACCGTCCTGGACTCCCCCGCCAAGACCCCCGCCGAGCTGCGCGAGGCCCTCGCCCTGGGCATCGCGGTCAACGCCGACAACCCGCAAGAGCTGGCCCGCCTGGACGCGCTGGTGGCCGCCGCCGCGACCGCCTCGCCGCTGGGCCTGCGGGTCAATCCGCAGCTGGGCGCGGGGTCCATCGGCGCGCTCTCGACGGCGACGCGGACCTCGAAGTTCGGGGTGGGGCTGCGGGACGAGGGGGCGCGGGAGTGGGTCGTGGGGGCGTACGCGGCCCGCCCCTGGCTCACCCGGCTGCACACCCACGCGGGCTCCCAGGGCGTGCCGCTGGCCCTGATGGCCGAGGGGGTGCGGACCGCGTACGAGCTGGCCGAGGAGATCAACGCGCGCGTGGGGCGCCGCCAGATCGACACGGTCGACCTCGGCGGCGGGCTGCCGGTGAACTTCTCCTCGGACGAGGAGAGCCCCACGTACGAGGAGTACGCGCGGCTGCTCCGCGCGCGGGTTCCCGGTCTCTTCGACGGCTCGTACGCGCTGGTGACCGAGTTCGGGCGCTCGCTCCTCGCGAAGCACGGGACGGTGCTGGCGCGGGTGGAGTACGCGAAGACGTCCGGCGGGCGGCCCATCGCGGTCACCCACGCGGGCGTCCAGATCGCGGCCCGTACCGTGTACGCGCCCGCGTCCTGGCCGCTGCGGATCGCCGCGTACGGCCCGAAGGGCCGCCCCAAGGCCGGTCCGCCGGTCCTCCAGGACGTGGCCGGTCCCGCCTGCTTCGCGGGCGACCTGCTGGCGGAGGCGCGGATGCTGCCGCGGCTGGAGCAGGGGGATTACGCGGCGGTGCTGGACACCGGGGCGTACTACTTCGCCCACCACTACGCCTACAACAGCCTTGCCAGGCCGGGCGTCTACGGCTTCACGTCCGGCCCGGACGGGGTGCGCTTCGCGGTGGTACGGGAGCCGCAGGCGGTGGCGGACATCGTGGCGGAGTCCGGGGGCGCGACCCCGGATGCCCTGCTCTAGCGTGGCGCTCGCCTGCGGGCCGGTGGGTGGCTGGTCGCGCAGTTCCCACCGGCCCGCAGACAAACAACCGGCCCTTCAGGGGCGCGGGGCTGTGACATGTGCGGCTCCGCCGCGTGGGCGCGACCAGCCCCCACCCGCCCGCAGGCGAAAGCGCGCCCCTGCCGAGCAGACGGCTACTCCACGAACAAGCCGCGCCCCGCGGCCCCCGCGTCGAACTCCTCCAGCCGCGCCTGCGCGTCCGGCAGGTCGTCGCACATCGCCTCCAGCAGGACGCGGCCGAGCAGCATCGGGGCGCAGGCCGTGTCGAAGGCGAGGCCGGTGCCGACCGCCGCCGGGATCAGCAGGTCGCTGTGGCGGGCCACCGGCGCGAAGGCGGAGTCCGCGACCGTGACCACGGTGAGGTCCTTGGAGCGCGCGTACGCCAGCGCGTCCACCACCTCCTTCGGATGGCGCGGCAGCGCGAAGCACAGCAGCGCCGACGCCCCCGCCCGCCGCGCCGCGTCGATGCGGTCCACCAGCATCGAGCCGCCCTCGTCGAGCAGCCGTACGTCGGGGTGCACCTTGGCGGCGAAGTACGCGAAGCCGCGCGCCTGGGAGGAGGCCGCGCGCAGGCCGAGCACCGGGAGCGGCCGGGATGCGGCGAGCAGCCGTCCGGCCTCCTCCACCGGCGCCGGGTCCGCCAGCAGCCCCGCCAGATGGCGCAGGTTCTCGATCTCGGCCTGGACCGCCTGCTGGTACTCGTTGTACTCGTGCTCGCCCGCCTCCGGCGACGCCGAGGGCACCACCTCGCGCAGGTGGCGGCGGAGCGCCGGGTACCCGTCGAAGCCCAGCGCGACCGCGAAACGGGTCACCGACGGCTGGCTCACCCCGGCCAGCTCCGCCAGCTCCACGCTCGACAGGAACGGCACGTCGGCGGCCCTGCGCACCATGGAGTGGGCGATCCGCCGCTGGGTCGGTGTCAGCCGGCGCCCCTCGAAGAGCTGTTGCAGCCGCGCGGCAGGGCCGTCGCTCATGCCGTCCCCCCTTCCTCACGCCGGAAGTCCACCACCCGGAACTCCACGATATTCAGTCGCCCAGCACTCTGCATGACCATATGCAGACGGGCAAGTACGGGGGCTACCCCCACTGTGCCCGCGCCGCCCGCTCCGTAGGGTTGGAGCATGGAAGCCCGTGACGCCGATCTCAGAAAAGAACTCGACGCCACCCTGCACGCGCGCAGGGAGCTCGGCGAGGAGTACGAGCCCGCGCTCGTCGACTCGTTCCTGGAGAAGGTCGAGCAGCGCCTGGACCCGGCGATCGACCGCCGGGTGCGGCGCCAGCTCGCCGAACAGCAGATGGTGGTGGCCCGCGGCGGCCGCCCGGCCGGCCAGAACCCGGACCTCGGCTTCGCGGAGCGCTTCGGGTTCGGCATGATCTCGCTGGTCCTCGCCATCCCGCTCTCCGCGATCGGCGCCGTGAACGCGGGGCTGAGCGGCCTCTTCGTCACCTGGCTGGGCATCTTCGGCGTGAACGCCGTGCACGCCGCCCGCCCGTGGCCCTGGCCGCGCCGCCATCGCGGTGACGGCGACAGCGACTGAAGAAGGTGAGCGCGGGGACCGCCGCACCCCCGGTCGCCCGGGGGGCGGGACGACGGCGGTCCCCGCGCGGGACACGGTCCCGGGTCAGGGCCGGTCGCCGCGTCCTGGGCGCCGGGAGTCCGGGAGCCGCTCCGGAAGTCCTGTGACGCCGCTGGTGGTGCCGGCCGGGTCTCCCCCGCCGACATCCACCACTGTGCCGTGCTCGTGTTAAGCGGGTGCTGCGCGGACATGTCGCGCTCGTACCAGTTGCGCGACGAACGCGACGGCCCGTCAACTGGCGTGGGGCGTACGGCACTCAGCGGCCCTCGGGGACGCCAGGGGGACCCAGCGGCACTCAGGGATGTGCCGGGTGCGCGGTGGACGGTTCGGTCGCGGTCAGCCGCCGCCGGCGGCGGTGCTTGAGCAGCGCCCAGGGCGCGCGCGCCCCGCTGACCTCGGTGCCGGGCTCCGCCGCCGCCTCCGCCGCCGCCTTGGCGACCGGCAGGATGTCCTCGTGGCGGTCCGCGTCGAGCCGGTCGGCGTCCGGCCACAACCCGAGCGAGGCGCAGAGCGTGGGCAGCACGGCCATCGCGGCCGTCGCGTACCCCTCGGCCGACGGGTGGTAGTTGTCCGGCCCGAACAGCTCGCGCGGATTCGCCTCGAACTCGGGGCCGAGCAGATGGCCGAGCGACACCGTACGCCCGCCCTGCTCGACCACCACGATCGTCTGGGCGGCCGCGAGCTGGCGCGAGACGCGCCGGGCCAGCCAGCGCAGCGGCTGGTAGACCGGCTCGACCGAGCCGAGGTCGGGGCAGGTGCCGACGACCACCTCGGCGCCCGCCGTCCGCAGCCGTCGCACCGCGCCCGCCAGATGGCGCACCGAGGTGGTGGGCTGCATCCGGTGGGTGACGTCGTTCGCCCCGATCATGATCACGCAGACGTCGGGGATCCGGGCCGGATCCGCCAGTATCAGCGAGACCTGGCGGTCCAGGTCGTCCGACTGGGCGCCCGGCTGCGCCACGTTCCGCAGCGTGACCATCTGCTCGGCGACCGCCGCGAGCCCGGACGCCAGCAGCGCGCCCGGGGTCTGCCCGGCCCGCCGCACGCCCTGCCCGGCGGCCGTGGAGTCGCCCAGCATGCCGAGCCGCAGCGGGGGCGTACCGTTGGCGAAGGCCACCCCGTACAGCCCGTCGGCGCTCGGCGGGTGCGGGGCGGTGCCGCCGCCCACCGACCGCCTGGCCAGCGCCGCCTCCGCGAGCAGCACGCCGACCGCGGCCGTGGCGAGCAGCCCGATCCCGCCCCCGCCGAACGCCGCGCCCGCCGCGATCCGGCGGGCCACCCTCGCCCTCGACCCGGCCGAAACCCCGGCCGACACGGTCGACACACTCCCAGCCACCGCCACCTCCTTGGAGCCGTACATCAGCTACCTGCCCGGTGACAGGTGTCGCTCAATCCCGCCGTGAGGTGAACGGGCGCTCGCTCTGCGCATACGCTGGCAAGACCATCACGGAGACCCCGGAGACAACGGTGCAATTCCACGACTCGATGATCAGCCTCGTCGGCAATACCCCGCTGGTGAAGCTCAACAGTGTGACCGCGGGCATCCAGGCGACCGTCCTGGCCAAGGTCGAGTACTTCAACCCGGGCGGCTCGGTCAAGGACCGGATCGCCGTCCGCATGATCGAAGCGGCCGAGCAGAGCGGCGCGCTCAAGCCCGGCGGCACGATCGTGGAGCCCACCTCGGGCAACACGGGCGTCGGTCTGGCGATCGTGGCCCAGCAGAAGGGCTACAAGTGCATCTTCGTCTGCCCGGACAAGGTGTCGCTCGACAAGATCAACGTCCTGCGGGCGTACGGGGCCGAGGTCGTCGTCTGCCCGACGGCGGTCGACCCCGAGCACCCGGACTCGTACTACAACGTCTCGGACCGCCTGGTGCGCGAGACGCCCGGTGCCTGGAAGCCGGACCAGTACAGCAACCCGAACAACCCGCGCTCGCACTACGAGACCACCGGTCCGGAGCTGTGGGAGCAGACGGACGGGAAGATCACGCACTTCGTCGCGGGCGTCGGCACCGGCGGCACGATCTCCGGCACCGGCAAGTACCTCAAGGAGGTCTCCGGCGGGGCCGTACGGATCGTCGGCGCGGACCCCGAGGGCTCGGTCTACAGCGGCGGCTCCGGCCGTCCGTACCTGGTCGAGGGCGTGGGCGAGGACTTCTGGCCGACGGCGTACGACCGTGAGGTCACGGACGAGATCGTCGCGGTCTCCGACAAGGACTCCTTCCAGATGACCCGCCGCCTCGCCAAGGAGGAGGGCCTGCTGGTGGGCGGCTCCTGCGGCATGGCGGTCGTGGCGGCGCTGCGGGTGGCGGAGGGCCTCGGCCCGGACGACGTGGTCGTCGTGCTCCTCCCCGACTCCGGCCGCGGCTACCTCTCCAAGATCTTCTCGGACGAGTGGATGGCCGGGCACGGCTTCCTGGAGGAGGCGGGCCCGTCGGCGCGCATCGGTGACGTCCTCGCCGACAAGGAGGGCGCGATGCCCTCGCTCGTCCACATGCACCCGGAGGAGACGGTCGGGGAGGCGATCGAGGTGCTGCGCGAGTACGGCGTCTCGCAGATGCCGATCGTCAAGCCCGGCGCGGGTCACCCCGACGTGATGGCCGCGGAGGTCATCGGCTCGGTGGTGGAGAAGGAGCTCCTGGCGGCCCTGTTCGCCCAGCGCGCGTCCCTCACCGACCCGCTGGAGAAGCACATGAGCGCGCCCCTGCCGCAGGTCGGCTCGGGCGAGCCGGTCGGCGAGCTGATGGCCGTCCTGGGCGAGGCGGACGCGGCGATCGTCCTGGTGGAAGGCAAGCCGACGGGTGTGGTGAGCCGACAGGACCTGCTGGCGTTCCTGGCCAAGGACGCGGCGAAGTAGCCCGACCGTTCAGTGCCCCCCACTGGGACTGCGCCCCAGCCCCCGCCACCCGCCTGCGGGCCCGGCGGGGACTGGCCGCGCTCGGTCGTCGGTCGGGCGCGGGTCGTGGGTGGCTGGTCGCGCAGTTCCCCGCGCCCCTAAAAGATGCGGGGTGCAGCAGCCGCAACCCCCTAAGGGGCGCGGGGAACTGCGCGAGCAACCCACCACCGACCCGCAGACGAACACCGGGCCAAAAAAAGGGGCGCGGGGAACTGCGCGAGCAACCCACCACCGACCCGCAGACAAACCCCGGGCCCAAAAGGAGCGCGGGGAACTGCGCGACCAGCCCACCACCGGCCCGCAGACACACAGAGGCCCGGGCCGAAGCCCCCCAGGGGTGGGGGCGCAGCCCCGGAGAGGGCGGCCGGGGCGCAGCCCCGGGAAACCACCTGAACCGCACCCCCGCACTGAGCGGGCGCTTAGAAAAGAGGCCCGCATCACACGCGCCCCCCGATGACCAACTCCGTACGTACGGGTAACTTCCCAGAGAGTCCCCGACATCTCTGAGCCCGTCCCGCCGCCCCCATGGAGCCCGTGATGCCCGAAGCCGTGATCGTTTCGACTGCTCGTTCCCCCATTGGCCGCGCCTTCAAGGGCTCGCTGAAGGACCTGCGCCCGGACGACCTCACCGCCACCATCATCCAGGCCGCGCTCGCCAAGATCCCCGAGCTCGACCCGCGCGACATCGACGACCTGATGCTCGGCTGCGGCCTCCCCGGCGGCGAGCAGGGCCACAACCTGGGCCGGATCGTGGCCGTGCAGATGGGCATGGACCACCTGCCGGGCTGCACGATCACCCGCTACTGTTCCTCCTCCCTCCAGACCTCCCGCATGGCGCTGCACGCCATCAAGGCCGGCGAGGGCGACGTCTTCATCTCGACCGGCGTCGAGATGGTCTCCCGCTCGGTCAACGGCTCCTCCGACGGGATGCCCGGCACCCACAACCCGTTCTTCGCCGAGGCCGAGGCCCGTACCGCCGCCGTCGCGGAGTCCGCCGGCGCCTCCTGGCACGACCCGCGCGAGGACGGCCTGATCCCCGACGCGTACATCGCGATGGGCCAGACCGCCGAGAACCTGGCGCGCGCCAAGGGCGTGACGCGCGCGGACATGGACGAGTTCGGCGTACGGTCCCAGAACCTCGCCGAGGAAGCCATCAAGAACGGCTTCTGGGAGCGCGAGATCACCCCGGTCACGACCCCGGACGGCACGGTCGTGTCGAAGGACGACGGGCCGCGCGCGGGCGTCACCGTCGAGGGCGTCCAGGGCCTCAAGCCCGTCTTCCGCCCCGACGGCCTTGTCACGGCGGGCAACTGCTGCCCGCTGAACGACGGCGCCGCCGCGCTCGTGATCATGTCCGACACCAAGGCCCGTGAGCTCGGCCTGACCCCGCTCGCGCGGATCGTCTCCACCGGCGTCACCGGCCTCTCGCCCGAGATCATGGGCCTCGGCCCGGTGGAGGCGTCGAAGCAGGCGCTCAAGCGCGCGGGCCTGACGGTCGGCGACATCGACCTCTTCGAGATCAACGAGGCCTTCGCCGCCCAGGTGATCCCGAGCTACCGCGACCTCGACATCCCGCTCGACAAGCTGAACGTCAACGGCGGCGCCATCGCCGTGGGCCACCCCTTCGGCATGACGGGCGCCCGCATCACCGGCACGCTCATCAACTCCCTCCAGTTCCACGACAAGCAGTTCGGCCTGGAGACGATGTGCGTGGGCGGCGGCCAGGGCATGGCCATGGTGATCGAGCGGCTGAGCTGAGCTGAGCTGAAGCGGGGGTAGGGGTCGCCTGAGGAACGACGGCGGCACCTGCCCGCAGCGGAAGCGCGGCGGAAGCGAAGCGGAACGCGACCGAGTCAGCGCGCGGCTGAGCTGACGAGGCCCTACCCTGCGGTGGGGGTACTTTTCGGCGCCCCGGCCGCGCCTCGGCGGGGTGACACCTTTCAGCACCGCTCCAACCCCGCCGCGTCCGGTTCGTGACCGAATCTCCCCCAGGATGTGATGTACGCCCCGGGGGAGAGGCATAACCGCAGGTCACAGTAGTTACGGGACTAAACCCCAGACACAAAGACCTGTCCATTTCGTGACGTAATGCACTGACACGGGGAGCGGGTCCACGACAAGCTGATGTAGGAAGTCGGGGAATCGTTTGAATCCGGGAGTAAGTCAGTGAGCGCCATGTCTCTTGCCCTGCTGCTGACCACGGCCGCTGCCACGGCCGTGGGCGCCGCTGCCCTGCACGCCGCCCACGGCCTGCGCAAGCAGGTCGTGGCGCTGCGCGCCGACCTCGCGGTCACGAACGCCGGCCGGTCCGCCACCGTGCCCCACCAGGCGCGCGGCACGGACACCCCGCTCGCGGAGATACGGGCGGCCGTCGCCGAGGCGCTCGCCGAGGAGCGGGAGCGCGAGCTCGCCGAGGCGCGGGCGTTCTGGGCCGCGCAGGAGACGCGGGACGCGGCGGACGCACCGTCGCTCCTGGGCGGCCTCGCGGGCCTCGGGGACGACGCGGCCCTGTTCCTCCCCCGGCAGGCCGACTTCGCCGGTCTGGAGGGCGGCCTGGAGGGCATGGAGCTGGGCGCCGAGCCGTACGAGGAGTTCCCCGAGGACTCCCCCGAGCTGGCCGCGGCCCGCCGCCGCCACCCCTCGCACCCGGACTTCGTCCCGGTCCAGACGTCGGTGGTGGCGGACCACGAGTCCACGGTCGAGCGCCTGGAGCAGCTGGCCGAGGCCCGCACGGCGCTGGCGGACGTACGCCCGGGCCCGCTCGGCACCCTCGACGTCTACGTCTTCGCCGACGGCACCACGCTGTGCATGACCCCCGGCCACCGCGAGACCTCCGAACGCCTCGCCGAGGCCCTGCGCGAGGGCGACACTCCGGTGCTGCTCGGCGGCTCGGGCATCTCGGGCGCGTACGCGCTGACGTTCTCGTGCGGCGAGGAGAGCGTGTACATCCTGGCGGACCGGGTCATCGCGTCGCTGTAGCCCCGGCCGACTACGCCTTGAGGGCGGCGACCTCCGCGACGCGCGGCGCGAGCTGCCGCACGGCCGGGGCCTCCCTGAACGGCCTCAGCCGCAGCCGCATCGTGTCGAAGTCCCCCCGGTACGGGACCAGAAAGCGTGACCCGAACGCGTGATCGGAGCCGCGTCTAACCGAACGCCCTCCCCATCGCCCCCTCCACAAGACCCACCGCCTCCGCGAGACCCTCCGCCGGCGCCGCCCCCACCCGCAGTGCCTCGGCCAAATCGCGGCCCGCCACCGCCACTTGGTCGGCCACCGCGAAGGCGCCCGCGTCCGGCATCACGCGCGGCTCGGCGGAGGGGGTCTCGGCGCGTTGGGCCCGGGTCGACAATTCCCTGGCCAGGGCGAGGGCTTCGGTCGCCGCGCCACGGCGCAGGCGGCTCTCGGGGGCGGCGCGCAGGCGGTCGGCGAAGCGGTCCACGGCGGCGAGGAGCGGGGTCACATCAAGCACGCCGCGACCCTACGCGCCGCCCCGGGACTGTTGCCAATACGCGAACACTCAGGCACGGTGACGTGAAGGACCATCCCCGACGTTCTCGGCTCCGTCCGGGCAGGGGACCCCCAGGCAATGCGTCCGGAGGCGCCGATGTCCCAACTCTTCTCCGAAGAAACCCATCGCAACCTGCTCTCCCGCATCCCCCATTGCACCGGTCGTGAAGTCTCCGACTGGCTTCGCACCGTCGACGAAGGCCCTTCCCTCGTACGGTTCGAGGAGAAGGTCAGCTGGCTCCGGAGCGAGCACGATCTCGCCTACGGCCACGCCAAGGCGATCATCCACGAGTACGACCTGAGGCGGGCCGCGCGCCGCCTCATCTAGGAAGGGAACCCCAACCCCCCCTGCTGAACCACGCCGGCGTGCCACCTCGGCACCCCCGGCACAACGCGGAGGGGCCCGCCCCGGCTGCTGCCGGGACGGGCCCCTCCCCACTGCCTTACGGGCGTCAGTCGTCGCCCTGGAGGATCGCCACCAGTCGCAGCATCTCCATGTAGATCCAGACGAGCGCCATGGTCAGGCCGAACGCGGCCAGCCACGACTCCTCGCGCGGGGCACCGTACGTGATGCCGTCCTCGATCTGCTTGAAGTCCAGCGTCAGGTAGAAGCAGCCGATCAGGATGGCGAGTACGCCGACCGCGAAGCCGAGCGGGCCGAAGCTGCGCAGGCCCCCGCCGTCGGCGCCGCCGAAGGCGACCACCAGCAGGTTGACCGCCATCACCAGGACGAACGCGATGGCGATGGTCATGCCGATGCGCGCGTACCGCGCGGTCACGCGGACCCAGCGCTGCTTGTACGCGAACAGGGTTGCGCCGGAGACCGCCAGCGTGCCCAGGACCGCCTGGAAGGGCGCGCCGGACCAGCGCTCGTTGTACATCTCGCTGATCACGCCGAGGAAGACGCCCTCGAACGCCGCGTAACCAATGATCAGCGCGGGGACGGGCTTCGCCTTGAACGACTGGACCATCGCGAGGACGAACGCCACCAGGCCGGCACCGATCGCCAGCCCGTAGCTGGTCGAGGAGACCGGCAGAAGGGCCCAGGCGAGGGCCGCGCCCGCGGCCACCACGCCCAGCGTGATCGCGGTCCGCGAGACGACGTCGTCCATCGTCATCACGGCGCCGCGGGCCGGGGCCTGGGGGGCGCCGTACTGCGTGTCCTGCTGGGCGTAGGGATTCGTCGCGTACGGGTTCGTCGCGTACGGGTTCGTCGGTGCCTGCGCGTACGGGTTGCCCCCGGCCTGCGGCGCGGTGTTGAAGCCCGCGTAGCCGTTGTCGCGGCTGAACCCCCGTCGCGAGAAGACCGGGTTGCTGCTCCTCATCTCACTCCTCCATGGCCGCCGTGCGCGGCCTTGACGTCAAGGGTAATGGGAAAGCAAAACAATCACCCTAGTGCTCTGGGAGGATCTTTCCTCGCCAGGCGAGACGTACACCAGGGGGTCCGCCGTCACAAGAGTGCCACGGGTGGAGGTGAGTGGGGTGTGAGGTGCGGCGCCCGAGGCGGGAGCGGGTCGCCCGGGGGCGGGGCCGGAGCGGGCCGCGGGGCGGGCGCGGTCCGGCGGGGGCGCGGTCCGGCGGGGCGCGGGAACTGTTTACCCACGCGTCACCCATTCGCCGGTAATCCGGCCGTGCCGGCCGCCCGCGCTCGTTCTGTCCGCCGAATTATCGGTTCTTCCACCTCTCGCCGGAGGGGGCGAGAGGTGCCCGGAGCCGGACTTGAACCGGCACGGCCCTAGGGCCAGCGAGGTTTAAGCTCGCCGTGTCTGCATTCCACCATCCGGGCTGGTCGCGCGGTTCCTACGTTCGCCCGAAGAGCCTATCGGGACGGCTCCCCCGCACGGCGGAACGATGGCCGATGTTGTCTTATTTTATTGACGCTTGAGGGTGCGTCAGACCGGCCCGAAGCGCTGCGGCACATGCCGGAGGCGGTTGGCAGGCATACCGGTCAGCCGAACTGTGCGTAACGGAATGACGCGAATTCGACTCCCCGCTCCCCTCCTTCTGCTCTCCCCGCTCCCCTCCTTCTCCTCTCCCCGATCCCCTTCCTCTCCCCGCCCTCTCCTCGCCCTCTCCCGGACCGCCCGTGACGCCTCGTCGGCCGGGGGCGCCTCAGGGGTCGTGTCATACCGGAGGAGGAGGCGGGCGGCGCCCGTATAAGACTCAAGATGGCCCGGGAACGGGCACAGCGGCTGACGTTCCGGGGGGTCGGCGGCATCGAGGATGGAGGAGTCCCCAGTTCCGCCTTCCGACAGGAGTCCTCCGTTGACCTCCACCCCCACCGCACACCGCGCCACCGCGGTGGCCGCCCGCGCCACTGAGCTGTCGAAGGTCTACGGCTCGGGCGAGACCCAGGTGGTCGCGCTCGACCGGGTGACGGTCGACTTCCGCCAGGGCGAGTTCACCGCGATCATGGGCCCCTCGGGCTCCGGCAAGTCCACGCTGATGCACTGCGTGGCCGGGCTCGACTCGTTCAGCTCCGGGTCGGTCCGCATAGGCGAGACCGAGCTCGGCTCGCTCAAGGACAAGCAGCTGACCCAGCTGCGCCGGGACAAGATCGGCTTCATCTTCCAGGCGTTCAACCTGCTTCCCACGCTGACCGCGGCCGAGAACATCACGCTGCCGATGGACATCGCGGGCCGCAAGCCCAACAAGGAGTGGCTGCAGCAGGTCATCGACATGGTGGGGCTGTCCGGGCGCCTCTCGCACCGGCCCACCCAGCTCTCCGGCGGCCAGCAGCAGCGCGTGGCCGTGGCCCGCGCGCTCGCCTCCCAGCCCGAGATCATCTTCGGTGACGAGCCGACCGGAAACCTGGACTCGCGCTCGGGCGCGGAGGTCCTCGGCTTCCTGCGCAACTCGGTGCGCGAGCTCGGCCAGACCGTGGTCATGGTCACGCACGACCCGGTCGCCGCCTCCTACGCGGACCGCGTGATCTTCCTCGCCGACGGCCGCGTCGTCGACGAGATGCTCCACCCGAGCGCCGACGGCGTCCTCGACCGCATGAAGGAGTTCGACGCGAAGGGGCGTACGAGCTGATCAGCGGGCCCACCGGGCCCCAGCCCCTCCCCCCCCCTGCCGCGCCCTTGTGGACCGAACCCCTCCAGGACTGAGAAAAGCCCCATGTTCAAAACCGCCCTGCGCAACGTGCTCGCGCACAAGGCCAGGCTGCTGATGACCGTGCTCGCCGTGATGCTCGGCGTGGCCTTCGTCTCCGGCACCCTCGTCTTCACCGACACCCTCAAGAGCGCCTTCAAGAACCAGTCGGCCAAGAGCTACGACAACGTGGCCGTCGCCGTTTCCTCGTACGGGAGCGGTGACGACAAGGACGACCCCGGCGTCAGCAGGCAGACCGTCAAGAAGATCGAGGCCCTGGACGGGGTCGCCTCCGTCAACGGGCGCGTCGACGGCTTCGCCGGCGTGGCCGACAAGCACGGCAAGCTGATCGGTCAGGGCTGGGCCAACAAGGGCGGCAACTACTCCCCCGGCAAGGACGGCAAGGACCCGGCGTACACCTTCACCCAGGGCTCCGGGCCGGTCCAGGACGGGCAGATCGGGCTCGACAAGGACACCGCGTCCAAGGGCGGCTACCAGGTCGGCGACCGGGTGCGGGTGGCCACCAACGGGCCGGTGAAGACGTACACCCTCTCGGGTGTCTTCACCACCGAGGACGGCGGGGTCAACGCCGGCGGCAGCCTCGTCCTGTTCGACACCAAGGTCGCCCAGCAGCTCTACCTCAAGCCCGGCTTCTTCGAGAACGTCAACATCTCGGCCACCCCCGGCGCCGACGCGCAGAAGATCCTCGACGAGGTCCTCCCGCTGATCCCCGAGCACGCCACGGCCAGGACCGGCCAGGCGCTCGCGGACCAGGAGGCGGACGACATCGAGGAGGGGCTCGGCGCGCTCAACAACACGCTGCTCGCCTTCGCCGCCATCGCGCTCTTCGTCGGTGTCTTCCTGATCTCCAACACCTTCACCATGCTGGTCGCCCAGCGCACCAAGGAGCTGGCCCTGATGCGCGCGGTGGGCGCCTCGCGCTCCCAGGTGCGGCGCTCGGTCCTCACCGAGGCGCTGGTGGTCGGCGTGACCGCGTCCGCGATCGGCTTCGGCCTGGGCATCGCCCTCGCGGCCGGGCTGCGCTCCGCGATGTCCGCGTTCGACATGAAGGTCCCGGGCGGCTCCCTGATCGTCTCGGCCACCCCGGTGATCGCCGCGCTCACGGTCGGCGTCCTGGTGACCCTGATCGCCGCCCTGCTGCCCGCCTGGCGCGCCGCGAAGATCCCGCCGGTGGCGGCGATGAACAGCGTGCACGCGGTCGCCACCACCAAGTCCCTGGTCGTACGGAACACGATCGGCGCGATCGTCACGCTGCTCGGCGCCGGCGCGGTCCTGTCGGGCGCCGCGAAGGGCAAGGACGGCAAGACCATGATCGCCGCGGGCGCCTTCCTGGCGCTGGTCGGCATCATCATCCTGATCCCGCTGCTCTCCCGCCCGGTCATCGCGCTGGTCCGCCCGGCGCTGGCCAAGGTGTTCGGCGTCTCCGGCAAGCTGGCCAGCCAGAACGCGGTGCGCAACCCGCGCCGCACCGGCGCCACCGCCTCCGCGCTCGCCATCGGCCTCACCCTGGTCACCGGTCTGTCGGTGCTCGGCATCACGCTGGGCAAGGCCATCGACAAGACGACGACGGACAACATCAAGGCCGACTACATGGTCCAGATGGCGAGCGGCGGCGACCTGGACAAGTCCGTGGTGCCGGAGCTGCGCAAGGCCCCGGGCGTCCGCGCGGTCTCGCCGCACCAGTCCTCGTACCTGAAGCTGGACGGCTCCCACCGCGAGGTCTCCGGCGTGACGCCGGGCGACGTCGAGCAGGTGCTGCGCGTCGAGGCGGTCTCCGGCTCGCTCGCGACGCTGGGCAAGGGGCAGATCGCGGTCGACGACGAGACCGCGAAGAAGCACGGCTGGAAGCCCGGCACCACGCTGCCCGTCGAGTTCAACGACGACAAGAAGACGACGCTCACCGTGGGCGCGGTCTTCAAGAAGCAGGACTTCCTCTCCTCGGTGCTGGCGCCGACCTCGCTGCTCGACCCGCACGAGACCCGGCCGTTGATCCGCCAGGTCTTCGTGAAGATGGACGGCGGCGCCACCTCGGCCCATGAGCAGGCGCTGGTCAACGCCCTCGGCGACAACCCGGCGATCAGCTTCATGGACAAGAAGGACATCCGCGACGCGTTCGGCGGCATGATCAACATGCTCCTGAACATCATGTACGGGCTGCTCGCGATGGCGCTGATCATCGCGGTCCTGGGCGTCGTCAACACGCTGGCCATGTCGGTCTTCGAGCGCCAGCAGGAGATCGGGATGCTGCGGGCGATCGGCCTGGAGCGCGGCAAGGTCAAGCGCATGATCCGCCTGGAGGCGATCGTCATCTCGCTCTTCGGCGCGCTGATCGGCGTGGGCCTCGGCACCTTCCTGGCCTGGGCCATCGGCCAGACCATCAAGGGCTCCATCCCGGCGTACGCGCTGGTGATCCCGTGGGACAGGATCGGGCTCTTCCTGGTCCTGGCGGGCCTGGTGGGCGTACTGGCCGCGCTCTGGCCGGCCCGCAGCGCCGCCCGGTTGAACATGCTGACGGCGATCAAGACGGAGTAGTCGGCGCCTCGGACGTCGGCGCCTCGGACGTCAGCGCCTGGGACGTCAGCGCCTCGGACGTACGAGAAGGGCCGGATCCCCTGCTGGAGGGGGTCCGGCCCTTCGTGCGTGTACGCGTCAGCTGCCGGCGCAGTACGACATCAGCGTGTCGTGGTTGGCCTTGAACTGGTCGTAGATCGCGTCGTCATTGATCTTCAGGATGGTCTCGTCGTTGGAGCGCAGCGCCTGCCACGAGTAGTTGTGGCTGCCGGTCCAGACGACCTTCTCGTTGGCGACACCCTCGTACGTACCGTTGACCAGCAGGTACTTGGAGTGGATGCCGATGTTGGTGGTGTGTCCGGCGGGCGGGGTCTCCCAGCACTCGACGCGCCCGGTGAGCTGGCCGTAGAGGATCGACTCGACGGTCTTGCCCATCGACGGGACGCCCGTGCCGCCGCCGTTGGGGTTGGCGTCGGCCGCGAGGTAGACCTTGCAGCCCGCGTCCACCATCGAGGCGAGCTTGGTGGCGATCTGGTCGCGGTAGAAGAGGTTGGCCGCCATCCGCACCTCGGAGTGCTGGGTGGAGGAGCAGGTGACCTTGTCGAGGATCAGCTTGACCGTGTCGGTGGCCGGGTCCGTGGAGTAGGTCGTCCCGGACGTCTCCTTGCGGGGGAAGAAGTACGTCTTGTAGTTCGGGTTGGTCGAACTGATCGGCGTCGAGTAGTAGTTGTTGTTGCTGGTGCCCGAGGAGCCGTTCGTCACCTGGTCGTTGAAGTACGCCTGGTAGTTGGCGTAGAGACCGGCGTCGACCAGGGTGACGGCGTTGTTGAAGAGGTCGGTGCGCTGGGTGCCCGACATGTTGGCCGAAGTCTGCACGACGACGTTGTCCGCGCCTCCCGTGTGGGAGAAGAGGAAGAACTTGTTGTGGTTGATCGAGCCGTCGTCGCCGGAGTTGAGCTTGCGGTTGGCGATACAGGCGCGGCCCTGCGGGCAGGACAGGATCCAGGACGCCTTGGTGCGGTCGGTGCCGAGCGCCGCGGCCAGGTTCTCGTACTCGCCGCCCTTGGTCAGCTCGCTGCCGTCGGGGTTGAAGTTGTGCGACTTGTAGTCGACGACGAGCTTCACGGCGACGCCGCGGTCCTTCGCGGCGATCAGCGCGGTGCGCAGGACGTCGTCGGTGAAGGTGTACATCGACATCTGGATGGTGCTGCCCGCGGGGGCGTCGTTCACCAGCGAGACGACGTAGTCGCGGATCTTGTCCTGCTCGGCGGTGGGGCCCGAGGGGTCGTTGAAGATCGCGCCGTTGGCGACGGTGACGGTGTCGGCGGAAGCCGAGGTCGCGCCCGGTCCGGCGAAAACGGACATCACGGCAACGGCCAAGCCGAGGAGCCAGGTTCTGCGGTGGCGGTGCACACGACCTCCCATAAGCGGCATATACATGACAATCCGGACGCCATGATCCGCCGCCCGGGGTTGCCGAACGTATCATTCCGCCTGCGCGGCGATGGGGGCTGGTCGCTCGCATGCGGCGGAGCCGCACATCGATACAGCCCCGCGCCCCTACGGGGCGCTCCCCCACCTCCGTGCCCGCAGCGGCATCCCCGAAGTCCCGCCCTCCGGGGTCTTCACCGCCAGGATCTGGTTGACCCCGATCCGGTTGCGCTCGAAGGACAGCGCGGAGGCGGCCATGTAGAGCCGCCAGACACGGGCCCGGCCGGGGCTGGTCAGCCGCACCGCCCGCTCCCAGCCCGCCTCCAGATTGGCGACCCACTGACGCAGGGTCAGCGCGTAGTGCTCGCGGATGGCCTCCACGTCGCGCGCCTCGAACCCGGCGTCCTCCAGGGTCGACAGGGTCCGCCCGAGCGGGGCCAGCTCGCCGTCGGGGAAGACGTACGCGTCGATGAACTCGTCCACGTGGTACGCCGCTTCGTCCCCCTCGGGGCGCCGCGCGATCTGGTGGTTGAGCAGGCGCCCGCCGTCCTTCAGCAGGGCGTACAGATCGTCCGCGTACTCCCGGTAGCGCACGGAGCCGACGTGCTCGGCCATCCCGATCGAGGAGATCGCGTCGTACGGCCCGTCGCGCACGTCCCGGTAGTCCTGCACCCGGATCTCGATCCGGTCGGCCAGGCCCTCCTCGGCGATGCGCTTGCGGGCGTAGGCGGCCTGTTCGGCGCTGAGCGTGATGCCGACGACGTGGGCGCCGTGGTGGCGGGCGGCGTGCAGGGCCATCGAGCCCCAGCCGCAGCCGACGTCGAGCAGTCGGTCGCCCTCCCCCAGGCCGAGCTTGCGGCAGATCAGCTCCAGCTTGTCGCGCTGGGCCTCCTCCAGGGTGGCGTCCGGGCTCTCCCAGTACGCGCACGAGTAGACCATCGACGGGCCGAGCACCAGCTCGTAGAAGGCGTTGCCCACGTCGTAGTGGTGGCTGACGGCCTGCTTGTCGCGGCGTCTGGTGTGCAGACGGCCGGTGCGGCGGCGCAGCTCCTCGGCGGGCGGGGCGGGCGGCGGCAGGGGCCCGGCGAGCCGCAGCAGCTCGCGGGCGGCGGCCCGCAGCCTCGGGTCGCGTACGGGATGGACGGCGTCCTTGGGCTCGGCGCCGCGGTCCCAGATCAGGCCGGCCATCAGGTCGAGGGTCAGATAGAGGTCGCCCTCGATGTCGAGCTCGCCGGCCACCCAGGCGCGCACGAGGCCGAGTTCGCCCGGCTTCCACAGCAGTCTGCGCAGGGCGCGGCGGTGGCGCAGGACCACCACCGGGGCGCCCGGCGGGCCCGCCTCGCTGCCGTCCCAGGCGCGGATGCGGACCGGAAGGTCCTCGCCCAGGAGCTCGCCGGCGAGAGCGGTCAGCCGCGTCGCGGCGTCGGCCATGGCGCACACCTCCGTGAAGTCGACCCCACACGTGCCCACACGTGCCGCCACGTGCCCGGCACCCCGGACAAGATTGCCCCGGGCACCGGCCCTACCGCTACAGCGCCACGGGCGTACATCGGCGGCGCGAAGGTGACGCCGCCCCGGGGGGGCACACGCCGAAGGGGCCGCCCGCACCACGGATGGCGGGCGGCCCCTTCGGGACGTGCTGAGCGGTGACCTGGGTCAGGAGGCCTTGGCCTTCTCCTCGACCTTGTCCTTCGCGGCCGGGGCCGGAGCGGGCTTGGCGGCCTCGTAGAACTCCTCGCGCGGCGACTCCATGGCGCCGAGCGAGACGACCTCGCGCTTCAGGAACATCGCGAGCGTCCAGTCGGCGAAGACGCGGATCTTGCGGTTCCAGGTGGGCACGGCGAGACCGTGGTAGCCACGGTGCATGTACCAGGCGAGACGGCCCTTGAGCTTGATCTTCATCTTGCCCATGACGATCATCGCGACGCCCTTGTGGAGGCCGAGGCCCGCCACCGCGCCCTTGTTGGCGTGCGCGTACTCCTTCTGCGGGAAGCCCCGCATGCCGGAGACCACGTTGTCGCCGAGGACCTTGGCCTGGCGCAGCGCGTGCTGGGCGTTCGGCGGGCACCAGGCGTTCTCGACGCCGGCCTTGCGGGCGGCGAGGTCCGGGACCTGGGCGTTGTCGCCCGCGGCCCAGATGTAGTCGCTGCCCTGGACCTGGAGGGTCGGGGCGGTGTCGACGTGGCCGCGCGGGCCGAGCGGCAGGCCGAAGCGGGCCAGCGCCGGGTTGGGCTTGACGCCCGCGGTCCACACGATGGTGTTGGAGTCGACCTCAAGGCCGTTCTTCAGCACGACGTGGCCGTCGACGCAGGAGTCCATCGAGGTCGAGAGGTAGATCTCGACACCGCGGCCCTCGAGGTGCTCCTTGCCCCACTTGCCGAGCTGCGGCCCGACCTCGGGGAGGATCTTGTCGGCGGCGTCGACCAGGATGAAGCGCATGTCCTCGCGCTTCACGTTGGTGTAGTACTTGGCCGCGTCGCGGGCCATGTCCTCGACCTCGCCGATCGTCTCGGCGCCGGCGAAGCCACCACCCACGAAGACGAAGGTCAGCGCCTTGCGGCGGACGTCCTCGTCGGTCGTGGAGTCGGCCATGTCCAGCTGCTCCAGGACGTGGTTGCGCAGCCCGATGGCCTCCTCGACGCCCTTCATACCGATGCCCTGCTCGGCGAGGCCGGGGATCGGGAAGGTGCGGGAGACCGCGCCGAGGGCGACGACCAGGTAGTCGAAGGGCAGCTCGTAGGCCTCGCCGACGAGCGGCGCGACCGTGGCGACCTTGCGGTCCTGGTCGATGCTGGTGACACGGCCGGTGAGCACCTCGGCTCCGCGCACGACGCGTCGCAGCGGGACGACGACGTGGCGCGGGGAGATGCTGCCTGCGGCGGCTTCGGGGAGGAAGGGCTGGTACGTCATGTACGACCGCGGGTCGACGACCGTGACGGTCGCCTCGGCGTAGCGCATCTTCTTGAGAATGCGCCGTGCCGCGTACAGGCCTACGTACCCACCGCCTACGACGAGGATTCGGGGACGCTCCGTGGTGCTCATGCCATCGAGTATCCACCCCCCTCGGGGGCCTCGCTCGTGCGCCCCTTCACAAGGTCCTACGGGGCCTCTGCTACACTCCGCCACCCACGTGACCGAGGTCATGGCGCCGTGAGGGAACCAAGGTATAAGGGAGAACGTTCTCCACCCCGTCTGAACTGGCCCTCACACCCGCGCACGGCCTAGACCACTGGGCTGTGACACACGCGCGTAACATACGCCCCAGCCCCTGAATCGCGCCCCGTTGAGCCCTCACACCTACAGAAGTGAGGCCCTGGGCCCCCGAAAAGGCCCAACCGGCGGGTTTTCCTTGTGAAGAACTTCACGAACTTTCTTGCGAGGGGTGTCCCGGAGGGCCTTCCAGGGGCCCTCCGGGAGCGGTTTCAGGCGATCGACCAGGCGATTCCGTCGAGGATGTCGTGCTCGCTGACCACGACCTCGGACGCGCCCGTGCGGTCCATGACGGACAGCAGGACCAGTGCGCCCGCCGCGATCACGTCGACGCGGCCCGGGTGCAGGACCGGGATCGCCGTGCGCTCCTCGTGGGTGGAGGCGAGCAGGCGGTCGGTGACCCGCTTGACCTCGTCGTAGGAGATACGGGCGTGGTGGATCGCCGTCGAGTCGTACGCGGGCAGGTCGAGGGCGATCGCGGCCACCGTCGTCACCGAGCCGGCCAGGCCCACCAGGGTGCGGGGCTCGCGGAGCGGGACCGTTCGCTCGGCCTCGTCCAGGGCCGCCTCCACGTCCGCCCTTATCGCCGCGATCTGCTCGGGCGTGGCCGGGTCGCCGGGGTGGTGACGTTCGGTCATCCGGACGCAGCCCACGTCCACGGAGCGGGCCGCGCGGACGTGCTCGGAGCCGACCACGAACTCCGTCGAGCCGCCGCCGATGTCGACCACCAGGTAGTCGCCGCCGGAGTGGAGCTCCTTGGTGGCGCCGGTGAAGGAGAACTCGGCCTCCTGGTCGCCGGTGATCACCTCGGGCTCGACGCCCAGGATGTCCAGGATGCCCTGGACGAACTCGTCCCGGTTCTCGGCGTCGCGCGAGGCCGAGGTGGCCACGAAACGGACGCGCTCGGCGCCGAACTCCTTGATGACCGCCGCGTACTCGCGGCAGGCCGCGAAGGTGCGCTCCAGCGCCTCGGGGGCGAGGCGGCCGGTGCGGTCCACGCCCTGGCCGAGGCGGACGATCGTCATCCGGCGGTCCAGGTCGACGAGTTCACCGGTCTGCGGGTCCGCGTCGGCGACCAGGAGGCGGATCGAGTTCGTACCGCAGTCGATGGCGGCGACCCGGGTCACTTCGTCTCCTCCCCCGGCACGCAGGGGGTGACGCACGGGCCCTTCGCCCACCACTCGGGCAGCATCGCGATCGCCTCGTCGCCCAGCGGGTTCACGCCCGGCCCGGCCGCCAACGAGTGGCCGACCAGGACGTGCAGGCACTTCACGCGGTCCGGCATGCCGCCCGCGCTCGGGAAGCCCTCCAGGACCTCGATGGCGTCGCGGCGGGCGATGTAGTCCTCGTGGGCGGCGCGGTAGGCCGCGGCCAGCTCGGGGTCCGTCGCCAGGCGCTCCGACATCTCCTTCATGACGCCGTTGGCTTCCAGCGTGCCGATCGCCGACGCCGCCCGCGGGCAGGTCAGGTAGTACGTCGTCGGGAACGGCGTGCCGTCGGGCAGCCGGGGGGCCGTCTCGACCACGTCCGGGTTGCCGCACGGGCAGCGGTGCGCGATCGCGCGCAGCCCGCGCGGCGGGCGGCCCAGCTGCTCCTGGAAGGCGGCGATGTCCGCGTCGGTCGGCTCGGTGCGGGGCGTCTGGGGCGGGGGCGTTTCCATCGCGGTGTCTGTCTCAGTCTCTGTCTGGCTGTAGGTGCGTAGGTAGGTCTGGAGCTGTCGTCGGCGCGGTGCGCGCCGTCAGTCGCCGGGGCGGTCCGTCTTGTCCACGCCGTCCCAGAGGTTCTGGTGCCAGGGGCGGCCGGTGGCGGCCTTGTCGTCGCGGTGGCCCTTGCCGGCCGACGGGTCGGTCACGGTGTAACCGGTCTCGCCCGGAAACTGCATGTGCAGATGCTCGCGGGCCAGCCGCTTGATGTACGCGTCGTCCTGGAGCCGCGCCTTCTCGTCGCGCAGCCGCTCGACCTGCGCGGCCGCGTCGTGCTCCTTGCGGCGCTGCTCGGCGATGTCGCCGCGCTGCGACACGTACTGGCGCATCGGGTACGCGAGAGCCACCACCAGCGAGCACATCACCAGGGCGAGCAGCGCGGCCCGGCCGGTGAGCCGGGAGCGGCGCGCCTGGCGCTTGTTCTGGGAGCGGTAGACCCGGGCCGCGGTCTGCTCGCCGAGCACCTTGAGCCGGGCCGCGGTGGAGAACCGGTCCCGGTTGCCCTTCGCCATGTCGCCCCGCTCCCCTCACGTACGTACAACGTCCCCGGACACGGTACGGGACCGCGGCCGGGGACGTACGTACGACTGGCTAGGGCTTAACCCTCGAAGCGCTCAGTCCGTGAGGGCTCAGCCCTTGAAGGCTCAGTCCGTGAAGGCTCAGCCCTTGAAGCGGGGGAACGCGCTGCGGCCCGCGTACACCGCCGCGTCGTCGAGGATCTCCTCGATGCGCAGCAGCTGGTTGTACTTGGCGACGCGGTCCGAGCGGGCCGGGGCGCCGGTCTTGATCTGACCGCAGTTCACCGCGACGGCGAGGTCGGCGATGGTGACGTCCTCGGTCTCGCCGGAGCGGTGGGACATCATGCACTTGAAGCCGTTGCGCTGGGCCATCTCGACGGCGTCCAGGGTCTCGGTCAGCGAACCGATCTGGTTGACCTTGACGAGCAGGGCGTTGGCGGTGCCCTCCTCGATGCCGCGGGCCAGGCGCTCCGGGTTGGTGACGAAGAGGTCGTCGCCGACGATCTGGACCTTGGAGCCCAGCTTGTCGGTGAGGGTCTTCCAGCCGGCCCAGTCGTCCTCGTACAGCGGGTCCTCGATGGAGACCATCGGGTACGCGGAGACGAGCTCCTCGTAGTACTCGGTCATCTCGGCGGCCGAGCGGGACTTGCCCTCGAACTCGTACTTGCCGTCCTTGTAGAACTCGGACGCGGCGACGTCGAGCGCCAGCGCGATGTCCTTGCCCGGGACGTAACCGGCTTCCTTGACGGCCTCGAGGATGAGGTCCAGGGCGGCGCGGTTGGACTCCAGGTTCGGGGCGAAGCCGCCCTCGTCGCCGAGGCCGGTGGACAGGCCCTTGCGCTTCAGGACGGCCTTGAGGGTGTGGTAGACCTCAGCACCCCAGCGCAGCGCCTCGGAGAAGGACTCCGCGCCGATCGGGGCGATCATGAACTCCTGGATGTCGACGTTGGAGTCGGCGTGCGACCCACCGTTGAGGATGTTCATCATCGGAACGGGCAGCAGGTGCGCGTTCGGGCCGCCGAGGTAGCGGAAGAGCGGGAGGTCGCTGGCCTCGGAGGCGGCGTGGGCGACGGCGAGGGAGACGCCGAGGATGGCGTTGGCGCCGAGCGAGCCCTTGTTGTCCGTGGCGTCCAGGTCGAACATCGCCTGGTCGATCAGGCGCTGCTCGGTGGCGTCGTAGCCGACGAGCTCCGGGCCGATCTGCTCGATCACGGCGAGGACGGCCTTCTCGACGCCCTTGCCCATGTAACGGCTGGGGTCGCCGTCACGCAGTTCGATGGCCTCGAAGGCACCGGTGGAGGCACCGGAGGGGACGGCGGCACGGCCGGTGCTGCCGTCGTCGAGGCCGACCTCGACCTCGACCGTGGGGTTGCCTCGGGAGTCCAGGATTTCCCGGGCTACGACGACGTCGATGGACGGCACGAGCATCTCCTTCTGGGATGTGACGCGAATACGCCGGGCCGCGTGGTCCGGCACCCCTGAGCCTAACCGGCTCCGGGGCATCGGCCAGCCGACCGACCGGCCCGTGGGACGAAACGGGGGGCAAAATGTTCCTGAACGAAACAAAGCCGGGCCCTGCGGGGCGGGCGTCTGTGGGGTGCCCCCACGCCCCCGGTTCAGCTTTCAGCTGAGCGGGGCGCGCCCTTCTTGGCCCGGTGTTCGTCTGCGGGCCGGCGGGGGTTGCTCGCGCAGTTCCCCGCGCCCCTAAAAACAGGTTGTTTCACGACTGCGGGCCGGTGGGGGCCGGTCGCGCAGTTCCCCGCGCCCCTATGGGGCGCTCGTCGGCCGGGCGCGCCCACGCGGCGGCGCCGCCGCACATGCCACAGCCCGCACCACCAGGGGCGCGGGGAACTGCGCGAGCAACCACAGACGGCCCGCGGACAACAGCCGAGGTCGGGAACCCCTTAGGGGCGCGGGGAACTGCGCGGCCCGCCACAGATGACCCGCAGACGACAGCCGAGCTCGGGGCCCCTCAGGGGCGCGGGGAACTGCGCGACCAGCCCACCACCGGGCCGCAGACGAACACCGGGCCAGAAACGGGCGCGGGGAACTGCGCGGCCCCGCCCCCACCGGGCCCGCAGGCGAGCGCCGGGCCAAAAAGGGGGGGCTGCGCGCTCAGTCCGTCACGGCCCGTGGCCGTGAAACGCAGCCCCCCGCCCCGCAGAGCGCCTAGCTCAGGTGGAGGTGCTGGTTCACGTAGATCAGGTTCGCGTCCTTCACCACGTCCTTGTTCAGCTCGAACAGCTTCTGCCAGCCGCCCTTGACGCCGTGGGCCGACGCGATGGAGCCGAGGGTGTCGCCGGCCTTCACCTTGTACTCGCCGTCGCCGGTCTTGACCGGGGCCGGGGCCGGGCGGGACTCGCCGCGCGAGGCGGCCGCGGGGGCGGACTCGCGCTTCGGGGCCGGCGCGGCCTTCTTGGGCGTGGCGGACGAGCCGGACGTGTCCACGTCCGCGGCGCCGCCACCCGCCGTCAGGTTGCCCGCACCCGCACAGGACCAGGCACCGGGACCCTGCATCGCGAGCAGCTTCTCGGCCGTGGCGATCTGCTGGCCCTTCGTGGCCAGGTCGGCGCGGGAGGCGTACTGCGTGCCGCCCGCCGCGGCCCACGAGGACTGCGAGAACTGCAGACCGCCGTAGTAGCCGTTGCCGGTGTTGATGGACCAGTTGCCGCCGGACTCGCACTGGGCGACCGCGTCCCAGGTGGAGACCGAGGCGGCGGAGGCGGAGCCCGCGGCCATCAGCGGGGCGGCGACGGCCGCACCGGTGACACCGGCGAGCGTGACGACACGGACGGCCTTGGACGGGCGACGGTGCTTGCCCTTGCCGGAAAGCAGCATGGAGTTCTCCTCACCGACGCCTGCGAGGTGAGCTGTCGGGTTCGGGCGAGTGAGTGGCCCGGCCGCGCCGTGCTGGCGCGTCTTCACCCCAAGCCGGTCCCGTGGCCGTCTGGTACGTCCCGCCGCATGGCGTACGTCCTTCAACGGCCGGGCCCGGCGCTTACCTTGGGTCCCCCGCTCCTGCCTACGGCGCATCGAGCGTCGACTGTTCCCCGCGACCGGCGGCAGGATTCGGCGTTTCCGGTCGGAGGGGCCCGTGGTGACGAGCGCTCCGACCGTAAACACACCAACCCCTGATGTTCAAAGGGGCACATCGGGGAGAAATCGCCCCCCGCCGCCCTTCCGTAACGCCTGTTTCCGCAGGTGGGGGGCGTAACGCCCGTACCGGACGGACAGGACACACCAGTTGGGGGAAAGAGACCCATGTCTCACTTGCACAGAAGTGGACATAGGCCCCTGAACTACCCCTGAGCCGGGGCCGGGTTGTCCGTCTTTGCCAGGTTCAGATCAAGGCTCTGGCCGGGCAGGATGAGGTCCGGATTGGAGCCGATCGTCTTCTCGTTCGCCTTGTAGAGCGCGGACCAGCCGCCCTCGACCTTGTGCGAGCGCGAGATGTCCCACAGGTTGTCGCCGGGGCGGACCGTGTAGTCGCCGGCGGCGTTCAGCACGTCGCCGGACGCGCGTGAGTCGGCGTCACCCCGCGAGGCATGACGCCCCGATTCGTGGGTGTTGTCCGTATTGCCCGGGTCGGTGGTGGTCGCGGGGGCGCCGCTCTCGGCCGGGTCCGGCGTACCGCGGTGCTTGCCGCCGGAGGCGGAGCCCGAGGCCGGACCGGAGGCGGAGCCCGATGCCGAGCCCGAGGCCGAACCCGATGCAGAGTCGGCCGGCGGCGTCGTCGGAGTGGCGGGCTTGGTGGCGCCGCCCGTACCGGTCGCCGGGGCCGCCGGGGTCGTCGACGGCTTGGGCGCGGCCGAGGAGGACCCGGGGGGTGCCGGAGTCGTCCTGGCGGGCGCGGACGGAGTCGCGGTGACGTCCGCCCCCTCGGAGGCCGTGGCGCCGGGCGAGGGCGTCGCGCCCGGGTCGACCGCCGGCGCGCCGCCGCCCGAGGTGAGCCCGGAGATGGCCGAGCAGCTGGTGAAGGCCTTGGGGCCCTTCGCCGCGAGCACCTTCTCGGCGATGGCTATCTGCTGTGCGCGGCTGGCCAGGTCGGGCCGCTCGGCGTACGCCGTACCGCCGTAGCTCTCCCAGGTCTCCTGCGAGAGCTGGAGCCCGCCGTACAGGCCGTTGCCGAAGTCGGCGCTCCACGCGCCGCCGCTCTCGCACTCCGCGACACGGTCCCAGGTGGTCGCGGAGGCGGCGTTCGCGCCGCTCGCCGCGAAGAGCGGAAGGGCGAGGGCCGAGCCGGTCACCCCCGCCGCGACGACGATTGCGGGAGCCTGGCGGGGTCGGCGGTGCCGTCCGTTCCCGGAGCGCATGCTGTGGCCTTCCGTGTGACTACGTCTGTGACTCCTGAGCCGGGCGTTGAGCCTGGTTTGCCGAGTCGAGGGGTGAACGTAGCCGTACTCGAACGCTTGTCACAAGTCGATGCACCCGCGATAACGCGAAAGTCACAGTTTTGACGAACCGTCAGTTCGTACGGGCGTGAACTCGACCGGAAGCGTGCGCAGTCCGCGCATGATGAGCCCGCCGCGCCAGCGCAAATCGGCAGGATCCGCCCCGAGCCGCAGGTCAGGAAGGCGGCGCAACAGGGTCGCCAGCGCGGTCCTCGCCTCCAGCCGGGCGAGCGGGGCGCCCAGGCAGTAGTGGATGCCGTGGCCGTAGCCGAGGTGCTGGTTGTCGCGGCGACCGAGGTCGAGCACGTCCGGGTCACGGAACCGCTCGGGGTCGCGGTCGGCGGAGGCGAGGACGACGAGCACCGGGTCGCCGGCCGCGATCTCCTGGCCCCCGATCGTCAGCGGCCGCGTGGCGAACCGCCAGGTGGCCAGCTCCACGGGCCCGTCGTAGCGCAGCAGTTCCTCGACGCCGGTGTCCAGCAGGTCCGACTCCCCGGCCGCGAGCGAGGCCTGGAGCCGCTCGCGCTGCTCCGGGTTGCGCAGCAGCGCGTACACGCCGTTGCCGATGAGGTTCACGGTCGTCTCGAACCCGGCGAACAGGAGGATGAAGGCCATCGCGGCGGCCTCGTTCTCGGTGAGGTGCTCGCCGTGGTCGCTGGCGCGGATGAGCCCGGAGATGAGGTCTTCGCCCGGGTTCTCCCTCTTGCGGTGGATGAGTTCGAGCAGATACCCGCGCATCTTCTTGACCGAGCGGGCCACGCCGCCGCGCGGGCCCTTGCCGTGCCGGATCATCATCCCGGCCCAGTCGCGGAAGTCGTCCTGGTCCTCGCGTGGCACGCCGAGCAGGTCGCAGATGGCGTAGATGGGGAGCGGGAAGGCGAACTCGTGGATGAGGTCGGCCTCGCCGCCCGCCGCGAACCGGTCGATGAGCGTGTCCGTCAACTCCTGCACCCGGGGCGCGAATTCGGCGACCGTACGGGGAGTGAACGCCTTCGACACGAGCCGTCGCAGCCGGGTGTGGTCCGGCGGGTCGATGTTGAGCAGATGCGTCATCAGATCGGCCTTGCGCTCGCCCGGAATGCCGGTCTTGCCCTTGGCGTGCGCGGGCTCGTCGTGGTGCGCCGGGTTCTTGGAGAGCCGCTGGTCGGCGAGTGCCTGCTTGGCGTCCGCGTACCGCGTCACCAGCCACGCCTCGACCCCGCTGGGCAGCTTGGTCCGGTGCACCGGCGAGTGCTCCCGCAGCCACCCGTAGGCCGGGTACGGGTCGGTGGCGAACTCCCAGGTGAACATCTCGGGCATGACCGAAGGAGCCTGGGCCTCGGGAGCCTGCGCCTGCGGAACGTGCGTCTCCGGAGCCTGCGCCTGCGGAACCCGCGCCTCCGGAACCTGCCCGGAAGGCGGTGTGGGGGACTCCATGGTTCAGCTCTTCTCCGCCGCGACGATCGCGTCCCGGTACGCGCGCGCCGCCGCCCGCAGCGCCGCCTCCGGGTCCGCGCCCTCGGCCTCCGCCGCGACCGCCAGGGCGAGCAGGCGGTAGCCGATGCCCTCGCCGGAGGGCAGCGGGACGTCCAGGGACGCGATACGGGCGCGGGAGGCGAGCTTGGCCGCCAGGGCCAGGGCGGGCTGGCCGAGCGGGATGCCCTCGGTCACCGACTCGCGCCGCTTCTCCGCCGCCTTCTGCCGCAGCCAGTGCTCCTTGACCTCCTCCGGCGTCTCGGCGCTCTCGTCGCCGAAGACGTGCGGATGGCGGTGGATCAGCTTCTCCACGATCGTCCCGGCCACGTCGTCCACCGAGAACGGCTCCTCGGGATCCTCCTGAGCGATCCGGGCGTGGAAGACCACCTGGAGCAGCACATCGCCGAGCTCCTCCCGCAGCTCGTCGCGGTCGCCCTCCTCCACCGCCTCGACCAGTTCGTACGCCTCCTCGAGCGCGTACTTGGCGAGCCCCTTGTGGGTCTGCTGGGACGACCACGGGCACTCGCGCCGGATCCTGTCCATGACCTGGACGAGGTCGAGCAGGCGGGCGCCCGGCAGGTCGTACGAGCCCGGCAGCAGCTCCAGGTCGGGCATGGCGACCCTGCCCGAGCCCGCGAGCCGGGCGAGCCCGTCGGTGAGCCGCCGGTCGCCCTCGCCGGAGGGGAGGACGACGACGGTACGGCCACCGGCACACGCCTCGACCAGCTCCCGCGCCTCGGGCTCCACGATCTCGACCTCGACGCCCGCCTCGCGCAGATACGGCAGCTGCGGGTGCCCGGCGTCGGCGCAGAGCACCCGGTCGGCGGCGCGCAGCGTCTGCCACGCGGCCCAGGAGAGCAGTCCGGGCGCCACCCGGTGGCTGGCGGTGAGCAGGACGACGCGGCCGGGTTCTTCGAGAGTCACCTCTCGAACCTACCCCGACGGCTCACCCGGTGACTGCGGCCTCCTCCTGGGGCCCGTTCTTGGTGACCTGCGCGATCCACGGCGTCTTGGCGTCGGCGAGCTGGATCGCCTTGTCGTCCCACGTCCCGTACCGCGGATTGACGTCGATCCTGAGCTTCCTGGACGCCTCGGTGAGCGTCTTGGTGACGGCCGCCTGGCCGGTCGGCGTGGACAGGTCGGCGCCGGTCGCGGCGGCCAGCTTGGTGAGCTGCACCTGCTCGCGCACCGCGTCGTCGATCTGGCCGGGCGCGACGCCGCGCTGCTGGAGGAGCATGGCGGCGAACGCCTGCTCGCCGCCGGACTGCTGGGTCATCGCGGTCCGGGCGTCCTGGATTTCCTTGCGGGTCACGCTCACCCCGGCGTCGGCGGCGGCCTGGTCGAGCACCTTGTCGAAGATCAGCCCGTGCAGCTTGGCGCGGCTGAGCTGGCCGGTGTTCTTGATCAGCTGGTCGGCCTGCGGCGAGGCCTGCTGCGCCGTACGGACGTCCTTGACCTGGGCCTGGAGCGCGGAGACCGGGATCCGGTCGCCCCCCACGACGGCCGCGGCGCCCGGGTGGGCCTCGCTGCCGCACGCGGTCAGGAGTGGGCCCGCGCCGAGGAGCGCGACGGAGAGGGCGAGTGCGGTGCGACGGCGGCGGTGCAAAGGAGCCTCCCGGCGGATCGTGCGGCAGTGCAGCGACCAGATGACCTATGACCTTGCGGTGATCGATGTTAGGCAGTCTCAGTGGCGTGGGCCACTGATTCGCCCAACGATTCGGCCGCCTCAGGAGTCTCGGGCCGCAACATGATCGTCCGGGAGAGGACGAAGGTGACCGGAATCGCCGCCGCCGCGGCGATCAGCGGGGCCCAGGTGCTGCTGAGGCCGAGCAGGTCCACCAGGACGTACATCCCGGTCGTGGTGATCACGAAGTTGGCCGCGTTGGTGAGCGGGAAGAGCAGGAACTTCCGCCAGGTGGGCCGGGTGCGGTAGGTGAAGTACGAGGTGAGGAAGAAGGAGCCGACCATGGCGAGCAGGAAGGCCGTGATGTGGGCGACCACGTACGGCACCCGCGGCAGGAAGAGCAGGTACAGGCCGTAGTACGTGCCCGTGTTCACCGCCCCCACCAGGGCGAACCGGACGATCTGGGCGGCGGTCGCGGACGTCATCGGCGGGCGAACTCCCGGTCGCTGCTCTGCCGCTCCGGCTGGCGCGGCACGCCACCACCGTCGTGGCCGGAAACGTTCGTCGCCTGCACCAGGAAGTGCGGCCGGCGCTTGACCTCGTAATAGATGCGGCCGACGTATTCGCCGACCACGCCCAGCATCACCATCTGCACTCCGGCGAGCGCGGTGACGACCACGAGCAGGGTCACATATCCGGGGGTGTCCACACCGTTCACCATCGCGACACCGACGATCCACGCGGAATACGCCGTGGCGATCCCGAGCAGCAGCATGCCCAGATAGACGGCGGCCCGCAGCGGCTTGTTGTTGAACGAGATCATCCCGTCCAGGCCGTAGTTGAGCAGCTTTCCGAAGGTCCAGGCGGAACGCCCCTGTTCCCGTACCGCATTCTCGTAACTGAACGTGGTGGTGCGGAATCCGACCCAGGCGAAGAGCCCCTTGGAGAAGCGGTTGTACTCGGTGAGTTCGAGCACCGCGTCGACCGTCCTGCGCGAGAGCATGCGGAAGTCTCCCACGCCGTCGACCAGTTCCACATCGACCAGGCGGTTGATCAGGCGGTAGTACAGGCGCGCCGTGAGGGTGCGGGTGACGCGGTCGCCCTTGCGGGTGCGCTGGGCGATCACCTGGTCGTGGCCCTGGGCGTGCAGGTCCATCATGCGGCCGATGAGCTCCGGCGGGTGCTGGAGGTCGGCGTCCATGATCACCACGGCGTCCCCGGCCGCGTGCCGCAGCCCGGCGAGCATCGCGGCCTCCTTGCCGAAGTTCCGGCTGAACGAGACGTAACGGGTGCGCGGATCGCGGGCGGCGATCTCCTGGAGCAGCGGGAACGTGCGGTCCTTGCTGCCGTCGTCGACATAGAGGAGTTCGAATTCCGCGTCGAGCCGGGAGATTTCCTTGGTCACCTGATCATGGAAGCGGCCGATGATCTCCTCTTCGTTGAAGCAGGGCACGACAATCGAGATGAGCACGGTTCTCCCCCGTCGATACGGAGTACGGCTGTGGCAGTCAAGGAAGGACAACCGGGCCAGACGTCCGGGGCGGATTCACCGAATGACGACCGGGCGTCGATTACGTGAACTGAGCCCCCGGCCCGCTGATTTACCCGCACCGGTCCGGCATATTCGACGGCAGCGAACAGCAGAGGATCCCCATGCCGACTCTCGAAGCCGTCCAGCTTCCCCCCGCCGCCCCCGCCGCGCCCGCCGGGACCGGACGCCCGCGCGCGCGGGCGGCCGCCCTCGCCGCGCTGATCACCGTGGTCGCGGTGTGCGCCGCCGACGCCGTCGCCCGGAGCTTCCCCTTCGGGCGCCACACCCGCGGCGTCAACGACCTGGGCAACCAGTTCGTGCCGTTCCACGCCCACCTGTGGGACCTGCTGCACGGCCGCGCCCACGGCGGCGCGCTGGTCAACTGGCAGTCCGGGTACGGGACTTCGTTCCTGCCCGACATCGGTACGTATCTGGGCAGCCCGTTCGCCCTGCTGGTCGGGGTCTTCCCGCGCGACCGGATCGACCTCGCGGTGTATGTGATCACGGTCTTGAAGATGGCGGTGGCGGCGGTCGCGATGACGGTCCTGCTGCTCACCCTGCGCCCGGGGGCCGGGCGGCGCTGGGTGGCTGGGGTGCTGGGGGCGGCGTACGCGCTGTGCGGCTGGTCGGTGATCGAGGCGACGTACAACACGATGTGGCTGGACGGGCTGATCGCGTTCCCGATGCTGTGCCTGGTGGGCGAGTGGGCCCGCACCCGCGCCCGGCCGCTGGTCGGCCCGGTCGTGGTGGCGCTGGCCTGGACGGCGAACTTCTACACCGCGTACATGGCGACGATCGGGGCGGCCCTGGTCCTGCTGCTGCGTCTGTTCCTGGAGGAGACGGAGGTACGGGCCCGGGTGTGGGCGCTGACGCGCGCGGTCTGGACGACGGCGCTCGGCATCGGGCTCTCGGCCCCCGTCCTCTTCACGGTGTTCCTGGGCACCAAGCACGCGTATCCGGGCTGGAGCAAGGAGTTCACCCCGGCCCCGTGGAGCGACTTCCTGGCCCGCTGGCTCCCGGCGACCTACAGCTTCTCCAGCCCGGCGCTGTTCCTGGGCACGGGGGCGCTGCTGCTCGCGGGGGCGCTGGCGTTCAACAGGGCGGTGCCGGGCCGCGAGCGGTACGCGTGGACGGGGCTCGCCCTGCTCGTCGCGCTCTCCTTCCAGTGGAAGCCGACGCATCTGGCGTGGCACGCCTTCCAGACGCCGAACGGCAGCCCGTACCGCCAGACGTTCGTGCTCAGCGGCCTTCTGGTGATCGCCGCCTGGGTGTGTGTGGCGGACGGCCTGCCGGACCGGCGGGCGCTGCTCGGCGGGGGCGGGGTGCTGGCGGTGATCGCGGGCGGGGCGGCCTTCAGCGGGCTGGTCTCGCCGTGGTCGTACCCCCTGTTCTTCGGCGGCCTGGCGGCGGCGCTGGGCGCGCTGCTGGTCGCCGGGCGGGCCCGGGGCCGCCGGGCGGTGGCGCTGACCGCCGTACTGCTGCTGGCCGGTGCGCAGACCGCGCAGGCGGCGGTGACGGTGGCGTACGGCGACCGGGAGCGGCTGCACCGGCTCGACAGCTATCCCGCGTGGGGCGGGGCGCACGACGCGCGCGAGGCGGCGGTGGCCGGGGCGGACGGCTGGCCCGCGTACCGCACGGACCCGGGCCGGCGCCAGCTCACCGGCAACGACCCACTGCTGGTGGGCGGCGAGGGCGCGTCGTACTACAGCAGCCTGACGCCGGACGTGCTCACGAAGACGATGACGGCACTGGGTGGCGGCTGGACCTCGCGCGGCCGGTCCGTGCAGAGCCTGGACAACCCGGTGACGGACGCGGTGTTCGCGGTGGGGGCGCGGGTGCGGGCGGAGAAGGGCGGGCGGCCGGAGGTCACCCGGGCCCCGGTGCCGCCGCTGGTGACGGTACGGGACGGCGGCCGGACCACGGTGTACGGCAACTCCCCCTTCCGCAACCAGGAGTTGCTGCTGGGGGCGCGGGTGTACACGTTGCCGCGTACGGTCGCGCAGGGGTGTGCGGCCGGGCAGGAGGCGTTCCTGTGGGCGCCGGAGTACACGGGGTGGGCGCGGCTCGGCACGACCGGGAAGTGGGTCGAGTTCCGGGGCGGCGCGCCCAAGCGGCGGGCGGCGCTGGCCCCCCTGGGCGTCTCGACGGGCCCGCCGTCACGGGTGGAGCTGCGCCCGGCGTACGCCAAGGCCCAACTGGGCTGTCTGGACCGGGGCGCGCTGACGGCGGCGGTGGAGCGGCTGCGGACGACGGGGGCGAGCGAGGTGCACGTCACCGACAGCGGTGTACGGGCGGTGCTGCCCGCCGGAGCCGGCGGGACGGCGGTGTTCGCGATGCCGAGGATCGCGGGGTGGCGGTGCGCGGTGGACGGCGGGCCGTCGAAGCCGGCGGGGTCGTATCTGGGCCTGGTGGCGGTGGAGTTGCCGGGGCCCGGCTCCCCCACGGCCGTCTCCTGCGCCTTCCGCCCGCCGGGCCTGAAGGCGGGGTCGGCGGCGGGGGCGGCGGGGTTGGTGGGGTTGGCGGGGACGGGGGTGTGGGCGGCGGTACGCAGACGGCGGGCCGGGACGCCGTAGCGCGCCCGACCCGCCGTGTTGTTCCCGGTGTCTACTTGGCCACGACCGCGACCATCGAGTCCCAGGCGTCCCGGTCGACGGTGAGGGTGACGCCGCCGTACGTCTCCTTCTTGTTGACGGCGTACTGGTGGCCCCGGCGGTGGCCCGCCCACTTGGTCCCGAAGGGGTAGCCCGTGGTCGTGGACTCCGTGTCGTCATAGGCCGCGTACCAGAGCGCGTCCGGCATGTCGGTGCCGGGCGATACGGCGGCGACGGCTGCGGCGCTGGAGGAGGCGAAGCCGTAGTAGCCGGTGCGGTAGCCCTTGGCGTGCAGGGCCTTGTTCCAGGCGCGGGTGTAGGTGAGCACGGTGTCCTTGCAGGAGGTGTTCGTGGTGTCGAACCCCTCCATGTCGAGGTAGACCGGGCTGCCGGGCCGCATCGCGAGCGCGGAGGCCTTGGCTCCGGCGTCGGCGCCGTCGGTGGCGCCCAGGGAGGCGGCGGTGGCGGCGGTCATCCGCTCCGGGTTGCTTCCGGACTTGCAGGGCGGCTGGGCGCCGACGTAGAGGGGGATGAGCTTCCACCCGACGGCGCTGACGGACTTCACCCAGTCGGGGGTGAGCTGCGGCTGCGCACACCCGCGGTTCTTGCCCCCGATGTACACGGCGGCACCCCCGTACGGCGAGGCCGTCTTCCACGCCTTCATCTGGGCGAGGGTGGGGGCGGTGCAGGTGTCGAAGGCGCGGCCGGTGTAGGTGGCGGGCTTGGAGAGCGAGACGGCCCGCGCCGGCCCGGCGGCCGCGGCCCCGCTCCCGGAGGAGGCGGCCTCGGCGGTGAGAGCACCGGCCACGAGGAGGGCTGCGCCGCCGAGGGTCATGGCTATGGTGCGGTGTTTTTTGGTTGTGCGGTGCTTGGGCAACGGATCCCTGGTTCCTGTCTGAGATGCGGCGATGCCCGGGCCCACACCGGAAGTTCCGGCGTGGGCCCGGGCATGAAGGAGGCTACTGTCCCGGCTCCAGTTCATAGGCCGAGAGGTCCGGCTCAGCCCATGCCGCGAACACAAGCACCGGCCGGTACGTCAGCCGTCCCGTCGAGTCGTCGGCCATGGACCGGCGCACCCGGGGCCCGGAGCGGATCCGGTACGTGATCCCTTCCACGACGGCCGATCCGAGCACGCCATCCTCCCAAGGCTCGTTCAAGGGAGCCATGGAGGACACCTCCCAGCCTTCCCGGCGGGCCAGGTGCACCCAGAGTTCGAACCCCCGGTCGAGGTCGCTGAGCTCTTCGGTCACCCCGCCCACGACCGCGACGATCTGGACTGGATCCAAGCGTTCTGCTTCTGACATCTCACTCCTTCTCACCCTGATGCGCTCCACCAGGCGTGCTTACCAGCTTCCTTCCACAAGTAGACGAATGTCGACGCGGTGTCCTGCGCCGCGCGATTCATCGCCCCTCTGCAACTGGAGCATGGCGACCGGGTGCCCTTGATGATCACATAGCCGTCCACTGGCACCGGCTTCTCCAAGAAGAACTCGTCATTGTTGACGATCTTCGAGCCGTAGCTGGGGACGCCGCCCGCCATCCGCGCGGCGCGGTTCTCCGTGTGGCTGAGCGTCTCGCCCGCCCGCGACCCCATCGCCTTTTCCGCCGCGGTCTGGGCGCCGCTGCGAATCGGGTACTGGTGGACGACATTTCCGACCGCGTCGTGCACCGACACATCGGCGAGGTGCGTGGTGTGCGACAGCGGGCACGCGTTCAGCTCGTCCAGGTCGATGTTGTGGACCAGGACCGGGGTGTCACCCGCCTGCACGAAGTACGTGTGCAGCGACCCGATGGTGAGGTCGTACGTCGTCGTGTTCGCGTGGTACAGGCGAACGCCCGTGACCTCGGCCGTGCCGGTCGGGGTCTGGAGGACGTCGCCCTCGTGGAGGTCCTTCGCCTCCACGAACGCCGACTGCGTGGCGTCGTAGAACGGGTGGTGGAACGTGGTGGTGAGGTGGTCGCCCTTGGCGGTCACCTCCGCCGCCTGCGCCTTCTGCGGGGTCGCCGTCAGCGCTCCCAGGACCGCCGCCGAGGCCGCGAGACCCAGCGCCGCCCTGCGGACCGCCTTCTTGACCGTCGCGCCGCGCTTGGTGGCCTTGATCGTGACGTCCACGAAGTCGTGGTCCGTCTTGGTCACGATCACCGCGGTGACCTTGTGTGCCTCGGTACCCGAAACACCTGGCACCGCGTTGGCGATCGTGTCGCCGACCTTGATCTTGTCGATTGCCTTGGTCGAGCCGTTGGCCATCAGGACCTTGGTGTTACCGCTGAAGCTGTGCGGACGCTTGCAGCTCGCAGCGGATTCGCTCCGGCCACCAGCCCCTTCCGCCTCAGCCCGAGAAGCCGCCGTCTCCGTCGCATCCCGCGCCGCCGTCTCCTCAGCAGCCGCCCCCTTGCCGAACAGACCGCCCACGGCCTTCATCGCCTTCGGGGCCGCCTTCGCCAGCAGCGAGCCGCCGATCTTGCCGAGGACGCCGCCCAGTGCTCCGGACGCCGCGCCCTCGATCGCCGAGCCCGCGAAGGCTCCGACGCTGCACTCGTCGCCGCCCTTCTGGGCGCAGGCGAAGCCCTGGGTGACCAGGGAGCCGACCGCTCCGGCGACCGCCGCGCAGCCGATGGAGCCGACGCCCGCCGTGACCGCCTCGCAGCCCATGAAGACCGCCGTGGAGACCACGAACGAGGTGATCGCGGCCGCGTGGTTCTTCACGAACGTGGCCGTGGTCTTCACGGCCTTCACCGTGGCGTGGTACGCCGTCCTGGTCGCCTTCGCGACCGTGTGCACGGCCGCCTTGGCCACCTTCTTCACCGCGTGGACCACACGCTTCACGGCCTTGGTGGCCTTGTGGTACGCCGTATGCACCGCATGGACGGCCGCGTGGTAGACGCGCTTCACCTTGCGTACCGCGTAGTGGTAGACCCGGCGCACCACCCGGACCGTGGCGCGGTACACGTCACGGACCCGGTGGACGACCTTCTTCGCCACGTGCTTGGCGACCTGGACCACCTGGTGCACCACCTGGACGGCGGCGTGGTAGATCGGCGCCGCGACCTGGTGGACCACCGCGGCGGCCTTGTGCGCGACCTTCTTCGCGCCGCACACCACGTCGTACCAGGAGCAGTTGCCCGACTGGTCGGTACCCGCGAGCGGGTTGTCGTTGACGTACGCGAACGGGTTCGCGGAGACCGAGTTCGGGACCGGGTTGAGCGAGATGGAGTCCTTGTTGCGGAACTGGCCGGTCGCCGGGTTGTACCAGCGCGAGGCCGTGCCCACGTCGCCCAGACCGGGCTCGGTCCAGCCGGACTGGAAGCCGAGGTGGCCGAGGACCGTGTTGGTGCCGACACCCTTGCCCAGCGGGTCGTAGCTCGCCGAGCCCGACAGCGCGGTAGCGCCGGCGGTGAACGTGCCGATCACGTCGTCGTGCTGGTCGGTGAGGGCCAGCGCGCTCCCGGAGGAGCCGTTGCCGACGCCGATCACGCCGCCCGACGGGTCGTAGGTGTAGGTGTAGTTGCCGTCGGAGGCGATGGTGTTGCTCGCGCCCGAGTACTGGAAGGTGCGGCTGCCCTGGGTCGCGGTGTCGGTGTCGGTGATGTTCCGCCCGGCCGCGTCCAGGTTGTACGCGTGGGTGCCCGCGGTGATCTGGGCGCCGAACGCGTCGGTGGTGAAGGCGACGGTGCCGTCCGACCCGGCCTGCTGGGTCATGGTGCCCCGCGCCGAGTACGTGTAGCTGTGGTTGCCGTCCGAGGTCAGCTGGTCGCGGGCGTCGTAGGTGTAGACGTCCGCGCCGACCCGGGTGCGGTTTCCGGAGGCGTCGTAGCCGTAGTTGGTCGTCGTGGAACCGTTGTTCCACGAGGTCAGGCGGTTGGCGTAGTCGTAGGTGTAGGTGTGGTTCGCCGCGCCCGGCACCCCGGTCGTCGACTTCGACGTCAGGTTGCCGTTCTTGTCGTAGCCGTAGCCGATGGACGCGAGCCCGGTGGCGCCCTGCATCAGGGTGTCGCCGGTCAGGCGGTGCGCGGTGTCGTAGGTGTAGGTGCGGGTCTGGCCGGTGGTGCCGTACTTGACCTGGGTGAGCTCGTTGAGCTTGCCGTAGGAGTACGTCAGCCGGTTGCCGGTCGCCGCGTCGTCCAGGGTGGACAGACGGCCCGCGGTGTCATAGCCGTACGTCGTCGTGCCGGCCGCGTCGGTGCGGGTCAGCGGCGCCGAATCGGCGTTGTAGGTGAAGCTGGACGCACCGGCGGCGCCGGACGCGGAGAGCAGGTCGCCGCGGTCGTCGTAGCCGAACGCCTCGTGCGTGGCGGACTGGTGGTCCGCGTTGCCCGTGATGCCCGCCTCGGCGGTGTCGGCCGTCAGGACCCGCCCGGCCTTGTCGTAGCTGAAGGAGCGGCTGGCGGTCGCGGCGTCCGCGCCCTGGCCGTTCATCGACAGGACCTGGTCGTTGCTGTCGTACGTCATCGACGTCGACGTGCCGCCCGGCTTGACGGCCTTCACCATCCGGCCGTCGGCGTCATAGCTGTAGGTGGTGGTGGAGTCCGCCGCCGAGGTGTACTGCGCGGTGGACGGCTCGATCACCTTCTCCTGCTGGCCCCACGGTGTGTAGGTGTAGCGCCAGGAGTTGCCGCGTCCGTCGGTGAACCGGGTGCGGTGGCCCGCCTGGTCGTAGCCGAACGAGGTGGTGATCGACGAGGTGTCGCTGACCGGCTGGATCTCCTGGGTGACGGTGCCCGCCGCGTCGTAGGTGAAGCGGGAGGTGTGGCCGTTGGCGTCGGTCGTGGAGACCGTGTTGCCGACCGCGTCATAGGCGACCGAGGTCTGCGCCAGCAGGGTGTTCGACGCGTCGTACTGCTTGTTGTACGTCGGGTCGCCCGCCGCGTTGTAGTCCGTCTGCGTCCAGGTGTTGTCCGGCAGGATCGTCTTCTGCCGGTTGCCCTGGAAGTCGTACGTGAAGCGGGTGGTGTTGCCCGCCGCGTCGGTGACCGCGGTGGGCTCGCCCACGCGGTTGTAGCCGTACGAGGTGGTGACCCCGCCCGGCGTGGTCGTCGACGACACGTGCGTGCCGTACGGGTTGCCGGAGGTGACCGCGTAGGAGTTGGTGGTGGTCAGCGTCCGGGTGGACGGGAACCGCTCCAGCGTGGTCGAGGTGAGCTGGCGGCCCAGGTAGTCGTAGGTCGCCTGGACCGTGGAGCCCGTGCCGTCGGTCACCGAGAGCGGGTCGCCGGCGTTGTCGTACGTGGAGTGCACGGTGGCGCCGTCGGGCCTGGTGACCTGCGCGACCCGGCCCAGCTGGTCGTAGAGGTAGCTGGTGGTGCGCCCGCCCGGGGTGGTCGACGACGTCTGGTTGCCCTCGCTGTCGTACGTCCACGTGGAGGCGGCCGTGACCGGAGTGGTCTCACCGGCCGGGGTGTACGGCGGCAGGGTCTCCATGACCTTGTTGCCGTTGGCGTCGTAGGCCGTGGTGGTCACGTCGCCGTTCGGGCCCTGCTCCTCGACGGCCTCGCCGAAGGTGTTGAACCCGCTGGTGGTGACGGGCCGCACGGTCACCGGGTTGGTGCCGTCCGCCTCGGCCTGGACGGCCGGCGCGGTGGTGACGGCCAGGTTCCCGGCCTCGTCGTAGTCGTAGCTGGTGGTGTTCTGGTTGGCGTCCGTCATGGACGTGCGCAGACCGCGCTTGTCGTACGTGTACGTGGTCTTCTGCTCGTCCGAGGAGCCGGCGGTCCCGCCGGTGCGCCCCTTGCCGTACAGCGAGGTGACGTCGGTGGAGTTGAACGCGCGCTGGTAGACCTGCACGTTGGAGACGCCGGCGGGCAGTGCGTCGCCCATGGCGCCGCCGTACTTGGCGCCGCCGATCACCAGCGGCCCGTGCGCGCTCCACGGCGTGGTGTTGGTGCCGCTGCCGGAGAGCGTGCCGTTGACGTAGATCTGCACGGCGCCGGTCGAGGCGTTGTACACACCGACCAGGTGCGTCCAGCTGCCCGCCACGGGCTTGGCCGTGGAGTAGGCGGCGGGGAACGACGGCGAGGCCGCGTCGCTGCTGGTCTGCTCCATGGACCACAGCGGCGCGCTGGTGTGCGCGTAGTTGTACTGGAGCATGAACGCGCTGTTGGTGGTGCCGCTCTGGGCGACGACCGTGGCGTTGTGGGTGGGCAGCGAGGCCATGTTGACCCACGCCGAGACCGTGTAGGACCCGGCGGTGTCGAGCACCGGCCCGTTGGTGGCGATCTGCTGGCCGGTGGTGCCCGCGAAGTTCGCGGCCGAGTTGTTCCAGGTCACGCCGGTCGCGGCACCGGTGTTGCCGGAGCCGGAGGAGTCGGTGACGGTCGAGCCGGACGGCTGGTCGAGCTTCCACCAGCCGGCCGGGTGCCCGGCGTCGTCCCCGTACAGCGTCTCGGCGATCTTGTTGCCCATCGCGTCGTACGCGTTGGTGACCGTGCGGTCCCAGCCCGAGGAGTCGTGGTCGTTCTCGGTGGCGACCTCGTCGTCCGGCGTGTAGGACACGCTGGTCACGCGGTTGACACCGGTCGGGTCGACGGTGCTGGAGGTGTTGCGCGAGGCCGCGTCGACCGTGTTGGTCGTGACGGTCTCGCCGTTGTCGGTCACCGTGGTGATCACGTTGCCGGCGGGGTCGTACGTGTTGGACTGCAGCACCGTGGAGCTGCTGCCGTCGGCGCTCTTCTTGGTGACGGTGGCCGTCAGGCCGTTGTCGGTGTAGGTGTACGAGGTCGTCGCGCCCATGGCGTCGGTGACCGAGGCGAGCCGGCCCGCCGGGTCGTAGGCCCGGGACGACTCGGTGAGCAGCGAGGGCGACTGGGGGTTGACCGGGTCACCGGTGTACATGACGCCCTGGGTCAGCAGCTGACCGTTGTCGTCGTAGGTGTACCGGGTCTCGGTGCCCGAGGAGGAGACCTCCTTGGTCTTGTTGCCCTGGCTGTCGTAGGTGTAGGTGACCGTGTCGCCGTTGGACGCGTTCGCGTTGGCGTTGGCGTCCCGCTTGGTGGCGAGGTGGTCGTAGGCGTCGTAGGTCTGCGTCTCGGTGCGCGTGTAGTCGCCGCCGCTCGCGTCCGCGACGGACTGCGAGGTGATGTTGCCGTCGACGTCGTACACCGTGGTGGAGACCGCCGAGTGCACCGCGCCGGTCACCCGGTCGGTGATCTTCGGGTCCTTCTCCTGCACGACCTGGCCGTCCGCGTCGTACGTGTACGTCGTGGTGAGCCCGGCCGGGTAGGTGTCGGAGACGACCTTCTTGGTCAGCACCTGGCCGACACCGTCATAGGTGTACGAGGTGACCAGACCGGCCGCGTCCGTGGTGGAGGCGACGTCGCCGTTCTTGAAGTACGACACGGAGTTGACCGCGCCGCCCGGGCTGACCGTCCTGACCGGCAGGCCCTTGGGGACGTTGCCGCTGTCGGCCGCCGGGTAGGTGGCGGTGCCGTCACTGAAGACGGTCGTGGTGGTGCGCCCGCTGGGGAAGCCCGCCACGGCCGGACCGGTGATGGTGGTCTGGTTGCCCGCGCTGTCGTAGCCGAACGACGTCAGATACGTCGTGTCGGTCTCGGACGCCGAGCGGCCGTCGCGCCGGGTGAGCAGGATGTCGTTGCGCGGGTCGGCGGTGGTGAGCTGCGCGGTGGTGTCGTCCGGGAAGTAGCTGAAGTACTCCGTGGAACAGGCGTTGGCGGCCTGGTTCTGGCAGGTGGTCGTGGAGACCGTGTTGCCGCGGACGTCGTGGCCGGTGACCGTCATCGCCCCGTTGGGGTTGGTGACGGTGTGCTCGAAGCCACCGGTGTCGTAGCCGAAGCTGGTGGTGTTGCCCAGACCGTCGGTCTCGGTCAGCGCCCGGTTGTTGTGGTTGACGTCGTACTGGTAGGTGAGGGTGGCGTTGGCCGGGGAGGTGACCTTGACGGTCGACACCGGCAGCAGGCCCGTGGAGTTCTTCGCGGCCTGGAAGTGCGCCGCCGCGTCCTGCGCGGTGAGCGCCGAGCGGTAGGTGGCGACCTCGGCGAGCGAGCCGTTGAAGTACACGGTCGCCGGGTAGGGCAGACCGGCCCAGCCGGAGCCGGTGGTGGCCGCGCCGATGTAGTCGGTGGTGCGTCCGCCGGTGGTGAGCGAGGCCGTGCCGGTCTTGGTGGCGGCCTGGGCGCCGTCCAGGTACAGCGTCTGGCTGGTCGGTGAGGCGCTCAGCAGCACGTGGTGCCACTTGCCGTCGGTGACCGTGCCGGTGGTGCCCATCTGGACGGAGCCGGAGGTGGTGTAGAAACCGCCGTACAGCTTGTTGTCGGTGCCGATCCACAGCTGCGGGGTGGTCGAGGAGACCGTGCCGCCGATCGGCGCGCTCTGCGCGTTCATCAGGATCGCGCCGCCGTGCGTGGTGTTGAACCACAGTTCGGCGGACGCGGAGGTGCTGCCGGTCTGGACGTCCGGCACCTGCACCCAGGAGCTGGTCCCGTTGAAGGCCGCGGCCTTCTGGTCGCTGAACGGCCCGGTGGCCCCCAGCGTCACATTGCTGTACGTGCCGTTGCCGCCGCGCGTCTCGTCGACCGCGGCGGACGCGCCCGCCGCCTCACCGAGGCGGAAGTACGTGGCGGGGGCGCCGCCGAGGACCGCGCCGCGGTAGGTCTGGCTGGAGCCGGTGACCGTGGGGGCGCCGAGCTTCCAGACGCCGCCGTTCTCGTCGGTGAGCTGGGTGAGCGCCGCGGTGCCCGGGTCGTAGGTCATCGCCGCGTACGTCTTGCCGGACGGGCGGGTGACCGAGGACAGCAGGCTGGCGGCGTGGGTGCCGTAGCTGTAGAGCGCGTTGACGTCGGCGGCCACCAGCGGGCGGTCGTACCAGGCGGCGCCCGCGATCGAGCCGTTGAAGTAGGTGGCGTAGCCGGTCTTGCTGGTGGTGCTCTGGTGCGGCTGGTCCGGCCAGTTGCCGCCGAGGAAGCCGGTGCCGAGGTAGTTGAACGGCTGGTTCTTGCCGAACGCGGTGCCGCTCTTGATGGAGACGGTGCCCGAGAGCGAGCCGACCTTGGCGTTGTCGAGGAACAGCGTCTGCGAGTTGCCCGCGGCGGAGAGCACCACGTGGTGCCACCTGCCGTCGGCGACCGACGCGGAGGTGGTGAGCGGGGCGATGCCGCCGCTGTACCAGAACTCGGCGTTCAGCTTGCCGTCGCTGCCGACGTAGATCGACGGGGTGTAGTAGCCCGCCGCGTTGCCCGCGTCGATGGGCTGCGAGGCGTACGAGTAGAGGACGCCCGGGCCCGCCGAGGTCTTGAACCAGAGCGACAGGGCGCCCGAGTCGGTGTTGTTGCCCGTGTCGTTGGGCAGCGCCACCGCCGAGGAGGTGCCGTTGAACCCGGCCGCGGTGCCGCCGTTGGGCGGTCCCGGCTGGCCGAGCGTGACGTTCTTGTACGTGGCGTCGAGGGTGTTCTCGTTGCCCAGGACCGCGTCCTTGGCGACGGTGCCGGACGCGTCCGACAGCGGCCACATGGCGCGCGGGTCGAGGTCGAGCGAGGCGTTCTGGTACTGCGAGCCCGACGCGTACGTGTACTTGGTGCACGCGGTGGTGGAGGACGGCGGGCAGACCTTGACGAGCTGGTCGCCGGTGTAGCCGTAGGTCCAGGTCAGCGCGGTGGACTGGTCGGTGCCGACGACCGGGTCGGTGACCACGGTCGCCACGTGCGCGGCGGACGCGCCGGACGGCGTGGACCAGGTGACGTTCAGGGAGCGCCCGGAGACGGCCGAGCTCAGCTTGGAGACGTGGCCGCCGGACCAGGTGAGGTTCAGGGCGCGGCCGTTGGCGTCGGTCACCGAGGTGAGGCCGTAGCCGCCGGAGCCGAGCGCCTGGGTGAAGGTGTAGACCGTGTCGTCCTTGTCGGTCAGCGAGTAGCCGCCGGTGACCGACTTGAAGGTGGAGAAGCGGCCGGAGCCGGACGAGAAGGTGCCGTCACCGTTCTTGCCGAACCCGACCTGCGAGCCGTTCGGGTAGGAGACGACCGCGCTGGTCACCGCGCCGGCGGCGTTGTACTGCTCGGTGGCGCGGGAGTCGAAGATCGCCGACCAGCCGGCGCCGAAGGAGCCGGTCCAGCGCGGGTCGCGGGAGTTGTAGTCGCGCACCACGTCGAGGCTGGGGCCGACGGTGGACAGCGAGGCGTCCGTGTCGGTGGTGGTGTAGTTGCCGCTGGAGGCGTCGAAGCCGTGGTCGCTGCTGTTCTGCGACAGGCCCGAGGTGATCACCGGCTGGGGCACCTGGATCTGCAGCGCGTACCAGTCGGCGGCCGGGGTGTAGAGCGAGCCGTCGTACCCCTGGACCGTCCAGTAGTACGTCTGGCCCCACTTGAGCTTGCCCGCCGGGACGGTCCAGTCGCCGTTGGCGATCAGGCCGGAGTCGACGACCTTGGTGTTGGTGTTGTCGTAGACCTGGAAGTCGTACTGCGGCGTGGTGGTGACGTCGTCACCGGCCCAGGCGGTCAGCTCGGGCGTGGTGGTGTTCGCGACCGCGTTGTTGTTCGGGTACTGCTGGTAGATCTGCGGGGCCGCGTTGCCGGTGTAGGTGACCGACATGTACGGGCCGAGCGCCGGGTCGTTGAACGAGCCGAACTGCTTCCAGTGCAGGTTGTCGTTGGTGGCCGCGTAGACCGCGAGGCCGTTGTCGGCGGTGGTGCCGTTGAACCAGCCCTGGATGGCGCTGGTGGTCAGCGGCACGTCCACCCAGTCGCCCACCGTGCGGTCGGCGCCGGTGTTGGCGCAGGCCTTGGAGACGGTCGGGGTGGCGTTGCCGATGGAGGAGCCGTAGGACGGGCCGGGGTAGCCGGTCACCGTGTTCGGCTTCCAGGCCTGGGTGACCAGGGCGACGTCGAAGCGCTCCGGGGTGCAGGTGGAGGCCCAGGTGTCGAAGAGGTGCAGCGTCGCCGAGGTGACCGTGGCGTGCGTGCCGTCCCAGGTGTTGTACCAGTGGTTGACGTACGCGGCGGCCGAGTGCGGGCCGGAGTCGTAGGAGCCGACCTTGATCGTCTGCTCGGAGGAGTGGTCACCGGGGGCGCCGGACTCGGCGTAGGTGGTGGTCCAGCCGTCGGTGACGGTCGGGTCGACGGTGACCGGGAAGACGCGGGCGCGGTCGTGCAGCCAGCGCGGGTCCAGCGTGACCTTCAGGGCGGTCTTGGCGCCCTCGCGGACCAGCTGGTACGTCACCGAGTGCGTGGTGGCCGGGTCGCCGGAGCGCGGATCGACCTTCGCGTCGTAGGCGTACGCGGAAGGGATGCGCTCGACGGTCTTGCCGGCGGTGTCCACCAGGTCGATGGAGCCGTCCTTGGCCTGCTGGGCGGTCAGGCCCTTGAGGTCGAGGGGGAAGGTCCAGCTGTTGCCGGCCTTCGCGGAGTGCAGGACGATCGCTTCCTTGAGCCCGGTCGCGGTGGGCGCGAGCTCCAGGTCGGTGCCGGGGAGCACGTTCGCGTAGGTGACGCGGGAGCCGTGCGCGGTGCCGGTGACGGGGGCCGCGCCCTGGAGGCCGTAGCTGAGGGCGTGCGAGCCGTCGGTGGCGAAGGAGGCGAGCTGGGAGTCGGCGGCCTTGGCGGCGAAGTCGACGTCGAGGGAGTTGGCCTTCTCGTGCCAGCGCTTGTCCGGCCCGGCTCTCACGTCGACGTCGATGGGCTGCCACGTGCCCTGGTCGTCCTTGTAGTTCACCGGCGCCATGGCGAGCTGCCGGGTCAGCGTGCCGTCCGCGTTGTCGAAGACCGTGGCGGTACGGGAGGACTTGGCCGGATTGCGGTGGCTCGTCTTGGCGTTGAAGCCCTGGGCCGAGCCGCTCTTGCCGCCCTTGGTGGCTTTCGCGTACGGGTGGTACGCGTCGAGCTCACCCTTGCCCTTGCCCGGCTTGTGCCCCTTGCCCTTGTTCGCCTTGGTGGCGGCGGCGCTGGTGTGGTGGCCGTGCCCGGCGGCGGTGCCGCCCTGCTGCTTGGGCAGCGAGCCCCAGTGCGGGTCCTTGAACCAGGCGGCGACCGAGCTCAGACTGGGCAGCGATATCCGGCCCAGATGGGCGTCGTCGGCCATGGCCTGCTGAGTGGTCAGCATCAGGGCGAGGCTGGTGAGCAGGAGCAGTGCCACACGTCTTTGACGGCGGCGATAGAGCGAAGGCCGCCGTATGGAACGGCGGAAGGGGCGCGGACGCACGAGGCGACTCCTGAAGAAGGGCACAGTTCGGCCAAAGACAGAAACGCGCCGATCTTGTCCGTAAAGAGCACCTAAATGACAGTCAGCAGACCCGTTCTTGGCTCCCGCTTGAGCAACCCATTGCACAAGTGGAAGGGGTTGTTCCGTCTGTCCGATTCGGCCTTTCCCGTACTTTTGCCAGAAAGAGTCCGAAGGGATGCTTCCGGCGGTCAGAGGAAGGCGATGGTCAAGCGCGTCCCGCGTCCCCCGTGGCCGAAGAGGCGGCCGGGCCTCACCCCGTGGGCAGCTTCTGCTGCGGGCACTCGGTGAGGACCTTCTTCATCGCGTCCTTCTCGGCGTCCGTCACCCACACCCCGTACTTCTTCTTGACGGCCACCTGGTCCGCCACATACGTGCAGCGGCCCGCCGCGAACGTCGGCAGCCAGGTCGCCGCGTCACCGTCGCTCTTGCGGCGGTTGGCGCTCGCGTCCACGGCCAGCAGGTTCAGCGGGTCGTTGGCGAAGGCCACCCGCTTCTTCTTGTCCCACTGCTGGGCGCCCTTCTGCCAGGCGTCCGAGAGGGCCACCACATGGTCGATGTCGACCTTGCTGCTGCCCCGGACGAACTTGATGGTCTGGCCGGTGTACACGTCCTTGGTCAGCGTCCCGGACGCGACGTCGCACTTGTCCTTGAACTTCACGTCCTTGAGGTCCCGCTTGAGGATGTCCTCCCGGGTGGCGCAGCCGTTGGCGTCGGTGTCGGTCCAGCCCCTGCCGAACTGGTCGCGCGAATAACCGGTCTTCGCCGCCCGGCCCTTCACGGTGAGGGTGTCGACTGCGGCGAGGGCGGAGCCCCGCGCGGCGGGCGCGCCGGGCTTCGCCTTGGACGCGCCCTTGTCGCTGTCGGAACATCCGGTGAGGGCGAGCGCGGCCGCGAGCGCGGCGGCGGGAAGGGCGATTCGGTACGTACGCATCACAACGGCCGTCCTCGAAGGAAGTTGGCGGAACCCCGCGATCCTATGGACCGTTGGACTTCTACCCGGCCATCCGGCGGCCATAGGGGCTCGAAGGCGGAAACCCGCGGCCGGGCCGGCCGCCCGCGCACGGCGTCGCGGGGCCGGCCCCTGGCCGTGCCCCTGTCCACGGGCGACGGGCCGCCCGCGACAGGGCGGCGACGGCGAGGCTGATGGAGGCCTCCGCCAGGAAGCCTCCGTCAGGAAGCCCTGATCACGACCCCAGGATCGTGGTGAGGAACTCCCCCGTCCACGCCAGCAGCTCGCGGCCCACCACCGGCTTGCCGCCGATCTTGCCCGCCGTCGGGCGCGGCACCAGGATCTGGTGCGTGGGCGCCTTGACGACCGTACGCGGGTACAGCCGCTTCAGGCGCAGCTCCTGGGACTCGCGCAGCTCCACCGGCGCGAAGCGGATGTTGCTGCCCTGGAGCACGATCTCGCCGACCCCGCAGGCCCGCGCCAGCATCCGCAGCCCAGCCACGAGCAGCAGGTTCTCGACGGGCTCGGGCAGCTTGCCGTACCGGTCGGTGAGCTCCTCGCGGACCGCCCGGATGTCGTCCTCGGAGTTGGCCGAGGCGATCGCCCGGTAGGCCTGCAGGCGCAGCCGCTCGCCCGGCGCGTAGTCGTGCGGGACGTGCGCGTCGACCGGCAGCTCGATCTTGACCTCCAGCGGCGGCTCCTCCTCCACCCCGCCTTCGACGGCGGCCCGGTAGTCGGCCACGGCCTCGCCGACCATGCGGATGTACAGGTCGAAGCCGACGCCCGCGATGTGTCCCGACTGCTCGCCGCCGAGCAGGTTGCCCGCGCCGCGGATCTCCAGGTCCTTCATCGCCACGTACATGCCCGCGCCCATCTCGGTGTGCTGGGCGATGGTCGCCAGGCGCTCGTGGGCGGTCTCGGTGAGCGGCTTCTCCGGCGGGTAGAGGAAGTACGCGTATCCGCGCTCGCGGCCACGGCCGACGCGGCCGCGCAGCTGGTGGAGCTGGGAGAGGCCGAAGTTGTCGCCGCGCTCGACGATCAGCGTGTTGGCGTTGGAGATGTCGATGCCGGACTCGACGATCGTGGTCGAGACGAGCACGTCGAACTTCTTCTCCCAGAAGTCGACGACGACCTGCTCCAGCTGGCTCTCGCCCATCTGGCCGTGGGCCGTGGCGATGCGCGCCTCGGGGACGATCTCGCGCAGCCGCGCCGCCGCCCGGTCGATGGACTCGACCCGGTTGTGGATGTAGAAGACCTGGCCCTCGCGCAGCAGCTCGCGCCGGATCGCGGCGCCGATCTGCTTCTCCTCGTACGGCCCCACGAAGGTGAGCACCGGGTGGCGCTCCTCCGGCGGGGTGGTGATCGTCGACATCTCGCGGATGCCGGTGACGGCCATCTCCAACGTACGGGGAATGGGGGTCGCGGACATGGTCAGCACGTCGACGTTGGCGCGGAGCTTCTTCAGCTGCTCCTTGTGCTCGACGCCGAAGCGCTGCTCCTCGTCGACGACGACCAGGCCGAGGTCCTTGAACTTGGTCTCGGAGGAGAAGAGGCGGTGGGTGCCGATGACGATGTCGACGGCCCCGTCCTTGAGCCCTTCCAGGGTCGCCTTCGCCTCGGTGTCGGTCTGGAAGCGGCTGAGCGCCTTCACGTTCACCGGGAACTGCCCGTACCGCTCGGAGAAGGTGCCGAAGTGCTGCTGGACCAGGAGCGTGGTGGGCACCAGGACCGCCACCTGCTTGCCGTCCTGGACCGCCTTGAAGGCCGCGCGCACCGCGATCTCCGTCTTGCCGTAGCCGACGTCGCCGCAGACCAGCCGGTCCATCGGGACCGTCTTCTCCATGTCCTCCTTGACCTCGGCGATGGTGGAGAGCTGGTCGGGCGTCTCCGCGTACGGGAACGCGTCCTCCAGTTCGCGCTGCCAGGGGGTGTCCGGGCCGAAGGCGTGGCCGGGGGCGGCCATCCGCGCCGAGTACAGCTTGATCAGGTCGGCGGCGATCTCCTTGACCGCCTTCTTGGCCTTCTGCTTGGTCTTGGTCCAGTCGGCGCCGCCGAGCCGGTGCAGGGTCGGGGCCTCGCCGCCGACGTACTTGGTGACCTGCTCCAGCTGGTCGGTCGGGATGTAGAGCCGGTCGCCGGGCTGGCCGCGCTTGGCGGGCGCGTACTCGACGAGCAGATACTCGCGGGTGGCGCCCTGGACGGTCCGCTGGACCATCTCCAGATAGCGGCCGACGCCGTGCTGCTCGTGCACGATGTAGTCGCCGACCTGGAGGGTGAGCGGGTCGATGGTCTTGCGGCGGCGGGCCGGCATCCGACCCATGTCCTTGCTGACCGCGCGCTGCCCGGTCAGATCGGTCTCGGTGAGCACGGCGAGCCGCAGGGCCGGGTCGACGAAGCCGTGGTCGATGGCGCCGCAGGCGACATGGACGACCGAGGGGCTGATCTCGGCCAGGTCCGCGTCGAGTCTCGCGGCGATGCCCTCGCCGCCGAGGACCTCCACGGTGCGGGACGCCGGGCCGTGGGCCTCGGTGACGTAGACCGCGCGCCAGCCGTCGGCGAGCCACTGCTTGGTGTCCGCGAGCGCCCGCTGGGTGTCGCCCCGGTAGGTCTCCGGCGCGTGCATGCCCAGTTTGAGCGTTTCGTCGTCGAGGTCGGTGTCGTCGGCCGCGAACGGCGAGACCGACCACCACATCATGCCGAGCTCGCGGGCCCGGTCGCGGACGTCCGCGATGCCCCACAGCGAGGCCGCGCCGACGTCGATCGGGGCTTCCCCTCCCCCGGCCGTCGCCGCCCAGGAGGCCTGGAGGAACTCCTGGCTGGTCGCCACCAGGTCACTGGCCCGGGTGCGCACCCGCTCGGGGTCGCAGACGACCGCCATCGCGCCCTTGGGCAGCACGTCGAGCAGCAGCTCCATCTCGTCGACCAGGACCGGCGCGAGCGACTCCATGCCCTCGACCGCGATCCCCTCCGCGATCTTGCCGAGCAGCTCGCCCAGCTCCGGGTGCGCCTCGGCCAGCGCGGCGGCCCGCCCGCGCACCTCGTTGGTGAGCAGCAGCTCGCGGCAGGGCGGCGCCCACAGACCGTGCTCGGCGACTTCGAGCGACCGCTGATCCGCGACCTTGAAGTACCGGATCTCCTCGACGTCGTCGCCCCAGAACTCGACCCGGAGCGGGTGCTCCTCGGTCGGCGGGAAGACGTCCAGGATGCCGCCCCGGACCGCGAACTCGCCGCGCTTCTCGACCAGTTCGACCCGCGAGTACGCGGCGGCCGCCAGGCCCTCCACGACCTCGTTCAGATCCGCCGACTGCCCGCTCCGCAGCGCCACCGGCTCCAGGTCCCCGAGCCCCTTGACCTGGGGCTGGAGCACCGAGCGGACCGGCGCGACCACCACGCTGACCGGGCCCGCCGCCGGGTCGTCGTCGCGGGGGTGCGCCAGGCGGCGCAGGACGGCGAGCCGGCGGCCCACCGTGTCGCTGCGGGGCGAGAGGCGCTCGTGCGGCAGCGTCTCCCAGGACGGGAACTCGGCCACCTCGTCCGGGGGCAGCAGGGACCTGAGCGCGGCCGCCAGGTCCTCCGCCTCGCGCCCGGTCGCGGTCACCGCGAGCACCGGGCGCCCGGTCTCGCGGGCCAGCGCGGCCACCGCGAAGGGCCGCGCGGCGGGCGGGCCGACCAGGTCGACGTGCATCCGGTGGCCGTCGGTGGCGGCCTTCACCGCTTCGGCGAGCGCCGGATCCCGTACCACCGCGTCCAGCAGACCGTGCAGGCTCATGAAGGGTTCCATCCGGGGAGAGGGCAACGCGAACCACCCGACACGTCGCACGGGCCGGGGGTTCCCAGCCTACGACGTGGGTGTGACAGCCGCGCGTGAAGCAAGCCAGGGGGCGCCCGTGGGCGGAATCACTCCTTTGGCGGTAGACCTGAGCAAAGAGTGAGCCTTTGCAAATCCTGTGGAACGCCATAGGCTCCCCCGGACGTGCCGAACGCCTGGCAAGACGGCGGCGTCGCGGCGACACGCCATGAAATCAGTGCCCGAGGGGAACCCGCTCGACATGCCCGACCAGGCGCGGACAGCGCTCCTTCAGCCCGAGCCGGTGCTCACCGGCACCGCCACCCCGCAGCTGACCGGCTCCGTCGTCGAGGGGAGCCGCCCGAGCCGCATCTACGCGCTCGACGGTCTGCGCCTCCTCGCGGCCCTCACGGTCGTCATGTTCCACTACATGGCGCTCACCGGACGATGGCCGGATTCCGATTCCCGGGCCAGATTTCCGGCCACTTATCCGGTCGCCGCCTACGGCTGGCTCGGCGTCCAGCTCTTCTTCCTCATCAGTGGCTTCGTGATCTGCATGAGCAGCTGGGGCAAGCCGCTCCAGTCGTTCTTCGTCTCGCGCGTGGTGCGGCTCTACCCCGCGTACTGGTTCGCGGTCATCGCCACCACGGTGGTGGTGGCGGCCGTTCCGGGCGGGCTGCGCGCCCACCCGATCTCCGACGTCGTCACCAACCTCACGATGTTCCAGGAGCCGATGGGCGTCGAGAGCGTCGACAGCGTCTACTGGACCCTCTTCGCCGAACTGCGGTTCTATTTGCTGTTCGCAGTGGTGGCCTGGCGAGGGCTGACCTACCGGCGCGTCCTCTTCTTCTGCTGCGCCTGGGCGGTGGCCAGTGCCCTCGTCCACCAGTCGGACGACAGCACGCTCCGGATGATCGTCATGCCGGACAACAGCTGGTGCTTCATCGCGGGTGTCGCGTTCTATCTGATGTACCGGTTCCGGCCGAACCTGATGCTCACCGGCGTCGTGCTGTTCTGCCTGGCCGCCTCCCTGCCCTCCGCCCGCCGCACCTGGGCGCACGCCCAGGAGCACCTCACGCACCCGGTGCCGTACTGGCCGGTCGTCGTGATCATGGGCGCGTGCTTCGCGCTGATGGGCCTGGTCGCCACCGGGAAGCTGTCCTGGATCCAGTGGCGCTGGCTGCCGTACGCGGGAGCGCTGACGTATCCGCTCTACCTCCTCCACGAGTACATCGGCTGGGAGATCATCGGCGCGCTCTCGCCGCAGGTGAAGCCGGTTCCGCTGGTCAGCGGGGTGATCGCGCTGATGCTCGCGGCGGCGTGGCTGGTGCACCGGTACGTGGAGCGGCCGCTCGGCAGGCGGCTCAAGCAGGGCCTGCGCAAGCTCTGAGCCCCGTACGGGACCCCCGTCGGGAACCCCTTTCGGGGCCCGCCCGAAAATTCTTGCGGTGAACTGTCAACCGTACGGCCGCCCCCAGGCGTACATCCCGTGAGACCTGTCCGCCGACAGGTCTGTCCATCCGACGGGAGCCGCCTTGACCGACGACGAGTTCGAGGAGTTCTACGCTCACTCGGTCAAGAACCTGGTCGGCCAGGTCTATCTGATGACCGGCGACCTCCACGAGGCGCAGGACGTCGTCCAGGAGGCGTTCGTACGGGCCTGGGGCCGCCGCGCGCGGCTGCGGCGCGAGGCCGGGCCCGAGGCCTGGATCCGCACCGTCGCCTGGCGGCTCGCGGTGAGCCGGTGGCGCCGGCGCCGCCGGGCCGGTGAGGCCTGGCGGCTGCACGACGGCGGCCGCCCCGAGGCGTCGCACGGCCCCGACCCGTCCTCCGTCGCGCTCGTCGACGCCCTGCGCCTGCTCTCCGAACGCCAGCGGCGCGTGGCCGTCCTGCACTACGTCTGCGATCTCACCGTGGAGCAGGTGGCCGCCGAGACCGGCCTGTCCACCGGCACGGTGAAGACGCACCTCTCCCGGGCGCGCGCAGCGCTGCGGCCCCACCTCACCTCCGAGGAGGATCAGGGTGTCTGAATTCCCCCATGGCTCCCCCGACGACGGCTATTCCGGCGGTGGCTATTCCGGCGGCGGCTCTCCCGGCGGCCCCGAGGGCGATCCGGCCCTGGCCCGGGCGCTGAAGCGGGCCGCCGCCGAGAGCGGGCGCCGGATCGTGCCGCAGCCGCCCGCCCGGGTCGCCGAGCGGGGCCTGCGGCGCCGCCGCCGCACCCTCGCGGCGACCGCCGCCTGTGTGGTGTGCCTGGTCGCCGGTACAGGCGCGGTCGCCGCGCTCAAGCTCCAGGGCGGCTCCGGGACGACGGTCCCGGCCAACCCGCCGACACCGTCCGGCACGCCCTCCGGTTCACCGTCGTACGGGACGCCTTCGTACGGGACGCCGTCGCGCGCCCCGTCCGACGTCGTCCACACCCCGTCCCCCGGCGGGTCGGGCTCGGGGTCGCGCTCGGTCCCGTCGTCGAGCGTGCCGCCGCCCGGCCTGCCCGGCGGCTCGCCCGGCGGTGAGCCACCGGGCGTCTCCGGCTCGCCCACCCCGACCGGCCTGGCGAGCCCGCCGGAGACCCCCACCGCCACCCCGTCCCCGCACCGCTGACCCGAGGACCACCGTGCACGGAGCCGTACTCACGCTGCCCGAAACCCGGGTCCAGACCGGCCACATATCGGAGCAGACACCTTTAAACAGGCGCAGCGCTCTGCCCGGGCGCCGGGATCCGTACCTCCTCGCCGCCGCGCTCTTCGTCGCGTACGCCACCGTCTCCGTCCTGCGCTACCGGCGGATGGAGACGCTCTCCTGGGACCTGGGGATCTTCGAGCAGGCGGTCCGGGCCTACGCGCATCTGCGCGCCCCCGTCGCCGACCTCAAGGGGCCGGGCGCGAACATCCTGGGGGACCACTTCAGCCCCGTCACCGCGCTGCTCGCCCCCTTCTACCGGCTCTTCCCGACCCCCGTCACCCTGCTCGTCGCCCAGTCCGCGCTGTTCGCGCTCTCGGCCGTGCCGGTCACCCGGGGCGCCGCCCGGCTGCTGGGGCGGGGCGCGGGGCTCGCGGTCGGCGTGGCGTACGGGCTCTCCTGGGGGCTCCAGCGCGCCGCCGACTTCGACTTCCACGAGATCTGCTTCGCCGTGCCGCTGATCGCCTACGCGCTGGAGGCCGTCCTGGACCGGCGCTGGCGGGCGGCCCTGTGCTGGGCGCTGCCGCTGGTCGTGGTCAAGGAGGACCTGGGGCTGACGCTCGCGGCCGTCGCGGTGGTCGTCGCCCTGCGTGCCCGGCGGAGCTCACCGCGCACCGCCGCGTACGCGCTCGGCGTCGCCGCCTTCGGCATCGCGGCCGTGGCCGTGACCCTCACCCTGGTCATACCGGCCTTCAACTCGGCCGGGGCGTACGACTACTGGGGCAAGACCACCGGCGCCGGGCCCTTCACCGCCTCCGGCACCAAGCTGCGCACCCTGCTGTGGCTGCTGCTCCCGACCGGGCTGCTCGCCGTGCGCTCCCCGCTGTTCCTGGCCGCCGTGCCGACTCTGGGCTGGCGGTTCCTCTCCTCCGACGACCACTACTGGTCCACCGACTGGCACTACAGCGCCGTGCTGATGCCGGTGTTCGCGCTCGCGCTGGCCGACGCCGTGGACAGCGGGCGCCGCAGCGCGCGCCCCTGGATGCGCTCGTACGCCCGGCAGCTGCCCGCCGCAGCGGCCGCCGCCGCCCTGGCGCTGACCACCTCGCTGCCGCTGTACACGCTGAGCGAGTCGGCCACGTACCGCAAGAGCGCCGAAGTCGGTGAGCGGGAGCGGATTCTGGCGCGGATCCCGGACGGGGCGACCGTGGAGGCGAACGTCGGGCCGGTCTCCCGGCTCACCTCCCGCTGCCGGGTGTTCTGGGTGGGCGACACCCGCCGGGTCGTGCCGGACTTCATCGCCCTCGACAACGTCTCGGGCTGGGCGGGCGACCCGCTGGAGTACGCCCGCGAGCTGCACCCGGGCACGCGGTACGCGATGACGGGCGTGGCGTACGGATACGTCGTCCTGGAGCGGCAGCCGTAGAACCCGTGGAAGCGGCCGGAGAGCCCGTGAAGCAGCCGGGGAACCCCGCCTGACATGTGAAGCGGCCCCGGGGAGTTCGGAAGAACTCCCCGGGGCCGCCCCGCCGACCCCCGTACGGCGGCTTATTCGCTCGCGATCGCTCCGAGCACGTTCATGCGGCCCGCCCGGAAGGCCGGGACCAGGGCGGCGAACAGACCCACGAACGCCGACCCGACGAAGACCGTGATGATCGTCGGCCACGGGATGTCCAGGACACCCAGGCCCTCCAGGGCCAGCAGCTTCTGCGCGGTCGTGCCCCAGCTCATCCCGAGGCCGAGGCCGAGCAGGGCGCCGAAGAGGGCGATCACCACCGACTCCAGGCGGATCATCCGGCGCAGCTGGCGGCGCGAGAGGCCGATGGCGCGCATCAGGCCGATCTCCCGGGTCCGCTCGACCACCGACAGGGCGAGGGTGTTCACCACACCGAGCACCGCGACGATGATCGCGAGGGCCAGCAGGCCGTACACGATGTTCAGGAGCTGGCCGATCTGGTCCTTCAGGTCCTTCTTGAAGTCCGTCTGGTCCTGCACCTTGTACTGCGGGTACGGCTTGAGGGCCGCCTTCAGCGAGGCGTACGCCTCCTTGGCCTTGCCGTCCTCCGCCTTGGCGAACATGATCATGTTCTTCGGCACCCGGTCGGCGGGCAGATAGCGCTCGGCGGTCGTGACGTTGAGGTACATCGCGCCCTTGTCGACATTGGTGTCGTCCGAGGTGATCGCCGCGACCTTGAGGTGGGCCGTGCGGCCGCCCTTGAAGGCGACGGTCAGCGTGGAGCCCACCTTGGCGTTGTGGTCCTTGGCGAACTTTTCGCCGAGCGACATCGCGTCCTTGCCGTACGCCTCGGACAGCTTGCCGGAGAGCGTCTCGCGGCGCAGGTCCTGGGTGTAGGTCGGGCTGGCGGCGGAGAGGTCCTCGCTGCTGGTCTTCCCGTCCGGGGTGGTGATCTTCGCGTTCACCGACTTGTAGTCGGTGACGTGGGCTATGCCCGGCGTCCTGCGCAGGGCGTCGGCCGCCTGCGGGACGATCGGCTGGCCGTTGCCCGCCTGGACGATGAAGTCCGCGCCGACCGACTTGTCGAGCTCGTCGGTGGCCGAGGCGACCATCGAGGAGCCGACCACCGAGAGGCAGGCCACCAGGGCGAGCCCGATCATCAGGGCCGCGCCGGTCGCTCCCGTACGCCTCGGGTTGCGCAGCGCGTTGCGCTCGGCCATCCGGCCCACGGGGCCGAACATCCGCAGCACCAGGACGCTGATCACCCGCACCACACCGCCCGCGAGCAGCGGGCCGATGACCACGAAGCCGATGAGCGTGAGGACCACGCCCAGGCCCAGGACGCCCGAACCGGAGCTGGCCTTGTCGGCGTGGGCCGCGGCGTAGAGGCAGGCGGCGCCGGCGCCGGTCAGCACCAGGCCGATGATCGCCCGGACCAGGCCCGCCTTGCCGTCCGCCGGCGTACCGGCGTCGCGCAGCGCCGCCATCGGAGAGATCTTGCCGGCCCGCCGGGCCGGCAGGTAGGCGGCGAGGACGGTGACCACGATGCCGAGCAGCATGCCGACCGCCGGGGTCGTCCACTTGACCGTCAGGTCGTCGGTGGACAGCTCCAGGCCCATCGAGCCCATGATCTTCATCAGGCCGACGGCGAGGCCGACGCCCGCGCCGACGCCGAGGACGGAGCCGAAGAAGCCGAGCAGCAGCGCCTCGACCAGGACCGAGCGGTTGACCTGCTTGCGGCTGGAGCCGATGGCCCGCATCAGGCCGATCTCGCGGGTGCGCTGGGCGACCAGCATCGAGAAGGTGTTGATGATCAGGAAGATGCCGACGAGGAAGGCGATTCCGGCGAAGCCGAGCATCGCGTACTTCATCACGTCGAGGAAGGAGCCGACCGAGTCGCGGTTGGAGTCCTTGGCCTCGGCGGCCGTCTCCAGCTTGTACGTGCCGGCGCCGAGCTTGGCGGCGACGTTCTGCTTGAGCTGCTCGTCGCTGACGCCGTCGGCGGCGGTGAGCGAGACGCTGGTGAACAGGCCGGTGCGGCCGAGCAGTTCGCGCTGGGCGGTGGCGGTGTCGAAGTAGACGATCGCCGCGCCCGGGTTGGTCACCTTGAAGGAGGTGATGCCGGTGATCTTCGCCTTGAAGTCACCCGTGACGGCGATGGTGCGCAGCTCGTCGCCGATCTTCAGGTGGTGCTTGTCGGCGGTGTCGGAGTCGACCATCATCTCGGTCGGCCCGCGCGGGGCGTGGCCGGAGGTGATCTCCATCGCCTTGAGCTCGTTGGCCGTCCAGTTGCCCGCGAGGGTGGGGCCTCCGTTGGAGGAGCCCATGTTCTCGTTCTCGGCGTTGACGACCGTGACGCTGGAGCTGGAGACGCCGCCCTCGGCGGACTTCACCCCGGTGGCGGCGCGCGCCTTCTCCAGGGCCGAGGCGGGCAGCGTCTCCGGCATGCCGGTCTGCGGCCGGTCGTCGGGCTTCGCGTTCTTCGGGCTGACGGTGACGTCGGCCGAGGTGACGGCGAAGAGCTTGTCGAAGGTGGTGTTCATGGTGTCGGTGAAGACGAGCGTGCCGCACACGAACGCCACCGAGAGCAGGACCGCGACGGCCGAGAGGGCCATCCGTCCCTTGTGCGCGAAGAAGTTGCGCATCGAGGTCTTGAGCACGGTCACGAGGTCCGCCCCCGCGCGTCGAAGTCCTTCATGCGGTCGAGGACGGCCTCGGCGGTCGGGCGGAACATCTCGTCGACGATCCGGCCGTCCGCGAGGTAGAGCACGCGGTCCGCGTAGGAGGCGGCGACCGGGTCGTGGGTGACCATCACGATGGTCTGGCCCAGCTCGTCCACCGAGCGGCGCAGGAAGCCGAGGACCTCGGCGCCGGCGCGGGAGTCCAGGTTTCCGGTCGGCTCGTCGCCGAAGATGATCTCGGGCCGGGCCGCGAGGGCACGGGCCACCGCGACGCGCTGCTGCTGGCCGCCGGAGAGCTGGGTCGGGCGGTGCTTGAGCCGCCCGGCCAGCCCGACGGTCTCCACCACGCGGTCCAGCCACTCCCGGTCGGGCTTGCGGCCCGCGATGTCCATCGGGAGCGTGATGTTCTCCAGCGCGTTGAGCGTCGGCAGCAGGTTGAACGCCTGGAATATGAAGCCGATCCGGTCCCGGCGCAGCTGCGTGAGCTTCTTGTCCTTGAGGCCGGTGATCTCGGTGTCGTCCAGGTAGATCTGGCCGCCGGTCACCGTGTCGAGCCCGGCCAGGCAGTGCATCAGCGTGGACTTGCCGGAGCCCGACGGGCCCATGATCGCGGTGAACTGCCCCCGGGCGATGTCCACGTCGACGTGGTCGAGCGCCACGACGCGGGTCTCCCCGGACCCGTACGCCTTGACGACCTGGCGCGCCCGAGCCGCGACCGCCGCTTGCCCTCCAGTACCCCCGTGCCTGGGAATGGTCACAGCCGTTGTCACGGTTCTTCTCCTCGTTGCGAGTCAGTGCGTCTTGCGTACGTCTCAAGTCTGTCGAGCGAGGCTGCCGGGCACCCTGGTGCCCGGCGGTGTCTTGAGCGGGGGGTTACCCCCACCTCCCACCTGCGGCTCCCCGTAGCCGCTCGATGTAGGACCACGTTAAAGAACCGCTCCCCCTCTTCTCGTCCTCCGCCAGGACGAACACCCCCTGCCCTGAAGTAGGGAGGAACCCGTAGGGGCTCTCCACCCCAGGGCTGAGGCCGAGCGCTCGGGCCTCCACCCGCCCCCCACCTCGTTACCTACGGTAACTATCCCCCCGTGTCGAAAAGTTCGCCCCAAGGGCTCCCCCCAACCCATACCGACCGGTAAGTTCGCCGCCACCCACCAGCGCTTCCGGCTCCCCCGTCCCCCCTGCAAGGAGCAGCCGATGCCGCACCACCGCTCGTCCCCCGGCATCCCCCAACTCCGCACCGCCTACCGTCTGTTGCGGCGCGTCTCCACCCTCACCGCCCTCGGGTACTTCGTTCTCTTCCTCGTCCTCTCCGGGTACGCCCCCGGCTTCCTCGGCCGGCACATCTCCGGCGGGCTCACCGCCGGACTGCTGCTCGGGCTCTGCCAGTTGCCGGTGACGCTCGTCGCGATAGGCGTGTACGAGTGGACCGCCCAGCGGACCGTCGACCCGCTCGCCGCCGCCATCCGCCACCAGGCCGCGCAGCGGCCCCCGCGGCCCCCGCACTCCCGGCGGTACACGGACGGAGCCGGCCGATGACCCAATTCGCCTCCGACGCCCGGGCCATGTCCCTGATCGCGTTCATCGCGGTGATCAGCGTGACGCTGCTGCTCTGTGTGATGACCGCGCCCGACCGCGACGACCTCGGCGAGTTCTACACCGGCTACCGCTCGCTCTCGCCGCTGCGCAACGGCCTGGCCATCGCCGGGGACTACGTCTCGGCGGCCACCGTGCTCAGTACGGTCGGGGTCATCGCGCTGACCGGGTACGACGGTCTCGTCCTCACCCTGAGCACCGCGCTCTCGCTCGTCCTGCTGATGTTCCTGCTGGCCGAACCGCTGCGCAACGCGGGCCGGTTCACCATGGGCGACGCGTTCGCCCGGCGGGCGCCCGGCCCCGTCGTCCGGGTCACCGCGTGCCTGGTCACGCTCGCCGCGCTGCTGCCGCTGATGGTGGTCCAGCTGGCCGGCGCGGGCGACCTCATCGCCTTCGTCCTGGGCTTCGGCGCCGCCGAGTTCAAGACGGGCTGCATCGTGATGCTCGGCCTGCTGATGATCGGCTACGCGGCGATCGGCGGCATGAAGGGCACCGCCTTCATCCAGGCGGTCAAGACCGTCGTCCTCGCCGTCTCCTCGCTCGCCGTCGCCGCCCTGGTCCTGCACCGGTACGGGTGGAGCCCCGGCCGGCTGCTCGGCGAGGCGGCCCGGGGCAGCGGCGCGGGCCCGGCGTACCTCTCCTCCGGGCTCCAGTTCGGCGGCGACTCACTGGACATGATCAGCTCGGAGCTGACGGTGGTGATCGGCGCGGCCTGTCTGCCGCACATCACCATGCGGATGTACAGCGCCCCCAGCGCCCGCGCGGTCCGCCGCTCGCTCTCCTGGGCGGTGTCGGCGGTCGCGGTCATCTGCCTCGCGCTGATCGTCATCGGCTTCGGCGCGGCGGCGGTGGTGGGCCGCCGGGCCATCACCGAGGCCGATCCGCAGGGCAGGACGTCCATCCTGCTGACCAGCCAGGCGATCGTCGGTACGCACGCCTCGACGCTCGGCACGCTGCTCTTCACGGCCGTCGCCACGGCGATCTTCATGACCCTGCTGGCCTCGATCTCCGGGATGACCCTGGCGTGCGCCAACTCGCTCGCCCACGACCTCGTCGCCCACGGGCTGCGCGGCCGGGCCGGGGTGCGGGACGCCACCGAGACGAACACGGCCCGGGTGGCCGCGCTCGCCGTCGGGATCCCGGCGATCGCGCTGGCGACGGCGGCCCAGAACCACAACCTCCAGCCGCTGGTCACCCTCTCGTTCTGCCTGGGCGCGTCCGCGCTGGCCCCGGCCCTGATCCTCAGTCTGTTCTGGCGCCGCTACACCCGGGCGGGGCTGCTGTGCACACTGATCGGCGGAACGGTGTTCACGGCGGTGGTGATGACGGGCACGAAGCTGGTCTCGGGCTCGCCCCAGTCCGTCTTCCCCACCCATGACTTCAACTGGTTCCCGTTCACCACGACGGGCATCGTCTCCATCCCGTTCGGCTTCGCGGCGGGCTGGCTGGGCACGGTCCTGAGCCGCCGCGACGTGTACGGGCAGCGGCAGCGGTACGAGGCGGTGGAGGGCTGGATCCTGGCAGGGGCGCGGAGGTGAGGTGAGGTGAGGCCTGCTGCCGCGTCCGCCGGGCGATCGCCGCTGAGGCGGCACGGGTGGGCGCGGCGGCACCCCGTCCCGCCGGGCGTGCCCCCGGCCCCTCAGCCCTCCGCAGGAGCCCGCCCCGTCAGCCCCGCCAACCCGCTCCGTACATGCGCCATGTGCGAGACAAGCTCCTCCCGCACCTCCGCGTGCTCCCGCAGCACCCGTTCCGTCTCCCGTCCGATCCGGTCGGCCTGCACCCGCGCCGTCGCGACCAGTTCGGCGGCCCTCGCCTGTGCGTTCTCCTGACCGTGGCGGGCCGACTCCTGGGTCTCGGCGCAGGCGCGTTCCGCCTCGGCCAGGGCGGCTTCGGCATGCGCGGTCAGCTCGGCGTGGCAGGCGTCCAACTCGGCCTCGCGCGCGGCCACTTCGCGGTCCAGTGCCTCGACGCGCTCGGCGTGCTCGCGCGCCTGGTCGGCCAGTGTGGCCCCGGTCCGCTCGCGCACCTCGCGCAGCGCGTCCGCCGCCTCCGCCCGCCGGTCGCGCGCGTCGGCCAGGGCCTCGTCACGGTGTTCGTCGGCGGTCGCCCGCCCGGCGACCAGCAGTTGCTGCGCCCGGGCCTCGGCCTCCGCGCGGACCTTCTCCGCGCACACGCCGGCGCTTTCGCGCGCGAGCCGGCCGGCCGCGTCCGCCGCGTCGCGCACGGCCGCCGCCTCCTCGTGGGCGGATGCCCGTACAGCGTCGACCTCCTCGACCGCGAGGGCGTACAGCGCCTGGGCCCGGCGGCCCAGCGACTCGTACGACTGCGGACCGAGCGCCGCGACCCGGTCGCGCAGCGCGGCCTCCTCCGCCTCCATCCGCTTGGCGAGGACGGTGAGCCGCGCCGCCCGCTCCCAGGCGGCGTCGCGCTCCTCGCCGAGGACGGCGAGCCGGCGGTCGACCTGGTCCCTACGGTAGCCACGGCCGCCCCGTACGACGGCGAAGCCCCGGGGGGACTGCGATGGTTCGGGCGCTGCACTCATCCTTGACGTCCTCCGACCTATCGACCCTATCGATGCGATCCGGCCACATCCTGCTGGATCGAAGCGAATTGGTCATAACGCGACACTCCACCCATCCGTAACGGTCAAGGATGCTGCAATTACCGTCACAACCGGAAAAGGCGACGAGGCGCCCGCCGCGTGGTGCGGCGAACGCCTCGTCGTATCAACGTACTTGTCAGCCTATGTGCTCAGAGCAGCCCGTCCCAGAACTGTTCCAGCAGCACCGACCACCAGCTCTCCGGGGAGGCCAGCGCCGCCGGGTCGAGCGCGGCGAGCTGGGCCTGGAAGTCGACCGTCCAGCGGCCCGCCTGCTCGGGGTTGAGGCCGTAGCGCAGCCGCCACATGTGGCCGAGCAACGCCATGCACCGGACGAACTCGGGGAGTCCGGTGTTCACGAACTGCGGCGGTACGGACTGGCCGCCCGGGCCCGCCTCCACCGGCACCGCGACGATGTTCGCGGTCCCGTACTGGACGCAGATCGCACGGCCGAAGTCCGAGCCCATGACCAGGTACGAGCCGGCGTCCGGGGCGGCCTGCACCTGCCGTTGGGCGGCGAGTTCGGCGAGCGTCGGGACCGGCTGGCCGGGCACGGCCTGCGCCCAGAAGAACGGTCCGAAGTCCGCCGGGAGCCCCGCCCACACCAGCGTGACCGCGACGGCCTCGGGCACGCCCTGGCGGGACACCGCCCGCTGGTCGAAGCGGAAGACGCCCTGCGGGCCGAAGGCACCGGCGAGTTCGTGCGCGACGCCCTCCGGGGGGAGCGGCGGCGCGGGCTGCACCTGCGGCAGCGGCGCGCGCACCGGCTGCGGCCGGGCGGGGCCGTCCGCGACCTGCGCCAGCTCGCCCTGGTGGGTGAGCAGGTGCTGGACGCCCTGGCGGCGCGAGGCGTGGTCCGTGCCGTACGGGGCGACGGAGGTGATCCGCACCTGCGGCCAGGTCTCCCGGATCATCCGGGCGCAGTAGCCGCCGGGCAACTCGCACGAGGCCAGCTCGGTGTGCAGCTCAAGGACGTGGTCCGGCGGCACGTTCATCCCGCGCAGCTCGTGGAAGATCTGCCACTCGGGGTGCGGGATACCGGGCGCGGACCGCCGGATGAGCTGCTGCTCGGAGCCGTCGGCGGCGCGGTAGCGCAGCACGGCCTGGTACCCCGGCCCGACGGTCGGCAGACCGGTGGGCTGCTGGGGGTAGCCGTACGCGGGCGGCTGCGGCGCGCCGGGCCCCATCTGGGCGGGCCCGGCGAGCATGGTGGCCGCGTGGTGCACACCACCGCCGGGCGGAGGCGGCGTGGCGGGAGCCCCGGGCGGGCCGGGGGGCTGGGGCGCACCGGGCCGCCCGCCGGGCCCGAGCTGATTCGGGTCGGCGAGCATGGTCGCGGCGTAGTGCGCCCCGCCACCACTGCTGCCACCGGGTACGCCGGGCGGGCCGGGGGGCTGGGGCGCACCGGGCACGCCGGGCGGGCCGGGAGGCTGCGGCACACCGGGGGCGCCGGGAGGCCCGGGCGGCTGCGGTGCACGACCGGCACCGGGGGCGCCGGGCGGACCCGGAGGCGAGGGCGGCTGGGGTCCACCGGGACCGCCGGGACCGCCGGGGCCGAGCTGGCTCGGGTCGGCCAGCATGGTCGCGGCATGGTGCACACCCCCGCCCGGAGGCGGCGGCGTGGGCGGCCCGGCAGGCTGCGGCCCGTCGGGCCCGAGCTGCGAAACCATCTGCGTGGGTACGTACGCGGGCGCCCCGGCCCGAGCCCCGGGCACCCCGGGCTCCCCGGGCGGTGGCGGAGTACTCCCCCGGGCCCCACGCGGCGGAGCGGCCTTACTGGTGGCGGCATCGGCGATGTCGGCGGCGGAGGGCCGACCGGCGCCGGGGGCGCCGGAGGCGCCAGGACCGGCGGGGCCGACGGGCGCGCCCGGGGCGCCGGGTGCGGCGGGGGCGGGGGGCTGGCCGGGGGCACCGGGCTGGCCGGGGCCGCCGGGGGCACCGGGTGCACCGGGGCCGCCATGGCCGACCGGCGTGCCGGGGGCACCAGGTGCACCGGGGCCGGGGGCCACGCCGGGGCCGGGGGGCACGGCGGGGCCGCCGGGCGCACCCGGACCACCCGAGCCGACCGGCGTACCGGAGCCCGCCGGGGCACCAGGCGCACCCGGACTACCGGGGCCGACCGGCGTAGCCGGGGCACCAGGTACACCGGGACCGGGGGGCACGCCAGGACCGCCAGGCACACCCGGCGCCGGAGCCTGTGGGTCGAGGGCCGGGGCGATGGCCGTCGGGGGGAGCTGGCTGCCGCCCTGGAGCAGGGCCGTCTTGGCCTCGGGCAGAGCCCTCGGCGGAGGGGTGTCGTCGGCGTCCGAACCGGACAGTGGCGGGGCGAACACCGTCGCCGGAAGCGGTACGGAACCTTCGTCCGACCCGGCGTTCGTGTCCGTACCGGCCCACGGGGTCGCCCCCGACGGCACGTCGGCGGTCGGCGCGGGCCACGCGACACCACCGGACGGCGCGGGCGTCCCACCCGGCCACGCGGGACCGGGCTGCGCGGGCGCGGGCGGAGGCGTCGCCCCCGGCCAGGCGGGCGCGCCCTGCGCGGGCGCCGCGTCCTCCCCGGCCGCAGCAGCGGCACCGGCAGCCACCGACCCCGACGCGGCCGGAGCCGCCGCCCCCGGCCAAGCAGGACCCGACTGCCCGGGACCGGGCTGGGCAGGCTGGCCGGGGCCGGGCTGGGCAGGACCGGACTGCGCGGGCACGGACGCCGCACCCTCCCCCGGCGCGGCCGGAGCCGCCGCCCCCGGCCAAGCAGGACCCGACTGCCCGGGACCGGGCTGGGCGGGAGCAGGCTGGCCGGGGCCGGGCTGGCCAGGGCCGGACTGCGCGGGCACGGGCGTCGCACCCTCCCCCGCCGCCGTCGCGGCGCCCGCAGGCGTCCCGTCCGGCTCACGGGCGTCGGGGATCCCCATCCGGTCCGCCGCCTCTTGGAGCCACTCCGGTGGCGTCAGCAGGAACGACGTCTGGTTCAGGTCGATCCGTTCCGGCGCGCGCGGCGGCACCTCGTCCTCGGGCTCGTCCGGCACGCCGTACTCCTCCTCGTACCGGCGGATCACCTCACCCACCGGCAGGCCGGGCCACAGCGTGGCCTCCCCGCTGTCCCGGGCGATGACGAGCCGCTGGCGGCCGCCGTCCGAGGACGGGCCCTCGGCGCGGTCCTCGGCCCACACCACGAAGCCCAGCTCGAACTCCCGCACCCGCACCTCACGGTGCTGGTACGCGGGCACGTCCCCGTTGATCCACTCTTCCGCGCGCTCCTGCGCCTGGGCGAAGGTCACCATCACACTCACTCCCCCACCGGCACGGCGCGCGCGAAGCCGCCGTCCACCATCAGGTTCGCCACGGTCTCCAGCTCCGGCGGGTTGCCCGCCAGCCGCTGGAGGAAGTCGTCGAAGTCCGTCCCGCAGGGCAGCAGCAGCCGCTCCACGCGCTCCTGCACGCTCCAGCCGTCCTGGTCGCGCGCGTCGTCGTACGCGCAGAACCAGACCGAGCCGATGGCGGAGCCCTTCACCTTGACGGCGAGGATGCCGCCCTGCACGAAGGCCACGCCCAGGTAGTCCTTGGTCAGATGGTCGCGCAGACACTTGTTGATGTAGACGAGGTCGTTGACCGCCGCCTGGTCGCGCACGGTGAAGAACGGCTGGTCCACCAGGAGCCCCAGCTCCGCGTCGAGCGCCGCGCCCACCGGCGCGCAGCCGCCCGCCGCCTTCAGGAACGCCCGGTACGCGCCCGGCAGTCGGTACCCCAAGTCCTCCTCCACGCCGAGGAGTTGGGACTCGGAGACCGAGACCAGGTCCTTGGGCACCCCGAAGTGCGCCGGGCGCGTCTCCTGGAGCGGGCGGGTGCCGCGCTTGTCCTGGTCGACACTGGTGGTCGCCAGACCGCCGTGGTGCCGCAGCAGCGCCTTCACCTCGACCGGGACCAGCTCCAGCCGGCGGGTGCCGGGCACGTGGTGCCAGGTCCAGCCGTGCGGGGTGGCCACGGCGGGCACGGTGTCCCACAGCTCGTGGCCGTCGGCGGCGAGCGCCGCGTTGGCCGACACGTAGTCGGTCAGCCGCAGCTCGTCCACGCCGAAGCCCTCCGGCGGCTCCGCGATCTCGGCGGCCGCGCGCGCGTACGCGGAGAAGTCCGGGCGCCCGTTCGCGTCCACCCGCACCCCTCTGGGGTGGCGGGAGGCGCGGACCGGGTCCGGGAAGTTCACGACCTGTCCGGCATAGGCCGCGTTCGGTGGCGCGGCGTGCCCGAGCCGACCTGTCGTCATGGCGGATGCCCCCTGCGTGCGAGCTGCTGCGTCTGGCTGGTGAGGAACCAGACTATGCGGTGGGGCAATACCGGGTCCCTGCCCCGCACCCCCGCCCCGTACCACCGTGACCAGGTGTCACAAGCGGGTCACCGTGCGGCGATAGTGACGACACGGACGTAGTGACATCAGTGCCCCAGCTTCCGTACCACTGGGCACATTTGGCAGTCTGTTCCCCGCAGCGGGGCGTTGAACGGGGCGTTAACGGGGGCGTTGACACCGGCGGCGGTCAGCGCCGGCAACGGGAGGGACAGCGAGCACCATGCACGGAACGACCGACATATCGGGCGCAGCGGCGGACGCCGCCTCCCGGACGGGGGACCCGCGGGCCGGAGCCGCCGCAGGGGGAGGAGCAGGAACAGCCGACCCGCGCGGCGGCGAACCGCGCTCGGGCGACCCGCGCTCCGGAGATCCGCGCTCCGGCGACCCCCGCCTGCAGTGGAGCACCACGATCACCTCCGCGCCCGTCCTGCTGCACCGCCGCGACGGCATCCTGCCCGCCGTGGCCGCCGCGCTCTCGGTCCGGGGCGAGACACTGACCTGCACCGCCGGCAAGGGCGACCAGCCGCCCGTGCTCCACCCGCTCGTACAGGACTTCCACGACACCCTCACCAGCGGCCAGCGCGAGCGGTTCACCGGGCGCTGCCCGGAGGCGATCCTGCTGTCGCGCCAGCTCAGCTCGTTGGAGTCGGCCCGCGCGGGCAAGTCGCGCAGGTCCGGCCGCAAGCCCCTGACCCACGGCGAGGCCCGCCGCGCGCTCAAGCACGCCAAGGTGACGGCCCGCCGCATCCGCGAGGACGGCGACCCGCTGCACGGCAGCTACGCGCCGCCCTGTCGTTCCTGTACCGCACTCCTCGCCCACTTCGGCGTACGAGCCGTCGACCCCGCCGCCGAGAAGGGCTGAACCGAACGCGATGCCGGACGTGTCCACCACCCGCTTCCCCGTGCCCGTCGACGCCGCGCTGCGCGCCGCCGGGTGGCACCCCGGCCGCTGGGACATCAGGCAGGCCGAGGCCTGGGCCGACGTGCTGCGCTCGCACACCTCGCCCGCCGGGCACCGGCACACCGTGTTCCCGGCGGCCGTGGAGGCGTGGGCCGAGTTCGGCGGCCTGCGGCTGACGGCGCCGGGGCCCGGCCGCCACAACGCGCCCGCGACCGTCCGCTTCGACCCCGTGGCGGGCCTGCACCTGGCCCGTACGTTCGCCGACCTCGGCCGCGCCCTGGAGACGGAGCTCGCCCCGCTCGGCGAGGAGGGCGACCAGCAGGCGGTCCTGGCCATCGACACCGAGGGCCGCGTCTACAGCATCGACCACACGGGCGACTGGTACCTGGGCGCGGACCTCGACCTGGCCCTGAACACGCTGATGACGGGCGTCCAGCCGATCCGCCTGACATCGCCACGCTGATATGTGGCCCGGTGTCCGTCTGCGGGCCGGTGGTGGGTTGCTCGCGCCCACGCGGCGGAGCCGCATATGTCACAGCCCCGCGCCCCTGAGAGCGCCCCTTCGGGGCGCCCAGGGGATTGCCGCGTAGCGGTATTCAAGGGGCGCGGGGCTGTCACATCGTGCGGCTCCGCCGCGATGGGGGTCCCCCTGTTCGAGCGAAGCCGAGAACTTGGGGGAGCGCTCAGCCCGCGACGGCCCGCGGCCGGAAACGGACCTCAGCCCCCACGGACCTCACCCCACCTGGTCCGGCAGCACCGCCGACACCCGCCATCCGCCCCCGTCCGTGACCCCGGAAACGAAGACGCCACCCAGCGCCAGCACCCGCTCGCGCATCCCGACCAGACCGTTGCCCCCACTGGGAAGCCCCGCGTCAGGACTCGCCCCGTCCGCCGGGCCGTTCTCGACCTGCATCGCGACCTCGCCGTCCCGATGGGCGAGGCGGACCATCACCTTCGCCCCCGCCGCGTGCTTGTGCACGTTCGTGAGCGCCTCCTGCACCACCCGGTATGCGGTCTGCTCCACCAGCGCGTCGTAGACCCGCACCGCCCCGTGGACCGTCATCTCGACCACCATCCCGGCCTCCCGGGACTGGCCGACCAGCGCCTCGATGTCGGCCAGGCACGGCCCCTCCTCGGCGGCGGCCGCGGCAGCCGCGGCGGCGGCGCCCACGGCCGCGAGCGGGACCGGCGCCGGCGCCTCGGCCCGTACCGCCTCCCCCGTGCGCAGCACGCCGAGCATCTCCCGCAGCTCCGTCAGCGCCTGGCGGCCCATGTCCCCGACCAGCACCGCGTTCTTGACGGCCTTCTCCGGGTCCTTGCGGGCCACCGCCTGGAGCGCGGCGGCGTGCACCACCATCAGGGACACCCGGTGGGCGACCACGTCGTGCATCTCGCGGGCGATCCGGGTGCGTTCCTCCGTACGGGCCCACTCGGCGCGCTCCTCGGCGCGGTCCGCGAGCAGCGACAGCTCCCGCTCCAGCGAGTCGGCACGCTCGCGCAGCGACTCCATCAGACGGCGCCGGGCCCCTATATACAGCCCGAGGAGCAGCGGCGGCGCGGTCAGGCCGAGCGCCATCACGACCGAGAAGAGCGACACCAGCCACCGGCCGCCGTCGAACGCGCCGTCGTCGACGCTCTGGTTCATCCGGACGAACGTGACGATGAACGTGCCCACCAGACACATTCCGGCCAGCGCCGCCGTGATGCGGCGCGGCACCTCGGAGGCGGCCAGCGTGTAGAGCCCGACGATGCCGAGCAGGAACCCCATGTTGGCCGGGGTCACGGCGATCGAGATCAGCACGACCGCCACCGGCCAGCGCCGCCGCGCGGCCAGGGTCACCCCGGCCGCCAGGCCGAACAGCACCCCGGCCGGTACGGGGACCCCCGCGTCCCCGGCGAACTTCACACCTTCCAATGCGCACTCGAACGCGGAGGCCAGCCCCAGTCCGATGTCCAGGGCGGCACTGCGCCGCCGTTCCCACCACCACCAGCCGCGGGAGGTCATCCCCGCGGAGTCGTGGTCTGCCCCCGTTGCGGTCATGCCATCCAGCCTACGGGCGGCCGCCAGCGATTTTCCGGCGACTTCAACAGCACAGAACGCAATCGAACATGCACGGTTCCGGTGGTCGTCCGTCAATCTGGTGAATCGAGAGCGCCGATCTCCACCGTCGCATGGAAGGCGCTTGGTACGGCATAGTGTTGGGTGCCGATCCGACGGCCTGACGCAATGTCCGGTTAAGTCGGTTTCCATCCCCCGTGGTGTAATTGGCAGCACTGGGGCTTTTGGTGCCCTATGTCCGGGTTCGAGTCCTGGCGGGGGAGCTTCTGCGTCGGGTCCTGACTGTCCCAGTCAGGACCCGCCGTGTTTCCCCCTCCCCACCCGGATTTCCGCCCACGGACCCCCCGGTATCCTGCGGATGTCCACCACACAAAGCCGAAGGGCATTTCCCGTGAGCGCCAATCGCCCGGCAGCCGTCGTCGTCCTCGCCGCGGGTGAGGGCACCCGCATGAAGTCGGCCACCCCCAAGGTCCTGCACGAGATCTGCGGGCGCTCGCTCGTCGGCCACGTCGTGGCGGCCGCCCGTGAGCTCGACCCCGAGCACCTCGTCGTGGTCGTCGGCCACGCCCGTGAGCAGGTCGGCGCCCACCTCGGCGCGATCGACTCCTCCGTGCGCACCGCCGTCCAGTACGAGCAGAACGGCACCGGTCACGCCGTGCGGATGGCCCTGGAGGAGCTCGGCCAGTCCATCGAGGGCACCGTCGTCGTGGTCTGCGGCGACACCCCGCTGCTCACGGGCGCCACGCTGGCCGCCCTGACCCGTACGCACGAGGAGGACGGCAACGCCGTCACCGTGCTGACCGCCGAGGTCCCCGACTCGACCGGCTACGGCCGGATCGTGCGCGACGGCGAGTCCGGCGCGGTCACCGCGATCGTCGAGCACAAGGACGCCACCGAGGCCCAGCGCGCCATCAAGGAGATCAACTCCGGCGTCTTCGCCTTCGACGGCGCCCTGCTCGCGGACGCGCTCGGCAAGGTCCGTACCGACAACAGCCAGGGCGAGGAGTACCTCACGGACGTCCTCGGCATCCTGCGCGAAGCCGGGCACCGCGTCGGCGCCTCGGTCGGCGGCGACCACCGCGAGATCCTCGGGATCAACAACCGCGTCCAGCTCGCGGAGGCCCGCCGGCTGCTCAACGACCGTCTGCTCGAGCGCGCGATGCTCGCGGGCGTGACCGTCGTCGACCCGGCCACCACCTTCGTGGACGTCACGGTGACCTTCGAGCAGGACGCCCTGGTCCACCCGGGCACCCAGCTGCTCGGCTCCACGCACCTGGGCCGCGGCGCGGAGGTCGGCCCCAACTCCCGTCTGACCGACACCCAGGTGGGCCAGGACGCGCGCGTGGACAACACCGTGGCGTACGACTCCGAGGTGGGCGAGGGCGCGTCGGTGGGCCCGTACGCCTATCTGCGTCCGGGTACCCGCCTCGGCGTGAAGGCGAAGATCGGCACGTACGTCGAGACCAAGAACGCGACGATCGGTGAGGGCACCAAGGTCCCGCACCTGTCGTACGTGGGTGACGCCACCATCGGCGAGTACTCGAACATCGGCGCGGCCAGCGTCTTCGTGAACTACGACGGCGAGGCCAAGCACCACACCACGATCGGCTCGCACTGCAAGACGGGCTCGGACAACATGTTTGTTGCTCCTGTCACAGTGGGGGACGGCGCCTACACCGCGGCCGGGTCCGTCATCACCAAGGACGTGCCCGCCGGCTCGCTGGCCGTCGCCCGTGGCCAGCAGCGGAATATCGAGGGCTGGGTGGCCCGCAAGCGGCCGGGCAGCGCGGCCGCGCAGGCGGCTGCGGCCGCCTCCGAAGAGGCCGTTGGCGAAAACTGACCGGAAACATCTGCGCCGGTCACGGCGTACCGTGATAGACGCACACGATTCGGCTGGCTCGTCGCCAAGGGACCGCGCGGGCTCAGCAGCAGAAGACACCTCTGAGGAGACAGTGCTGTGACCGGGATCAAGACGACCGGCGAGAAGAAGCTGATGCTCTTCTCCGGCCGCGCCCACCCCGAGCTGGCCGAGGAGGTCGCGCACCAGCTGGGTGTCGGCCTCGTGCCGACGAAGGCCTTCGACTTCGCCAACGGTGAGATCTACGTCCGCTTCCAGGAGTCGGCGCGCGGCGCCGACTGCTTCCTGATCCAGAGTCACACGGCTCCGATCAACAAGTGGATCATGGAGCAGCTGATCATGATCGACGCGCTGAAGCGCGCGTCGGCCCGCTCCATCACCGTGATCGTGCCGTCCTACGGGTACGCCCGCCAGGACAAGAAGCACAAGGGCCGCGAGCCGATCTCCGCCCGGCTGATCGCGGACCTCCTCAAGACCGCGGGCGCCGACCGGATCCTCACGGTCGACCTGCACACCGACCAGATCCAGGGCTTCTTCGACGGTCCGGTCGACCACCTCACCGCCCTGCCGGTCCTCGCGGACTACGTGGGCGCCAAGGTGGACCGCTCCAAGCTCACGATCGTCTCCCCGGACGCCGGCCGTGTGCGCGTCGCCGACCGCTGGTGCGACCGTCTGGACGCGCCGCTGGCGATCGTTCACAAGCGCCGTGACAAGGACGTCGCCAACCAGGTGACCGTCCACGAGGTCGTCGGTGACGTCAAGGGCCGCGTCTGCGTCCTGGTCGACGACATGATCGACACCGGTGGCACCATCTGCGCCGCCGCCGACGCCCTGTTCGCGCACGGCGCCGAGGACGTCATCGTGACGGCCACGCACGGCATCCTGTCCGGCCCCGCGGCCGACCGGCTGAAGAACTCCAAGGTCAGCGAGTTCGTCTTCACGAACACCCTGCCGGACCCGTCCGACCTGGAGCTCGACAAGATCACGGTGCTCTCGATCGCCCCGTCGATCGCCCGCGCGATCCGCGAGGTCTTCGAGGACGGCTCGGTCACCAGCCTCTTCGAGGAGCAGTAGTCCCCACGGGGTCTCAGAAGATCCTTTTGGGTACGGCCTTCCCGCCGGGTAGACTCATCGAGTTGCTCGGCGAGGGAGGCCGTACCCATAGGTACGGCGGTCCGTTATCGACGCGCTCTTCGTAGCAGGCCAGTCGTGGCCGGGTGACCTCCCCCAAGCTCTAAATGAGCAGGGTGGTGCCCCCACAGCTATCCATCTGCGTATACGAGGAGTGCACATGTCCGAGGTCAAGCTCGCCGCCGAGGTCCGTAACAGCTTCGGCAAGGGCGCCGCCCGCAGCATCCGCCGCGACAACAAGGTTCCGGCCGTCGTCTACGGTCACGGCACCGAGCCGGTCCACGTGACCCTGCCGGGCCACGAGCTGCTGCTCGCCCTGCGTACCCCGAACGTCCTGCTCTCCCTGGACATCGACGGCAAGACCGAGCTCGCGATCCCGAAGGCCGTCCAGCGTGACGCCATCAAGGGCTACCTGGTCCACGTCGACCTGCTGCTCGTCAAGAAGGGCGAGAAGGTCACCGTCGAGGTCGTCGTCGAGACCGAGGGCGAGCTCGCCCCGGGCAGCTTCCTCGTCGAGAACGTGCTGAACACGCTCTCCGTCGAGGCCGAGGCCACCCACATCCCGACCTCCGTCACCGTCTCCATCGAGGGCCTGGAGGCCGGCGCCTCCATCCACGCCAAGGACGTCCCGCTGCCCAAGGGCACCACCCTGGCCACCGACCCCGAGGCCGTCGTCATCCAGATCCTGGCCGCCCAGGCCGAGGAGCCGGCCGCCGACGCCGCCGAGGGCGACGCGTCCGCCGAGGCCTGAGCCTGACCGCGGGGGGCGCTCCGGCGCTCCCCGCACCCCCTCCCCTACTCCCCGCGGAGACAGACGCACATGGACGCCCCCTGGCTCGTCGTGGGCCTCGGCAATCCCGGCCCCGAGTACGCCGCCAACCGGCACAACGTCGGGTTCATGGTCGCGGACCTGCTCGCGGAGCGCATGGGCGCCAAGTTCAAGGCGCACAAGGCGCGGGCCCAGGTCGTCGAGGGCCGTATCGGCCCGGCCGGGCCGCTGAACCGCCGGGTGATCCTGGCCAAGCCGCTGTCGTACATGAACCTGTCGGGCGGCCCCGTCACCCAGCTGCGGGACTTCTACAAGGTGCCGACGGAGAACGTCGTGGCCGTCCACGACGAGCTGGACATCGACTACGGAGTGCTCCGCCTGAAGCTCGGCGGCGGCGACAACGGCCACAACGGCCTCAAGTCGATGACCAAGTCGTTCGGCCCGGACTACCACCGCGTCCGCTTCGGCATCGGCCGTCCGCCGGGCCGGATGCAGGTCGCGGACTTCGTCCTGAAGGACTTCTCGTCGACCGAGCGCAAGGAGCTCGACTACTTCGTGGACCGCGCGGCCGACGCCGTCGAGGCGCTGGTCATCGAGGGTCTTGAGCGCGCGCAGTCGACGTACAACTCCTAGCTCGCGTACGTACGGCGAAGCCCCGGTGGCCGATCGGCCACCGGGGCTTCGCCGTGTCCCGCGCGGGGATCAGCCGGTGTTGCGCAGGCCCGCCGCGACACCGTTGACGGTGAGCAGCAGCGCCCGGGCGAGCAGCGGGTCGGGGCTCTCGCCGCGCTCCGCCTCGGCCCGCTGGCGGGCCAGCAGCGAGACCTGGAGGTAGGAGATCGGGTCCAGATAGGCGTCCCGGATCGCGAAGGTCTGCTGGAGCACCGGGTGCGAGCCGAGGAGCTCCTCGCCGCCGGTGATGCGCAGTACCTCGCTCACCGTGAGCGCGTGCTCGGCCTCGATGTCCGCGAAGACGTGCTTGAGCTCGTCCGGCACCAGTGTGTCGACGTAGTGGCGGGCGATCCGCAGATCCGTCTTGGCCAGGGTCATCTCCACGTTGGAGATGAAGTTCCGGAAGAAGTGCCACTGCTCGTGCATCTCGTCCAGGACCGTGTCCAGGCCGGCCTCGCGCAGCGCCTTCAGGCCCGAGCCGACGCCGTACCAGCCGGGCACGATCTGCCGCGACTGCGTCCAGCCGAAGACCCACGGGATCGCCCGCAGCCCGTCCAGGCCCGCACCGGAGTCCGGGCGGCGCGAGGGGCGCGAGCCCAGGTGCAGCTCGGCGAGCTGGTCGACGGGGGTGGAGGCGAAGAAGTACGCGGGCAGGTCCGGGTCCTCGACCAGCTTGCGGTAGGCCGCGTGGGCGGCGTCGGAGACCGTGTCCATCGCCGCGTCCCAGCGCGCGAGCGCCTCGTCGGACTGGCGCGGGGCGGTGTGCAGGGCGGAGGCCTGGAGGGTGGCGGCCACCGTCAGCTCCAGGTTCTCCCTGGCCAGCGAGGGGATGAGGTACTTGTCGGAGATGACCTCGCCCTGCTCGGTCACCTTGATCTCGCCCTCCAGGGTGCCCCAGGGCTGCGCGAGGATCGCGTCGTGCGAGGGGCCGCCGCCGCGGCCGACGGTGCCGCCGCGGCCGTGGAAGAGCCGCAGCCGGACGCCGTAGCGGTGGGCGACGTCGCGCAGCCTGCGCTGGGCGCGGTGGATCTCCCACTGGCTGGTGGTGATGCCGCCGAACTTGGAGGAGTCGGAGTAGCCGAGCATGACCTCCTGGACGTCGCCGCGCAGCGACACCAGGCGCCGGTAGGAGGGGTCGGCCAGCATCTCGTCGAGGATGACGTCGGCGGCGCGCAGCTCGTCCGTGGTCTCCAGGAGCGGCACGATGCCGATCTTCGCCCAGCCCGCGTGCAGATCGACGAGCCCGGCCTCGCGGGCGAGGACGGCGGCCGCGAAGACGTCGTCGGCGCCCTGGCACATCGAGATGATGTACGACTCGATCACCTCGGGGCCGAACCGCTCGAAGGCCTCCTTGATCGTGCCGAAGACGCCCAGGGTCTTCTGCCCGGCCTCGTCCAGCGGCGCCGGGGTGGGGGCCAGCGGGCGGCGCGAGCGGAGCTCCTTGGCGAGCAGCTTCTGGCGGTACTCGCGCGGCATGTCCGCGTACCGCCAGGACTCCTCGCCCAGGCGGTCGAAGAGCTGGCCGAGCGCGTGGTGGTGCGCGTCGGCGTGCTCGCGTACGTCCATGGTGGCGAGCTGGAGGCCGAAGGCGGCCAGCGTGCGGATCGTCCGGTCCATCCGGCCGTCGGCGAAGAGCGCGCCGCGGTGGGCGCGCAGCGACGTCTGGATCAGGGTGAGGTCGGCGATCAGCTCGGAGGTGCCCAGGTAGTCGCGGCCCGCCTGGTGCGGGGTGCCCTTGGCGAGCCGCTCCTTGGTGTTGACCAGCTTCTGGCGGATGCAGGTCGCCTTGAGCCGGTAGGGCTCCTCGGCGTTGAGCCGCTTGTAGCGGGGGCTGATCTCGGGCAGCGCCTCCAGGTCGGCCTGGAGGGAGGCGAGGAGCTCCTCGGTGGCGCCCGCGTAGCGGATCGAGTTGGAGAGCAGCCCGCGCAGGAAGTCGATCACTTCGAGCGCGTCGTTGATGCCGTGCTCGTGCTGGAGGATCAGCACGTCCCAGGTGACCTGCGGGGTCACGTTGGGGTTGCCGTCGCGGTCGCCGCCGATCCAGGTGCCGAAGGTGAGCGGGCGGGTGCCGGCGGGCAGCTCGACGCCGACCCGCTCCAGCTCGGCCGCCAGGTCCTCCAGGACGTCGCCGACCGCGCCCGCGTGCAGCTCGTCCAGGTAGTAGATGGCGTTGCGGGCCTCGTCGGCGGGCTCGGGGCGCACCACGCGCAGCTCGTCGGTCTGCCAGATGAGGTCGATGTTCTCGGCCAGGCGCAGGTCCAGGCGGCGCCGGTCGGACTCGCTGACCGGTGTCTCCAGGAGCGCGGCGATCCGGCGCAGCTTGTTGAGGACGGAGCGGCGGGCCGCCTCCGTGGGGTGCGCGGTGAAGACCGGGCGCACGTTCAGGTTCTTGACGGCCGCGCGCAGGTGCTCGGGGTCGGCGTCCTTGAGCATGTCGGCGGTGCGGGCGAGCAGCCCGCCCTCGGCGGCCCGGTGGGCGCGCAGCTCGCGGCCGCGGTGCACCTGCTCGGTGACGTTGGCGAGGTGGAAGTAGGTGGAGAAGGCCCGTACGAGCTTGGCGGCGGTCTCCACCTCGGTCCCGCCGAGCAGCTCGGCGGCTGCCTCGCCGTCCGTACGGGTGAGGGCGCGCACGCGCTCGACGAGCTCCAGGAGCTCGGGCCCTTCCTGGCGGACGAGCGCCTCGCCCAGGAGGTCACCCAGTCGGCGGATGTCGGCGCGAAGCTCGGGGCTGGCGGCGGGGGTCTGGTCGGCACTGCTCACAGGTGCGGCTCCTTGCAGTGTTTGAGCACGTCTGGAGGGGTACTGGAGGCTTGCGGACCGCGCTGTCCGACGAGACCCAGGATAGGTGTCCGTACGCGCGACGCAGTCCACCGCCCTCTTGTGCCCTCTTGTACGGCGGCGGGCCACTGCCATACTTACGTCGCCGTAGGTTACGGATCCGTAGCCGGGCCTCTCGTCTCTCCACTCACCCCCAGGGGATTCCCCAATGACCACAAGCCCCGACCTGATCGATCCGGCCACCGAGCCGCCGGATTCCTCCGCGACCCGCGGGGGCGAGAGCAAACGGTCCGTGGAACAGATCGCGCTGCTGCTCTTCATCGTCGTGCCGTTCGTGGCCCTGCTCGCCGCGGTACCGCTGGCCTGGGGCTGGGGCGTGAGCTGGCTGGATCTCGGCCTGATGGTGTTCATGTACTACCTGGGCTGCCACGGCGTCACCATCGGCTTCCACCGCTACTTCACGCACGGCTCCTTCAAGGCCAAGCGCCCGCTGCGGATCGCTCTCGCGGTGGCCGGTTCGATGGCCGTGGAGGGCCCGCTGGTGCGCTGGGTGGCGGACCACCGCAAGCACCACAAGTTCTCCGACGCGGACGGCGACCCGCACTCTCCGTGGCGGTTCGGCGAGACGCTGCCCGCGCTGATGAAGGGCCTGTGGTGGGCCCACATCGCGTGGATGTTCAACGAGGAGCAGACCTCGCAGGAGAAGTACGCGCCGGACCTGATCAAGGACCCGGCGATCCGCCGGATCTCGCGCGACTTCGTCTTCTGGACGATCCTGTCCCTCGCCATCCCGCCGATCGTCGGCGGTCTGGTGACGATGTCCTGGTGGGGCGCGTTCACCGCGTTCTTCTGGGGTTCGCTGGTGCGGGTCGCGCTGCTGCACCACGTGACCTGGTCCATCAACTCCATCTGCCACGCGGTCGGCAAGCGCCCCTTCAAGTCGCGCGACCGCTCCGGCAACGTGTGGTGGCTGGCGGTCCTGTCGTGCGGCGAGTCCTGGCACAACCTGCACCACGCCGACCCCACCTCGGCGCGGCACGGCGTGATGCGCGGCCAGATCGACTCCAGCGCCCGGATCATCCGCTGGTGCGAGCAGCTGGGCTGGGCGTACGACGTGCGCTGGCCCACCGAGGCCCGCCTGGACGCCAAGCGCAGCGAGCCGGGCGCCCCGTCCCGGCGTGCGGAGAAGGCAGCCGAGGAGAGCGCCCGCAAGGAGAAGGCCGCAGAGGCGGCATGATGGAGGACGTGGCGACCGACTCCAGCACCACCCGCACGACCAGCACCAACGGCTCGGCGGGCACCGAACGACCCCGGCGGACCCGTCGTACCCGGATGACGGGCGCGGAGCGCCGGGAGCAGTTGCTGGACATCGGCCGCACGCTCTTCGCCGAGAAGGGCTTCGAGGGCACCTCGGTGGAGGAGATCGCGGCGAAGGCCGGCGTCTCCAAGCCGGTGGTCTACGAGCACTTCGGCGGCAAGGAGGGGCTGTACGCGGTGGTGGTCGACCGTGAGATGCGCTCGCTCCTGGACGGTGTGACGGGCGCCCTGACGGCGGGGCACCCGCGCGAGCTCCTGGAACAGGCCGCGTTCGCGCTGCTCGACTACATCGAGAAGTACACGGACGGCTTCCGCATCCTGGTGCGGGACTCGCCGGTGGCCCAGTCGACGGGCACCTTCGCCTCGCTGATCTCCGACATCGCGACCCAGGTCGAGGACATCCTCGGCCTGGAGTTCAAGGCCCGCGGCTTCGACCCGAAGCTCGCCCCGCTGTACGCGCAGGCGCTGGTCGGGATGGTCGCGCTGACCGGCCAGTGGTGGCTGGACGTGCGCAAGCCCGAGAAGGCGGAGGTGGCCGCGCACCTGGTGAACCTGGCGTGGCACGGGCTGGACGGGCTGGAGCAGAAACCGCGGCTGATAGGGCATCGCAAGAGCTGAGCGGCGGCGGGGCTCCCCAGGGCGGCTGCCCGGGCTCCCCTGGCCGGTCTCGCTTGGTCCCGCCTGATCCCGCTTGGTTCCACCTGATCCCGCTTGGTTCCGCCTGGTCTCGAATGGGTCGCGGGTTTCGCTCGTGGCCCATTTTCCCCTTCAACCACCCTCTCATCAGCTGTAGGCTTCACGCACATTCCCGGGGGGATTTGGGCATTCCTTCGTGAGCGGCCACGCGTGCCTCAACGTCTGTTTCGACGCGCTGCGTGTGGGCCCCGCGAGGAATGTTCCCGCGTGCTCCGCTTTCGCGTGAGCCGCGATGAATTCGACCCGGTTCCACCCGCATATTCCCTGGGGGGAATTTTGTCTTCTCTGCGCATATCGCGCCCCGGCCGCCTCGCGGCCTGCACCGCCCTCGCGCTCTCGGCCGGCATGCTGCTCTCGGGCACGGCCGCGGCCGACGAGACGCCCAAGGCGCCGCACACGGCCGTCAAGCCGGCCGGGCCGGAGCTCACCGCGCGGCCGTCGCTGACGCTGCCGCACCACGCCAAGCGGTCCGCCGCGGCCGCGGCCACCCCGCTGAAGCCCCGTCTGGACGTCGACAAGGACGGCTCCGGCGACCTCCTTTACCGGGCGATCAACGGCAAGGCCTACGTGGAGACGGCCACGCAGGAACTGGAGTTCGCCACCAACACCTTCGGCCCGTACAAGGACCTGATCACCCCCGGCGACCTGGACGGCGACGGCTCCTCCGAGCTGCTGACCGTGTCCCCCACGGGGACCCTGTCGCTGTACGCGGGCGTGAGCACCGGCGGCGCCTCGTACCCCAACTGGACCGGCCAGGGCTGGAACGCGTACAACAAGCTCTTCGCCCCCGGTGACGTCAACGGCGACGGCAAGTACGACCTGCTGGCCCGCACCCCCTCCGGCGACCTGTACCTGTACCTGGGCAACGGCAGCGCCACCGGCGACCCGTTCGCGTCCAAGGTCAAGGTCGGCGGCGGCTGGCAGGCCTACGACCAGCTGGTCGGCGCCAACGACATGAACGGCGACGGCATCGGTGACGTCGTGGCCCGCACGCCCGGCGGCGATCTGTACTTCTACGCGGGCACCGGCAACGCCGCCGCCCCACTGAAGACGCGCGTCCGGATCGGCGGCGGCTGGGACGCGTACAACCAGATCGTGCCCCTGGACGACGTCAACAACGACGGCCTCGCCGACATCGCCACGCGCGGCCCCGGCGGCAAGCTCTACCTCTACCTGGCCGACGGCAAGGGCAACTTCAAGGACCGGATCGTGGGCGGCGACGGCTGGAACGTCTCCGTCGTGTTCGCCTCGCAGGGCGGCAACACCACGTGGGGCAAGAGCGACCTGATGGGCCGGGACAGCAAGGGAACGCTGTTCTACTACTACGCGCTCAACAACGGCACGCTCAGCGCCCGTAAGCAGGTGAGTTCCGACGGCGGCTGGCTCGGCGCCCACATGGGCTACGCGGCCTCCCTCGACGCCGACAGCGACCCCGAGCTGTTCGAGGTCTACCAGAACAACCTGTACGCCGACACCACCTACATCAGCGGCGGCTGGGGCGGCTACAACCTGGTCGTGGGCCCCGGCGACCTCAACAACGACGGCAAGGGCGACCTGCTCACCCGCGACGATTCCGGCACGCTGTGGCTCCAGCGCGGCAACGGCCAGGGCACCGGCTTCGCCTCCCGCCTCAAGGTCGGCGGCGGCTGGAACGCCTACAACCAGATCGTCGGCGCCGGTGACCTCACCGGGGACGGTCTGGCCGACATCGTCGCGCGCACCGGCGACGGCAAGCTGTACCTGTACCAGGGCACGGGCGTGTCCACCTCGCCCTTCAAGTCGCGCGTCTACGTCGGCCCCGGCTGGCAGCAGTTCAGGAACATCGCGGCCCCCGGCGACCTCAACGGCGACGGCCGGGCCGACCTGATCGCCACCAACTCCCGTGGCGAGGCGTTCCGTTACGACGCGAACGGCTACGGCGGCTTCAAGTCCCGCGTGAAGCTGGGCGACGGCTGGAACACCTACCGCGACCTCTACTAGGCCGTGGCGTGACAGTGCCCCGCGCCCCGAGGGGGTGCGGGGCACTGTCAC